>NZ_CP028844.1:0-142500 GCF_003058325.1 Methylobacterium currus
ATGGGCTTCTTCGTCGTGCATCCGCGCGACCCGCCGAGCGGCGGGTCGACCGTGACTTCGTCTGGCTCCTGAACGCCTACGACATCGAGGCCGGGTCGTACGTGCCAAAGGTCAACACGATGCTCGACATGAACATGTGGTGCTTCAACAGCCGGGTCTGGCCGGGCATCGATCCGGTCGTGGTGCGCCAGGGCGACAAGGTGCGCATGCGCATCGGCAACCTGACCATGACCAACCACCCGATCCACGTTCACGGCGTGGACTTCCACGTCAGCGGTACGGACGGCGGCTGGATCCCGCCGGAACGGCAGTGGCCCGAGGTGTCGGTGGACATAGCCGTCGGGCAGATGCGGGCCATCGAGTTCAACGCCGACGCGCTCGGCGACTGGGCGATGCACTGCCACAAGTCGCATCACACCATGAACGCCATGGGACACTCGGTGCGCACCTATATCGGCGTGAACCTCAAGAGCACCGCCAAGCAAGATACAGAAGGTCGCGCCGGGCTACATGCCGATGGGTTCGACCGGCGGCGGCATGATGAGCGAGATGGAGATGCCGCTGCCGGAGAACACGCTGCCGATGATGACTGGGACCGGCCCGTTCGGCTCGGTCGAGATGGGTGGCATGTTCACGGTGATGAAGGTCCGTGCCGGTTTAGCCGCTAACGACTACAGCGACCCGGGCTGGTACCAGCACCCGAAGGGCACGCTGGCCTACGAATGGACGGGCGAGCCCCTTCCTGAGCCGAGCCGTGATCCGAAGACGCCGAGAGGCAAGCGGGCGCGGGAGACCGATCTGCGCGTGGTCGACCCGCGCAAGCGCCGCACCGCCGCAAACACCGGCGGCCACGAGAACCACTGAGCTCTGTGCTCGTTCAAAACCGAGCCGGTCGTACTCCGGGCATGGCCTGGATCGCCGGCTCGACGGTTCGGTAAAGGGGCAAGCCACTTTCCGAAGTTCGCCGCGCGGGTCGTTCACCCACCCCTCATCGGGAACCCGTGCGCCGGTTCATCTCAGCCTGAGGAGACCCCCATGACGCGCCCCACCGCCCGCGCCGCCGTTCTGACGGCGGCCCTGCTCAGCCTCGCCTCTCCTAGCTTTGCGCCCGTTGCCGAGGCGCAGCCGGCGCGCGGCGCGGCCGGAGAGTTCGAGCGCGTGCGTAGCGTGATATCGGACCGCTTCAAGAACACCAAGCTGACGGGCGACCCAGACCAGGACTTTGCCGCCCTCCTCATTGCCAGCTTCGAGGAGACGCTGTTCCTGGCCAAGGCGCAGCTCAACTACGGCGGTGACCGCGAGCTGCGCGCGGTGGCGCAGAAGATCCAGGATGAGCAGCAGGAGCGGATTGACGCGCTCAAGACCTGGCGGGTGCGCAGCCGCGAGCCAGGCTACCGGGAGCAGCCGAACCAGACGCCCTCCGGCGCGGGCCCGCTCGATCGCCCGGGGCAGGCGAACGCGGCCGAGGCGCGCTCAGCTCAGGCGCAGGCAGCGCCCTCTTCGGCTCAGCCGCCCGCCGCCTCTGCGCCTGCCTCAACTGCAAACACGCCGCTGGTCAAGGGCACGGTGCAGAAGGTGGATGAGGCAGGCGGCAAGGTGACGCTCGATCACGAGCGCATCCCCAACATCGACATGGATGCGATGACGATGGCCTACAAGGTCCAGGATCCTGCCTTGCTGAAGGGGCTGAAGGCGGGCGACACGGTGAAGTTCTCGGCCGACCGGGTCAACGGTCAGCTCGCCATCACTCGGATCCAGACAGCCAAGTGAGCTGATTGCTTCTGTTTGAGCGATGACGCACTCCGGCATCCGCTCAGTCGCCCGTACCCTGATGAAGTACCGGGCTGGGCATGGTGAGGAGCGCATGAGCCAGCGCTCCCTTGCCTACGCCGCTGGGCGCGAGAGCACCTGTCCGCTCTTGGGTCACCGCTGGCGAAAGCCCCTCTGCCGGACGCCTCGCTCAGCCGTGTTGCTCAACGTCCAACAGGTCTGCTGGCAGACCTGAGCCGGCGAGCCGCACTGGCGGTCGTCCGCCGCCTGTGGGCCGAGTATGCGGCGCGTGTGCGCGCGAGCAAGGGCAAGGCCGAGCGGATCATGGACGGCGGATGAGGACCTGCGGGATCTTCTCGCTCGGGGAACTTTCTCTTGAGCGCGAGTCCACCATCAGGATTGGTGAGCCTGGGCGATGAGCAAGAAAATGGGCCGCCTGACAGTACCGTACGGACGCGCGCAGCCCGGGCGGCGGCGGCATGTTCGACCGCACGTGGCGCGCAGGGCGGCGCGGGATTTTCGGCACGCCCTGCTCGCTCTGTTGCTGGCCGGCACTCTGTTCAACCTCTTCAGCATGCTGGCTTCATCCTCTGATGTGCTCCTCAGCGGCAGCGTGATCTTGCACCCTTCCCACTGAGACGATGGGCAGCGGGACAACGAGCAGCGCAGTCCATGCTGCCCTGCTTGCATGTGCCGCATCAGAGTAAGGGGATCCTTCAGGTCATGGCTTTTCTTCCATCCCGTAAAACGCGGTTTAGCGCACAAACCTTGATATTCCCCTAGGTCACCCCGCAGGAGACGGGGCCCGAGCAGGGCGCCGGCGAGGGTGCAGAACGCAATGGTGCCGCCGTACCAGAGCGCCACAAACGGGACCGAGTCGTCCATGCAATTCAGGGCATACCCGATCGCGCTGATCCCGCCAGCGGCCATCCCGACGAGCGCGCCCGTCCGGACAAGGTCGGTCGGCGCGGCAAATCGGCGGACGGCCCAGACCAGGACGGCGAAGGGTAGCACGCCGATGATCGGGATCGACACGAGGCACTCCAGCCACATGTGGCCGACAAGCATCCTGTCCCAGTGCGAGCTCGGCGCCGAAGCCAGGCTGAACGCGGCCAGCAGCATGACCCCGAGGAACGGCGTCGCGGCGACCCAGGGTCGAGCTCTGGTCTCGCCGCCCGGGCGTGCGACCTTCGTCAGCAGCCACCCGGCTAAGACGACGATACCGGCACCGAAGGCGACCTTCAGGAACAGGAAGCCGAGCACCCCGTGATTGTGGAGGTCCGGCCTGACCCCGAGCGACAGGAGCGCGACGCAGAGCGCCGCCCCCGTGCCGAGCGCCGCGGCGAGGCCGAGGCCGCGCTTGAGCCGGCCGTGGTCGGTCGGCTCGATGTTCGTGCTGAGCATCTCGATCAGCTCGTTCGTTCTCATCGTCCCCTTCCTTGGCTGATCGCGGACGCCAGGGCCTTGAGACCCCGGTGGACGCTGACCTTGATGGCGGATTCCGACATGCCGGTCCGGCTGGCGGCCTCAGCGACGCTCAAGCCATCGAGCTTCACGAAGCGAATCGCGCGCCGCATCTTCTCGGGCAGCTTGGCCAGGAGTCGATCCAGGTCATACGTGCTCTCCACGCCGGCATGGTCGTCCTGTGCCTCAAGGTCGCCCGCATCCTCGATGGGCACATTGGACATCGCAGTGCGCGTACGGCGCAGGTGGTCGATCAGCTTGTAGCGGGCGATGGCCTGCGCCCAAGGGGTGAACGGCTGATCTACGTCGTAGGTATGTCGCCGCGTATGGATCGCTATCAGCGTGTCCTGCACGAGGTCTTCGGCCTCGGACGGACTTCGTCCAGCGCGGTGGAGCTTTCCGCGATAATAGGCGCGCAGATACAGGCTCAGCCGGTCGAGAACCGCCCGGTACGCGGCCGCGTCGCCGTCCAGGCTGGCCCTCATCAGGCTCCTGAGCTCAGTCTCACTCGCAATCATCACGCGCTCGTAACTGAGTTCGCGAGGCAGGGCCCGATGGTTACAGCTGCCCGCATGTGCGATGGCAACGGGGACCGGTCAGGAAGGGGTAGGTCGTGATGGGGCTTCGCTCGGCCCCTCGCCCGATGGCTTGGGTCAGGCGTCGGACCGGGGAGGGAATGGTCGCGTGCGTGGGTGCGCGCCGAGGACAGCCGGCCATCGGCCGGGTCAGGGTGAAACGACATCGGTTTCGTTCTGGAATGCTGTAGGGGCCGCCCGATCCCGGGCCGGCCAGGGGCCGTCGCCAGAGGCGCTATCGGCGGTCCGTGCAGGCTCCGGCCGTCGACATCCGCTAGCGCAAACGCGACCGAGGGCCCGGTGATCCGGGGGCCGGCCGCCGCAGGGCGACGGCGATGAAACCGGCGCACAGCAGCGAGTTGGCCCGGAGGCTTTCCCTGCCTCGTCGCAGCCGTCGCAGCCGTCCGGCATCGGCCCCTGCAGCGCCGCCACGGGCATGGCCGCCTTCATGTGCGCGGCCTGCACGCCATGCAGCGCGAACCTTGCCACGAGGGCGAGGGTCAGGAACTACGCGCAGACGGGGCGGGACCGGAGCTAGGATATCAAGCCCAGCATACCAGGCCGCCGCACGCCCCGAAAGGGCGCGCATCGGCTGGGCGACCGGTTTGCCGCGCATGAGTTGAGCGGGTGTACCGGCGTCAAACAGGCGTGGTTCGGGCAGCCCACCTTGTAACGAAGCGTTTGCTGCCTCCGAACTTAGCACCATGGATTGGATGTCGCAGGTGGATCGTGCGGGGTTTCGCGGCGGCTTGCACCGCGGGCCTTTGCGGCGGGCGCGGATCGCGCCGGTCGCGCTCCGCAGCGGCGCGGGATACACGGCGCAACACCCGTCATCGAGGATCGGAGACACCTGGCCGGACATGGTCAGAGTGGCTTCGAGGCGTAATGAGGCCGCGAGGGGGAGGCGGGCGGACCGCGGAATTCCGGCTTCGCGGGAAGGCCGCACCGGACCTTGGGACCAGAGCGCCAAGCTCGCCGCCGCCCCGGCGAAGACCCGACGCGCTCCTACGTCGTCTTCGAGTCGCGCTTCGCCCAGGACTGTTCTGCGCAGTTCCGACAAGCCTCCCGATCCCGGTCTTTCTCACCGATGCGGGCTGGCAGTTCCGGGTACCCTGGCAAGCGAGGCTTCAGGCCGCCGGGCTTCAGGGCGGCCGCGGCCCGGAAGGCGGCCAGCCGTGACGGGTTCTACCTGTTCTCCTCCGCCCCATTCCGAGGATTGAGGCTGCCCGACCGTGCGAAACTCTCCTCGGGCGGAGGAGCGGTCCCCGCCGATGGGCGTTCGCGTCGGCTCCTTGCGACGCCGGCGGAACCACTGGGAAAAGTTCGAGGCGCTGTAACGGACTTGGCGGGACATCCGAAATCAAGAACAGAAGTAGCAAGCTTTAGAGCCAGCAAAGAGTTCCACCATGAGTAGCAAGATGATCACTGTCCTCGCCGGCATTGCTATGATGGCCGGGCTGCCGGGATACGCCCTGGCCGGGTGGATCGACAATGTGCCGCTTCGCTTCCGGCCTGGCGTGCACCAAGCGGCGCCCCGCAATCTCGGAGCGCCGGATGCCGTCCGGACAACTGGGTCGGTCAACGTCGTCCCCCGCCGCCCGGCGACCCGTCGGCCGGACTCCCGTCGGCCAACTTCTGACATGACTCGCGGCGCTTTCAACCCGCCCTTGCAGGAGAAGGGCGAGGGCGAGTGGCAGGACTGGCTCGCCGACGACGGGCCGAGCCAGGAGACGGTGCTCGCCGCCGCGGAAGAGGGCCAGAACCGGCTAGCGGCCCTGCGCGACGCCGCTCTCCGTGCTGAACCCGCGCGAGCGGCGCATATTCGAGGCGCGGCGCCTCGCCGACGATCCGATCACCCTTGAGGATCTCTCGGGCGAGTTCGGCGTGTCCCGCGAGCGGCGTGCGGCAGATCGAGGTCCGCGCCTTCGAGAAGGTGCAGGACGCGGTCAAGCGCAGTCTCACCGTGCGCGAGCTACCGCAAGTCCGCGCGCAAGCCGCCTGACCGCTGGCCCCTGGCGAGCACGGACAAGCCTCAACCCGAGCGGCCCTGCCACCTGGGCGCTCGTCACGGTCCCTGACCCGGATTTCCCGCATCCCACGTACGACCTGACATCTCGACGGAAGATGCCTCGGGCCGACCCGCCAAGCAGACCGACGACATTCAACGCGCTCCGCCAAAGCAAGACGGCGTGTAACCATCGATCTGCCAAACTCAAAGTAACGGCAGTAAATTTGATGATCATGCCTCTGCACATCATCTTCGGGGTGCAATCGTGAATAATTTTTTCCGCTGTCGTCTTGGCTCTCGCGGCCTTCGTGGGCGCCTGCATCGGCCAATCCTCACTCCGGCACCCGGGATCCTGCCGCGGCATCGATCCTTCAGGCTCGATCCGCCCCCGGCATCGGCCCCCAGGCGACCGGGAGCTTACCCACGGCTCTCGCTCGGAGCTAGACGCTCGCGGCGGGCTCGGCCGAGATATGCGGAGCAGCACGCGTGACAATGCGCAGTTTCCCGAACGAGCGCCGGAGGCACAGAACTCGGCGGTACCGCCGGCGGCCCGCAATACTAACGGGACGCTGAGAGGCACCCTCGCGCCAGCAGCGGTCGCAGTCTGAAGGCAACCCGTCGAGTGTAACGAAAAAATCCTGCCCCCCGAACTCGTCATAATGGCGCTGAACGGATAGCGCTTTCCAGTCAACGGAGAGGCGTCATGAAGCTCACGGTTGGCATCATCCTTGCCTCACTGATATTGGCCGATCCGGCAATCGCCGCGCCGGGATTACAGGCACGAACCGGCCCGCAGCGACACCACCATGATCGATCTTCGGCTTACGCGCTGCGCGAGCCGGTGACGACCGGAAGCCTCGCTGGCAGCACGGGCCACGTTCGGGTCCCTCGCGACCTGCAGAGGCGGGATTTCCGAAGCAGCACCCGCGGAAACGCGCAGTTCCCGGAGCGTTCGCCTGTTCAGCAGAACCTCGGCAACACGTCGGGCGGGCCTGAGTTTTGAGCGCCCCACCTTGCACGCCTCCGCTGGCCGCAGCACGTGCTGCGGCCCCCCCCGCGCAGCGGCGGCTCTCATTGTGGCGTGCACTCGTGCTGGTGCTGCTTCTCATGGGTGCCGGCGCGACCCTCGCATCTTCCTTCAGCCGCGCCTCTTCGGGCCATTACGCCTTTGAGCTTGTCGAGCGCGAGGTGAAGCAGGGTTACGGCACAACCATTCTGGTCCGGCTCGTCGACGAGCGGACCGGAAAAGTGGTTCCGGATGCGATCCTGTTCATCAGCCGCATCGACATGTCGCCTGACGGCATGAACAGATGACCGCTCCGTTGGAGCTCCAGGCCGACGCGCTGCCCGGCTACTACCGTTTCGAGACCGACCTCTCGATGGAGGGCGGCTGGGCGCTCACGCTCGCGGCCAAGATCCCCGGACTTCCAGACCCGGTCCAAGGCAGGCTCGTCCTGCAGGCAGTGCCATAATGCATCAGAACACGCCCTTTCGCGACTTCGAGGAGTTCGAGACCGCCCCTGGCGGCGGTCGAGCAAGACGGATCGTGGGCATCGCTCTGTTTGCCACGATGCTCCTGGCTGCCATCGGCCTCGGCTACGGCTTGGGGGCGTGGGACCTGGGCGGTCCCGAGCGCGATTTCAGACCACGTTCCGGCCGCTCTTGCCGGTTGGCTGCCGCGCCGAGGCACGAACTCCGAGGCGGGTGCACCTGCCGCGCTCAAGGACTACGCCTTCAATCTCGTCGGGAGCCAAGCCAAGCAGGGCGAGGCGACGCTGGCGCTGCGCTTGGTGCATAAGCCAACGGGCAAGCCAGTCCCGGACGCGATCATCTTCGCGCACCGCCTCGACATGGCACCCGCCGGCATGCCGACCATGACGACGGAGCTGGAGTCGCAGCCCGCGACCGAGCCCGGCCTCTACCGGTTCAAGACCAATCTCACGATGGCGGGCGATTGGCAGCTCTCGCTTGCCGCCAAGGTGCAGGGCGAGATCGGCACAGTGCAGAACCAGCTCGCGCTCCAAGGTGGTACCGTGATGGACCAGAGGACGCCTTTCCACATCTCCGAAATTCAGGGACGCGGTTACGGTCCCGTGCGCCTTGCCGCCAGGATCGCTGGCTTCACACTCGCGCCAGCCGCTCTCGTGGGCGCACTCGTGCTTGGCCTGAAGGCGGCGAGGTCCACTGGCCCCTGCCGGCCTGGCTGCCGGGCCCGGTCTCCACGCTCCTCGTCAGGGACGAGGCGGGTCCGGCAGCGGATGCCCCAATCCTGTACTACCGTGATCCCGATGGAAGGGCAGCCTATGCGCTCACGCCGACGAGGACGCCCGATGGCCGCGACTACCGGCCCGTACGCGTCGGCGAGGATGTCGACTTCGAGCCCCGGCCCGCCGCGAAGGAGGCCGAGGCGAACGCCACCTACGCTGCGCCCCCGGGCGGGGCCCGAAAAATCCTCTACTACCGCAACCCGATGGGCCTGCCGGACACCTCGCCGGTGCCGAAGAAGGACTCGATGGGGATGGACTACCTCCCGTCTACGAAGGCGAGGCCGAGGACGGCAACATCGTCAAGATCTCGCCCGGTAAGGTCCAGCGCACCGGCGTCCGCTCCGAGCGGGCCGAACGTCGCGTCGTCAGCCGAGCCGTGCGGGTGCCCGGCACCGTGACGCTCGACGAGCGCCGCGTCACCGTCGTGGCGACACGCTCGGACGCCTATGTCGACCACGTCGAGAACGTCACGACCGGCGACCGCGTCCGCAAGGGTCAGGCACTGGTCCACGTCTACTCGCCCGAGATCAACGCGGCGGCGGCCCAGCTCATCGCCAACCCGGGCTTCGACGGCTCCCGGCGGCGCCTGCAGAACCTGAACGTCTCGGAAGCCGTCATCGACGAGATGGAGCGCACCCGGAAGGTGCCGATGGCCATCACCTGGTCGTCCCCGCGCGACGGGGTCGTCCTGGAACGCAACGCCATCGAGGGCATGAAGGCGTCGGCCGGAGACACCCTGTTCCGGATCGGCGACATCTCGACGATGTGGGTGCTGGCCGAGGTACCCGAGTACGACCTCGGCAGCGTCAAGGTCGGCCAGCCCGTCATTGTGCGCGTGCGCTCGCTGCCCGGGCGCAGCTTCAGCGGCAAGGTCGGGCTGATCTACCCGCAGGTGAACACGCAAACCCGCACCACCCGCGTGCGCATCGAGTTGCCGAACCCCGACGGGGTGCTCCTGCCCGACATGTACGCCGACGTCGAGATCGGGACTGGCGCGGCCAAGCCCGTGGTGGCGGTCCCGAACGATGCCGTCATCGACACGGGCGCGCGCCAGATCGTGCTCGTCGATAAGGGCGAGGGCCGCTTCGAGCCGCGCGAGGTCAAGGTCGGCGCCCGCGGCGAGGGCTACACCGAGATCCGCGAGGGTGTGCAGGCCGGCGAGCAGGTCGTGACCGCGGCCAACTTCCTGATCGACGCCGAGAGCAACCTGAAGGCGGCGCTGCAGAGCATGGCGGCGCCCAAGTCCGCCGCCGAGTCGCAGGCGCAGGCCACGGAGGCCACCCGATGATCGCACGCCTGATCGCCTGGTCGGCCCGCAACCTCGTCCTGGTGCTGATCGGCACCGTCTTCGTGGTGGCGGCTGGTCTCTACAGCGTGCGCACCCTGCCGCTCGACGCCATCCCGGACCTCTCGGACGTGCAGACCATCGTCTACACCGAGTACCCGGGGCAGGCCCCGCAGGTGGTCGAGGACCAGGTCACCTATCCGCTCACCACCGCCATGCTGACGGTGCCGAAGTCGAAGGTGGTACGCGGCTTCTCCTTCTTCGGGGTCTCGTTCGTTTACGTCATCTTCGAGGACGGCACCGACCCGTACTGGGCCCGCTCGCGCGTGCTCGAATACCTGAGCGCGGCCGGCAAACGCCTGCCGGCCGGCGTGACGCCGACGCTCGGGCCCGACGCGACGGGCGTGGGCTGGGTCTACCAGTACGCCATCGTGGCCAAGCAGCAGACGCTTGCCGAGCTGCGCTCGCTGCAGGACTGGGTCGTGCGCTTCGGGGCCTCGCGCGCCGAGGGGGTGGCCGAGGTCGCCGGCGTCGGTGGTTTCGTGAAGCAGTACAACGTCGTCGTCGACCCGAACCGGCTGCGTGCGCAAGGGATTTCGCTGAAGGCGCTCCGCGACGCAATCCGGTCGAGCAACGCGGATGTCGGCGGCCGCACGGTCGAGCTCTCCGAGTTCGAGTTCATGGTGCGCGGGCGCGGCTACCTGAAGAGCATCGCCGACATCGAAAACATCGTGCTGAAGACCGAGGCCGGCACCCCGCTGCGGGTGCGCGACATCGCCCGGGTCGAACTCGGGCCGGACGAGCGGCGCGGCATCACCGAGATGAACGGCGAGGGCGAGGTCGCGGGCGGCATCATCCTGCAGCGCTTCGGCGCCAACGCCCTCAACGTCATCGAGGGCGCCAAGGCGCACCTCGCCGAGGTCGCCGCGAGCCTGCCGAAGGGCACCGAGATCCTGCCGGTCTACGACCGCTCGCAGCTCATCGACGCCGCCATCGAGACGCTCAAGGGCACGCTCGTCGAGGAGAGCGTCATCGTGGCGCTCGTCTGCATCGTGTTCCTGCTGCACCTGCGCAGTGCGCTCGTAGCCATCCTGATGCTGCCGGTCGGCATCCTGATGGCGCTCGGCGCCATGCATCTCCTCGGGATCGGCGCTAACATCATGTCGCTGGGCGGCATCGCCATCGCGGTCGGCGCCATGATCGACGCGGCCATCGTCATGATCGAGAACGCCCACAAGCACTTGGAGCGGGCGCCCTCGGGCAAGCCGCGGGTCGAGATCCTGGTCGAGGCGGCCGCGGAGGTGGGTCCGTCGCTGTTCTTCTCCCTCCTCGTGATCACGGTCAGCTTCCTGCCGATCTTCACCCTGGAGAGCCAGGAAGGGCGCCTGTTCGGGCCGCTCGCCTTTACCAAGACCTTCGCCATGGCGGCGGCGGCGCTCCTGTCGGTGACCCTGGTGCCGGCCCTGATGGTGCTGTTCGTGCGCGGGCGCATCATCCCCGAGCATCGCAACCCGCTGAACCGGCTGCTGATCTGGGTCTACCGCCCGGTCATCAGGGTTGTGCTCAGGGCCAAGGTGCTGACCATCCTGCTGGCGGTGGCGGCGCTCGGCCTGACCATCTGGCCGGCCCGCCAGCTCGGCTCCGAGTTCATGCCGGACCTGAACGAGGGCACCCTGATGTACATGCCCACGACCTTGCCGGGCATCTCTGTGACCCAGGCCGGGGAGCTGCTGGCGACGCAGGACCGCATCATCAAGTCCTTTCCCGAGGTCGCCTCGGTCTACGGCAAGGCGGGGCGTGCCTCGACGGCGACGGACCCGGCCCCAACCGAGATGTTCGAGACCATCATCGCCCTGAAGCCGAAGGCGGATTGGCGTCCCGGCGTGACGCTGGCGAGCCTCAAGGCCGAGATGGACAAGGCCCTGCAGTTCCCCGGCGTGTCGAACGCCTGGACGCAGCCGATCCGCGCCCGCATCGACATGCTCTCGACCGGCATCCGCACGCCGGTGGGCATCAAGGTCTACGGCACCGACCTCACTGAGATGGAGAAGGTCTCTCGCGAGGTCGAGGCCGTGGTGCGGAACGTGCCGGGTACGTCCAGCGCCTACGCCGAGCGGGTCATCGGCGGCTACTTCCTCGACATCACGCCGGACCGGGAGGCGCTCGGGCGCTACGGCCTGATGGTCGGGGACGTGCAGGACGTCATCGCGACGGCGCTGGGAGGCGAGAGCGTCACGAACACGGTCGAAGGGCGCGAGCGCTACACCGTCAACGTGCGCTACCCCCGCGCCTTCCGTTCGGATCCGCAATCCATCGCCACCGAGGTGCAGGTGCCGTTGCCGGCCGGCGGCACGGTGCCGCTGGGCGAGGTGGCCAAGGTCCAGCTGACCCGGGGGCCGACCTCGATCCGCACCGAGAACGGGCAGCTCGCCGTCTACATCTTCGTCGACCTGGCCGGGCGCGATCTCGGCGGCTACGTCGCCGAGGCCCGGGACGCGGTCAACAGGGAGGTCCAGCTTCCGCAGGGCATGAGCGTCCAGTGGAGCGGCCAGTTCGAGTACCTGGAGCGGGCGGAGGCCAGGCTGAAGATCGTGGTGCCCGTGACGCTGCTCGTCATCTTCCTGCTGCTCTACCTGAACTTCCGGCGCCTGACCGAGACGCTCATCGTCATGCTGTCACTCCCGTTCTCGCTGGTGGGCGGGGTCTGGCTGCTCTGGTGGATGGGCTTCAACATATCGGTCGCGGTGGCCGTCGGCTTCATTGCCCTGGCGGGCGTGGCGGCCGAGACCGGGGTGATCATGCTGATCTACCTCGACCATGCCTGGGACGAGCAGCGGGCCGCGGTTGCCGCCGCGGGCCGCGAGGCGACACGTGCGGACCTGTACCAAGCCATCATGGTGGGGGCGGTCGAGCGCGTGCGCCCGAAGATGATGACGGTGGTCGCCATCATGGCCGGGCTCGTGCCGATCCTGTGGAGCACGGGTGCCGGGTCCGAGGTCATGCAGCGCATCGCGGTGCCGATGATCGGCGGCATGGTGTCCTCGACCGTGCTGACGCTCGTCGTGATCCCGGCCATCTATGGCCTAGTGAAGGCGCGTGGGCTTCCGCACCGAAGCCCTCCTCGCACCGGCACTCCGAAGCCTGGTAAGGCTCTGGTCCGCGTGCAGCCGCGCCTGGTCAATCCCGCCGAGTGAGTGCGGGGCGGCGTCGCCCCGACCATCGGGAAAAGTTTTCATCACACGCCACGAGAGGAAGCCGGAACCATGCCGCAGAGTGTATTGGATTGCCTCGTGATCGGCGGTGGACCGGCAGGCCTTACGGCCGCGATCTACCTGGCCCGCTTCCGCCGGCGCTTCCAGGTCTTCGATGCCGGTGCAAGCCGTGCGGCCCTGATCCCGACCTCGCACAATCACGCGGGCTTTCCCGAAGGCATTCACGGCCGGGCGCTTCTGGGCCGGATGACGGAACAGGCGCGCAAGTACGGTGCCCATATCGTCCCGGGGTCCGTCACGCGCCTGGAGCGCCGGCCGGACGGCGTCTTCCTGGCCACGCTGGACGGGGAGCCGATCCCGGCCCATACCATCCTGCTGGCGACCGGGGTTGTCGACCGCGAGCCGGACCTGCCCGACGTGCCGGACGCGATCCGGCGCGGGCTGGTGCGCCATTGCGGGATCTGCGACGGCTACGAGGCTATGGGCAAGCGGGTCGCGGTGATCGGGCACGGCAGCAGCGGGCTGCACGAAGCGCTGTTTCTGCGGACCTACACCGCCGACATCACTCTGCTGTCGCTGGGTCGGTCCCTGGTGCTGACGAAGGAGGAGCGTCGGCAAGCGGCACAGGCCGAGATCGTGATCGTCGAGGAGCCGGTCAGGCGCGTGGTCGTCGAGGGGGATCAGGTCCGTGCGCTCGACATGCTCGGCGGGGCGTGCCGGTCGTTCGATGTGCTCTACGCGGCGCTGGGCAGCGACGCCCGGTCCGACCTTGTGCACGGTCTGGGCACCCGTCTGGATGACAAGGGCTGCGTGGTGACAGACGAGCACCAGCGCAGTTCGACCGACGGCCTGTTCGCCGCCGGCGACGTGGTGCGCAGCCTCGACCAGATCAGCGTCGCGATGGGCCAGGCCGCCATCGCCGCGACGGCGATCCACAACCGCCTGCGCGGGGTGCCGTCGCCGAGGGGAGCTCCGGACGACACGCTGTCGTTCTCACCCCAGGACCTGTGCACCTGCTGTTCGCCGCCTGACGCAAGACGGCACTGAGCCCCGGCACCGGCGACGTTGCGATGCGACCGGCCGGACGCGAAATCCCGCAGCGTCCGCGATCCCGCGGCGGCGGCACACTCGGCTGGGCGTCCGCTCTTGACCTCGGGACTTGTCCTCGCATGCTGAACGCTTTCCGAGTGGGCCCTTGCGACCGCGCACGCTCTCGTCAAGAGGCCCTCCGCGTCGGCCACCCGCGTCAGCTCGGTCTGATCCGCTTGGCCGCCCTGCCGCTCACTCGAAAGACATTCCCACTATAATCGTTCGCCTGCCATTCCGAGTTTATACAAGACGCACCAAGATCCAGTCAAATCCGGAGAATATCTTGTCATGTGACGCAGCTTTTCTGTGCTGCTCCCCGGAGTTTTTGTGAATTCGACTACGGCGCGCTACGCCTCTGCGGGTTGAATGGATAACGTCCCGGACTGTTTCCGTCTGGGCGCGAACCGGAACCCGCCCCGGACATCGGAACCGACCGATGGCGTCCTGGTGATCGGCTCGGTCGACAAGACACCTGCCCGCTCCAGGCGTCCCCCCCGGTCGGGTCGGGCCGGGAAGCCGTAGGACGACGTCGGTGCCGCGGCTTGTATTCTGTGGCAGCCGGCGGCGAATTGTAACCTTTCCTGCGCCGGGTCCGAATGTTCGATGTGAAGGGGCCGCAACGCGCGCGCCCTCCGCCTCGAAGGAGCGTCCGGGCTCTCGCCAGGGCGGCGCCTAAGCCGTCCCGGCCAGCCGGATCAGAAAGAAGGACCACCGATGTCTGATCTTGGCCAATCGAGCCGAAAGAGCGCGCTCACTGCGGCTGTCGCCGCGCTGTTGCTCGCGGGTGGCGTGCAGGCGCAGGCCGCGCCGATGGGCGACATGACTGGTATGAGCGGCAAGGCTGGCGCGGAGAGCGGAAAGCAGCAGACGGCCAGCACCACTGGGACCGTCGCGGCCGTGAACACGGGCCAGCACAAGGTGACCTTCGACCACGAGCCGATCCCGGCGATCAACTGGCCCGCCATGCACATGGAGTTCCCGGCGGCCTCCTCGGTCGATCTCTCGAAGGTCAAGCCGGGCGAGAAGGTCAAGTTTACTCTGAGTGGGAGCAAGGGCTCCTACACCGTTCAGTCGATCACCCCGGCCCAGTAGGGCAGACGGGCCGGAAGGGCATGCCATGATCCACCGCCGTGCACTCGTCGGCGTTCTTCTTGCGGTGACCGTGCCGTCCATGGCCGCGGCGCAGGGCGCCCAAACCGCCATTCTCTACAAGAACCCGCAATGCCAGTGCTGCGACGCCTACGCGAAGGTGCTCCAGCGCAACGGGATTGCGGTTACCGTCGAGGAGACTCCCGCGCTCGCGGCACTCAAGCGCGAGCACGGCGTGCCCGAGCCGCTCCAGGGCTGCCATACGCTGCTCATCGACGGCTACGTCGTCGAGGCACACGTGCCGGTCGCCGCGGTCAAGAGGCTGCTGGCTGAGCGGCCCGCCATCAGGGGCATATCGCTGCCGGGCATGCCGGCGGGCTCGCCGGGCATGGACGGGGAGAAGACGGCGCCGTTCACGGTCTACGAGATCAGCGACGGCGCCCCGAAGGTCTTCGCACGCGAGTAGCGCGAAGGCAGGACTACTTCGAAACGCACGGACGACAGGAGAAATTTATGTCCAAGATCTCGCAGCTCGCACCCGCCGCTCTCGGCTTTGCTCTGTTCGCCGGCATCGCCGCTGCCTCGGCCGAAACTGCCACGAACCCCGCACCCTCGGACAAGGGGGTGATGGGCGGCATGATGCAGGGTGACGGCATAATGCCGATGATGCAGGAGATGTCGAAGATGATGGGTAACTGCAACAAGATGATGCAGACCATGATGGACCGGCAGAACCAGGGCGGGTCCGGCCAGCAGAACCCAGACAAGCGCGGCTGAGCCGGAGACGCGCGCTGACCCGCTGACCGCGAGGGCCGCGCGCAGTCGGACCTCCCGCGGTGGTGGCCGGGCCGTCGGTGGGCGAGCTCCAATTGTAGCTAAGCTTCCCAACGCCTTCGTGGAGTCGTTCAACGGCAGGCTCCGGGACGAGTGCTTGAACGAGACCCTGTTCCGCAGCCTCGGCCACGCACGGGCCGTGCTGAGCGCGTGGCGGGACGATTACAACTGCTCATCAGAACGCACATCTCGCTATGTTATTGAGGCGAAGAGGGATTGTTGCGCCGGATGCGGTACCGCGCGGTGTTTGCCGCGGTTCGATGCCTCCTGCGCGAGGGCTTTGGCGCCCGGGCCGTCGAGAGCGGCGCGGCTGAACACCCAAGGTCCGTCGGCGAGCGGATGCATGGCATCGACCTCGCCCCGTTCCGCCGCCAGACGAAGCGTGCGCGCGGCGACGCCGACACGAGCGGCGGCTTGGGTCAGGGTCAGCCAGGGCTCGTCGCCCGCCGCGGCCTCGCGGAACACCGGGATGCGGTATTGCGAGCGCAACGCCGTGACGCGCTCGCGCGTGAAGCGGTTGCCGTGCCCCGTCCTGACGCCGTTGCGGTTGAGCACGCCCGCAATCACGTCGTCACGCGCGATCAGCGCCAGCGCGCGCACGGCCTCCACCACATCGGCAGGCGTACTGGTCCGCTGGCCGCGTCGCCGACGCGGGAGGCGATGCTCGGTGTGAGCACCGCCGATCCAGTGCAGGGTGAGCACGATCTCGGCCCGCGCCTCGTCGAGGTCCGCGACCGCTTCGTGGATCAGGGTGCGCACGATCCGCTTCTTGAGCCGTGCATCCGTCGTCGGCGCTGCCCAGACGCCTTGCAGGTCCGCGGCGAGCGTCTCCAGCGCGACCGGAGGAAGGGCGGGCCGAGGGGCGAGCGCGTCGTGCGCGCCGATGCGCGTCTCGCAGGCGCCGACCCGGGACAGAGCTCGGTTCCAGCGCGCTTCGAGTTCGCCGGTCACCAAACGGTTCTCGGGGTCGGCCGCATCGTACTGCCAGAAGGCCCGGTCGGCCGCGTAGCGCGCCGCCTCCAGGTCTCGCACCATCGCCTCGCGCGCTTCGTCGCGTCGCGTGCTCGCCTGCGCCTCGGCTGCCCGCGCCGCCTCGATCGCGCCCGGCTGCATGACCGCTAGGAGCGCGGCCTCGACCACATCGTCGACGCGCAGACCGCCGAAGGCGATGCAGTTCGGCTCTCCATAGTCGATCCGCCCGCGCACGCAGGCGTAGCGCGGGATCTGTCCCTTGGCTCCAGTGTACTACACGCTGAGCTTGCGCCCGCAGCGCCAGCACCGCAGCAACCCTGCGAGCAGCGCCGCACCGAGCTTGGGCGCGCCGCGGGAACTGGTCGGAACGTTCTCGCTCACCATCGCCCGGATCGCCTCCGCCCGTTCCCACTCCACGTAACCTTCATGCGAGCCCGGCTTCAACGCCAGCCACTCCGAGCGCGGCGTGCGCCTGGCCCGCGCCTTGGCGCCGGCCGCGTCGTAGCTGGCCGTGACGCGGCTGCGGCCGTAGGCGTAGGCGCCGCCATAGGCCGGGTTGGCGATGAACTCGCGAAGCGTCGAGTAGCGGGGGCGGCGCCAGACGACCGGGCCGGCGTTGACACGTGTCGGCAGATCGAGCCCGTGCTCCAGGAACCAGAGCAGGGCCTGGCGCACGCTGCCCAGCTCGGCCACCTTGTCGATGCCGAGGCGGATCGCGGCCTGCACGCGTCGATCGGGATCGATCTCGAGCCGATCCGATGCACATCGCGCTACCTCCCCTTGCCTGAACGGCATCTTTCGGACCTCGATCAATCCGAGCCGTCCGCGCGCCCGCGACACCCGGCAGGGCGGCCGCGCGTCGGTGCATGGCCCTGGGGCTGCCGGGTGAGCGCGGATCGAAGGCCGACCGAGACCGGGCCGGATCGGAGATCCTGGGCCGGTGGATTCACGACCATGCCGCTAGAGCGTACCGGCCCGCATCGCGTTCGGCTATCGCAGCAGCGTCGCGCCGAGCTGCGCCACGCCGCGCAGCACGCTCGGTGCGATGCCGAAGGCCAGCGTCGCCGCCGAGCACAGGCCGAGCGCGAAGGCGTACCCGACGCCGGGCGCCACCCCCTCGGGGCGCTCGGGCTCCCGGAAGTACATCTCGGCGATGACGGCGACATAGTAGGAGAGCGCCACCGCCATGTTGGCGGCCGCGAGCACGGCGAGCCAGGCGAGGTCGCCGTCGATGGCGGCCAACAGCAGGAACACCTTGCCGGCGAAGCCCGCCAGCGGCGGGACGCCGGCCAGCGACAGGAGGGCGAGGGTCAGCGCCGCCGCCGACCACGGCGCGCGCCGACCGAGGCCGCGCACCGTCGCGAGGCCGTCGCTGCCGGACATGCGCTCGACTTGCGCGACCACCGTGAACGCCGCGAGGTTCATCAGGAGATAGGCCACGACATAGTATCCGATGGCCGGCAGCGCCTGGGGGACGCGACCGGCGACCGCGACCGCCATCAGCATATAGCCGGCCTGGGCGATGCTGGAATAGGCCAGCAGCCGCTTCAGGCTTGCTTGGCGGAGCGCCACCAGATTGCCGAAGGTCATCGTCGCGGCCGCCATGAGGGCGAGCACGGAGGGCCAAGCAGCTAGAGCCCCCGGCATCGCCTCCAGCAGAAGGCGGAGGAGACCGGCGAAGGCGGCCGCCTTCGGCACGACCGAGACGAAACCGGAGATCGGGGCCGTGCCGCCCTGGAACACGTCGGGGGCCCAGACGTGGAACGGCACCAGCGTCATCTCGAAGCCGTAGCCGACGACGACCAGGCCAAAGGCCAGCGCGACCCAGGCCCGGTCGGCGCCGGCGAGGCCGGCACCAATGGCGCGCAGGTTCAGGCTGCCGGTGAGGCCGAACAGGAACGTGAGCCCGTAGGCCATCACCGCCAGCGCGGCGGCACCGTAGAGGAAATATTTGAGCGTCGCCTCCTGGGCGGGCCCGTCGCTCCGGACGAGCAGCACGAGCAGGTAGGAGGGGAAGCTCACCATCTGCAAGAACAGGACGATCAGGCCAAGGTCGGTGGCCGCCGCGAGCCCCATGCCCCCGACGGTCGCCATGAGCAGTGCGACCGGATGGTGCGGCTCCTGCTCGCTCGCCCGGAAGTGGGAGGCGAGCGACAGCAAGCTCACCACGGCGCCGGCCTCGATGACGAGTTGGTAGAAGGCCCGGAACGGGTCGACGGCGTAGGTGCCGCAGAAGGCCTCCCGCGGCGTGGCCGTCAGCATCGGCACGGTCAGGCCCATCGCGGCGAGGAGGGCGAGGAGCGCGAGCGCGGCGGGTAGGCGGCGCCACCGGCCGCGGGCCCAGCCGGCGGCCGGGACCAGGGCCAGGGCGGTTCCGGCCAGGACCATCTCGGGCGCGACCGCCCCGAGATCCATGCAGCCGCCCATCGCCACCCCGCCGGTCACGGGAGGTGCGCCAGGGCGGCGGTCGTGCCGTCGAGCAACGCGACCAGGGTAGCGGGCAGGATCCCGACCGCGACCGACAGGGCCGCGAGCGCGGCCGCCGACCAGACCTCGCCCGCAGTCAGGGGTGGCAGGGCCGGTGCATCCGCCGGCGCCCGCCCCATCAGCAGGCCGGTCACCAGCCGGAGGTAGACCGCGGTCGTGACGACGAGCGCGAGGACGGCCAACCCGGCGACCCAGGCGGAGAGCTGCAGGGCGGCGCCGACGGCCTGGAACTCGGCGATAAAGCCGGACAGGCCCGGGAGCCCGAGGGAGCCGAAGGCGAGCAGGCCGAACAGGCCGCTGAAGACCGGCATCGAGCCGATCAGGCCGCCGAAGCGGTCGAGATCCCGCGTGCCCGCGCGGTGCTGAAGCATGCCCACCAGCAGGAACATGCCTCCGGTCAGGAAGCCGTGGCTGACCATCTGGACGGCGGCGCCGTTGAGCGCGAGACGGCGCACTCCCTCGTCCCCGGACAGCGCCGCCACCGCGACGCCGAGCGTGACGAAGCCCATGTGGTTGACCGAGGTGTAGGCGACGAGCCGCTTCATGTCGGACTGCGCCAGCGCCGCCAGGGCCCCGTAGAGGAGCGACACCAGGGCCACGGCGACCAAGACCCACCCGAACCGGGCGACGGTCTCCGGCAGGGCGGGCAGCAGGACGGCGAGCATGCCGTAGCCGCCCATCTTGAGCTGAAGGCCGGCGAGCACGACGCTGCCCTCGGTCGGGGCCTCGACGTGGGCGTCGGGCAGCCAGTTGTGCAGCGGCACGACCGGGAGCTTGACCCCGAACCCGAGGAGGAGCGCCAGGAAGACGAGGCCGCCCGTGAGCGGCGCTCCGTCCAGCGGCCGCGCCTGGACGATGGCCGGCAGCGAGAAGCTGTGTGGCTCCATGGCGAGGTAGAGGGCGAGGAAGCCGAGCAGCATGGCGAGGCTGCCGGCGCGGGTGTAGAGGAAGAACTTGAGCGCCGCGTAACGCCGCCGCTCCCCGCCCCAGATGCCGACGATGAAGTACATCGGCACCAGGCCGACCTCGAAGAACAGGTAGAACAGCAGCAGGTCCTGGGCCGCGAACAGGCCGATCAACCCGGTCGCGAGCAGGAGGAAGAGGAAGGCGTGGGCGTGCGCCCGGTCGTGCTCTGGGAACACGTAAGCCATCACCACGGTGAGCAGGACCGCGGTGAGCAGGATCAGCGCCAGGGAGAGGCCGCCGACGCCGACGTCGTAGCTCGCCCCGACCGAGGGGATCCACGGGAGCGTCAGCCGCCACTGCAGGCCGCCGACGGCCGGGTCGAAGCCGGCCCAGAGGATGACGGCGGCGGCCAGCGTCAGCGCAGCCCCCGCCAGCGCGGCCCGGCGGACGAGGTCCGGCCGGCCGCGCGGCAGCGCCAGCACGGCGAGTCCGGTAAGGAGCGGCAGGAAGATGGTCACCGTCAGCATCGGGTCGGTTCCCTCAGGGCCAGAGCATGAGCGCGCCGGTGGCGAGCGCCGCCGCGGTCCAGGCGAACAGGCCGAGCGTGTAGAGATAGAGGCGGCCGGCCTGCAGGGCGCGGAGCCGCTCGCCGCCGCTGGCGAGCCCGGCGGCGAGACGGTCGCCGCCGCGCCCGAAGCCTCGCGACTCGACGCGCCCCGTCGTCCGGGCGGCGCGCCGAGCCCCCTCGGCGATGCCGCGAGCGCCCGCGTCGAGCGCGCCTTCGACCGTCGGGATCGTCCGGGCGAGTCGCATGGTCCAGCGTGCCGGGGCCTCGGTGGCCGCTGCCAGCCCGGCAGCCAGCCGTGTCGGGAATGTGCCGAGCGCGGGCGCTCCGCCCCATCCCCGGGCCGCACCGATGCCGAGGCCGAGGATCCCGGCGGCGATGCCGAGATTTCGCCATCCCGCCTCCGCTTCAGGCCCGGCGGCGAAGGGCAGAACGGCACCGAGCTGGCCGGCCAGCAGCCAGCCGAGACCCGCGGCGGCCAGCGCCAGCCCGCCCATGCCAGCGCCCATCGCCCAGCCGCTTGTGCCGGCGGCGGCAGGGGCGCGGCCCCTGCCCTGGCCGAGGAAGGTCGCGGCCCCCGCGCGGCCGATGTAGGCGCCCCCGAGGAAGACGAGCAACACGACCAGGGTCCCCGTCCCCGGCCCGTGCCGCGACGCGACGGCGAGGACCGCGTCCTCGCTCCAGTACCCTGACAGGGGCGGCACACCGGCCAGCGCCAGAGCCGCGACGAGGAAAGCGGCCCCGGTCAGGGGCAAAGGGCGGACGAGGCCGCCGAGCCGGTCGAGGGCTCGCGAGCCCATCCGCTCCTGCACGACGCCGGCGGCGAGGAACAGGGTCGACTTGAAGGCCGCGTGCGCCGCGAGGTGGAGCGTAGCCGCGCGCGGCCCGCCCAGGCCGAGCGCCACCATCATCTCGCCGAGCTGTGAGCAGGTGGACCAGGCGAGCACCCGCTTCAGGTCCGTCTCGGCGGTGGCGATGAGGCCGGCGGCCAGGGCCGTGACGGCCCCGATCCAGAACAGCGCGTCGAGCGCGAAGGGCGCCGCCGCGAAGACCGGGTACAGGCGCAGCACGAGGAACACGCCGGCGGCGACCATCGTGGCGGAGTGCAGCAGGGCCGAGACAGGGGTCGGCCCGACCATCGCGTCGGGCAACCAGGCGGAGAGCGGCAACTGAGCGCTCTTGCCGATGGCCCCAGCGAGCATGAGGAGCGCGATCAGGGTGGACGCGCCGGGGGCGATCCCACCGCCCTCGATGGTGCCGACGAGGGCCTCGATGTCGCTGCTCCCGACGAGGCCGAGCGCCAGGAGCCAGCCGAGCAGGAGGCCGACGTCGCCGGTCCGGGTCATCAGGAACGCCTTGGCGGCGGCACCCGCTGCACCGGGCGCGGCATGGTCGAAGCCGATCAGGAGGAACGAAGCCAACCCGACCAGCTCCCAGGCCGCGAACAGGAGCGCGAGGGAGCTCGACAGCACGAGGGTCAGCATGGCGCCGACGAACAGGCCCATCTCGGCGAAGAAGCGTGGCCGATCATCCCTCCCGGCCATGTACCCGAGGCTGTAGAGGCCGACGCACAGCGCGACACCGGCGACGGTCATCGCGACGAACCACGTGAGCGGCGTCGCCGCGAGACCGACGGTGAGCCGATAGCTGCCGCTCTCGAACCAGGTCGCCGACAAGGCGGCACCGGGCGGCATCAACGCGAGGCCAGCCATGGACAGGGTGACGGCGCCGACCACGAGTTCGCCCCCGCCCCAGGGCAGGCGCCGGCCGAGCCCGAGGGCGGCGAGGGCCGCGAGCAGCGGCAGGACGGGGACGGCGAGAAGCGGGATCATCGCTTGAGGTCGGCGTAGGCGTCGACCTCGGCCGTCCGCCGCTGCCGATAGAGCAGTAGGACGAGGGCGAGCCCGATGGCCATCTCGACGGCGCCGACCGTGACGACCAAGATGGCGAAGATCTGCGCGGCGTAGTCGCCCGGTGCGGTGAAGCGCCAGAACGCGACGACGTTCAGGCCGATGGCGTTGAGGAGCACCTCGACACCCATCAGGATCATGACCGCCGAACGCTGGGCGACCACGGTGTAGAGGCCGATGGCGAACAGGAGCGCGCCGACGACGAGGTAGGCGGTCAGCGGTACGGTCATCCCGCATCTCCCCCGTGCTGGTGGTGGGTGTCGTGCCCGCTCGCGTGGCCGGCTGTCCGGTCCGCTCCTGCCTGCGGCGCGAGACGGTCGCCCCGGATCGGTTCCGGCTTGGCGTCGACCGCGACCCGGGCGCCGCGCGAGGCGTCGTCCGGGTAGGCCGAGGGCCGGGCGAGCAGCACCGCGCCGAAGACGCCGATCAGGATCAGGAACCCGGCGCCCTCGAAGGCGACCATGTACTTGTCCATGAGGAGATGTCCGACCCGGCGCGCCGAGTCCGGGTCCGGTAGGGCGTCGGACACCGACCAGGCCGGACGCAGGACTAGCATGCCCACGAGCACGATCCCGACCCCGAGGGCGAGCCAGGCCGCGAGCGGGCGCACGGGCGTCACCATCGACATGTCCATCTCACCCATGTCCATGCCGCCGTGGCCGCCTCCATGCTCGTGCTCGTGAGAGGCGTGCCCGTGCTGACGGGCCGCGTGCTCGCCATGTCCGCCATGGGCCTCGTGCGGCATGGCGTTCGCCGCGCCGTCGTGCGCGGGGGCCTGCTCGCCGTGCGCCTCGCCGCCCTGCCGGGGCTCGTCCGGCTCGGCGTGGCCCCCGTGACCCGTGGCGGTGGCCTGGTCGCCGGCTTCGCCCTGTCGGTGGCCGTCCTGTCCGGCCTCCGAGGGCTGGCGCGGGACGAGCCCCAAGCTGGACCAGCGTTCCAGCGGGGCCATGTCCATGCCGGCCATCATCGCCCCGCCGGGGTCGTGCATGACCAGCACCATGAACAGGATCATGACCAGAAATCCGCCGATGTACATCATGACCTGAAGCAGCCCGATCAGGTCGGCGGACAAGAGGATGAACAGACCGGCGACGCCGATGAACGAGGCCATCAGGAAGATGCCCGAGCGGAACATGCTCATGGTCGTGGTCATGCCGAGCGCGCCCGCGACGGCGATAGAGGCGCACACCCCGAAGGCGGTCAGCTCGAAGGCCGCGGTCATGCCCGCGGTCCCACGCCGAGGAGGATCAGCCCGCCGACGAGGAGCACGTTGACGAGACCCGCCGGGATCAGGACCTTCCAGGACAGCGCCAGCATCCCGGCCGTCGAGAGCGGCCGGACACAGCGCCCGAGCCCCAGCATCAGCGCCATCAGGGCGTAGGTCTTCGCCAGCATCCAGGCCCAGCCCGGCAGCCATGACCCCGAGGGGCCGCCGAGGTAGAGCACCGCTCCGATCGCCGCGACGACGAAGAGCACCCCGGCGAGCGCGACCCGCCACAGGAGGGCGGACCAACCGCCGGTCACGCCGAGCACGCCACCGCCGATGGAGTCCGCGAACGGCTCCAGGAACGGGGCGCGGTAGGACTGCATCAGCCCTGTGACGAGGTAGAGCAGGAAGCCTAGGGGTTGCAGGACGACGAACCACAGGTCCCGCTGCGCCTCGACAACCGTGACGGTCGATAGCGAACGGGCCATCATGACCACGCCGACATAGGCCAGCCCGAGCGGAACGACGTAGGCGACGAGTTGGGCGACGATGCGATAGAAGGCCTCCACGCTGTCAGGCGTGTTCGCGCCCCAGCCGGCGAGCGCCAGGCCGAGCACGACGAAATCGACGACCACGATGACGTAGAACAGGCCGATGCCGAGATCCCGGCCGATCAGCCCGGGCCCGAACGGCACGACCACCGTGGCGAGCGCGACCCCGGCGAGCGCCACAACCGGGCCGGCCGGCAGCAGCCACCGGTCGGCGTTGGGCAGGTCGAGGCCGCCGCGGAGCTCGGCGCCGCGCGTCGGGCCGGCGTCCCAGCCCGAACGGGCGAAGAGGCGCTCGACGGCCCAGGTCAGGCCGGCGCCGAGGAGCAGGGCGGTCACGACGGCAGCGGCGCTGGCGATCACTCCCACCGCAGGCCACCCATGCCCCAGGCATAGGCTATGCCCGCCGAGAGGAGCGCGATGAAGACCAGCATGTCGAGGAAGGCGCTCACGCCGACATCGGCGAAGACGACCGCCCACGGGTACATGAAGATCATCTCCATATCGAAGGCGAGGAAGATCAGAGCGTAGACCGCGTAGCCGAAGCGGAGCTGCGCCCAGGCCGGGGGAGCGCCGATGGCTCGTCTGGGTGTCCGCGCGAAGGCTGCGAGGGCCAGCAAGGCGAGACCGGCTGCCATGAGCAGCACGAGCGCCACGAACCCGTAATCGCCTGCAATTGGTGACGGTGCCTGCACGCCACACCTCACTCGGTTTCCTTGTTCGCTCGCCCGGCATGATGTGACCTCGATCGCCCATGTAGCAGCACGCCGAGTGTGAATGACGAAACGCCGGTGTCACCGTCCAACTCGTGCCGTTGGCGAACGAACCTCTTGCGTCAATCCTTCTTGAGCACCCCTCACGCGATCCTTGACCGGCTTCGCCGGATCCGAGAGCATTGCTGCCGCCACCGAAAAGGGTCTTTGCCTGAGGCTGTGGATCTATCCTGATTGATCAGGCAGTCATCTTTAGGCAACTCTCGGCACATTGGCGGCACGCATCCACACAATCCTGCATACCGCTGACGTGTTCGCAGCTTCTGGAACAATCTTCACAGATCTCGGCGCATTCACGGCAGACGTGCTTGTGATGCTCCGAGTCGATAAGCATAAAATGCGCGCTGGTTCGGCAAATCTCAGCGCACGACAGCATGATTTTGAAGTGCTTCGGCTCCACATGTTCGCCGCCTGCTTCGAGGCAGTGGTTCATCGCCATACCAAGGCAGGTCTGGTAACAGCGCAGTCACGCGTCGATGCAGGTCTGCATCTCGGAAGGGATGTTTTGCATGGGAGAATCCTTGTTCCTGTGAAATCGCCGGGGCCTGACCCGTGGTCGGCCAAGGCTATCCCTTTCCCTAAGTACGGGGTGGGCGTATGGTTCCGAGGCCTAGGAGCCTAACGGCTCGGCCATGGACGGAGTCGTTTGAGCCGGTGACAATCAAAAACGCGTCGCCGGTCTCTATTGGCGAGGATCACCGGCATCAAATTCCGCGGCTGCGCCGTATCGAGGGGCAGATCCGCGGGTTGCAGAAAATGATCGAGACAGAGAATAATTGCATCGATGTTGTCTATCAGATCGACGCGGCGATAGGGGCGCTCCGCAGAGTCCAATCAGATATAATTCGGGTCCATTTGGAGGCATTGACCCAGAGAATTACGGCGCAAGAAATTACGGAGACCGAGCGCTTGGCCTGCGTCGATGAAATCGCAACTCTGATGATACGGGTTGTTTGAATTTATTCTTCGATTGTACGATGCACCCGTTTCGCGAGGTCAAAATTCTGATGCTCTCCACAATGGAAATTTGATGTGACTGACCCGCCACAGTAATTACCCAGGGGGTGAGCTCGGTCACTGCGCGAGGCTGTCGAGGCGCCGATGCGGGGTGCTCGCGGGGCCTCTTGCCTGGAGCTGATTTCGCTGATTCCCTCGTGAGATGAGCCGCAGCGATCTTGAGCGTTTGAGCAAGCAGGAGCTGATCGAGCTGGTGCTGCGGCTGCAGCGGCCAGACAAGACCTCGCGCACCTCGTCCAAACCGCCCTCGACCGATCGCAAGGAGCGACGCGAGCAGGCCAAGCCCGGCGGCGCCAAGCCGGGCCACGAGGGGCACAGCCGCACGCTCAGCTCCGATCCTGACGAGATCGTCGCCCACCGCCCGGGTCAGTGCCCCTGCTGCGGCGGCGCCCTGGCGGCGGATCTGCCGGCCGAGATCGTCAGCGTGTGCGAGCAGATCGAGCTGCCCGCGGTGACGCCGCTCATCACCCAGCATCAGCGGCTCGCGGTGCGTTGCCCGTCGTGTGGCACCCGCGTCGTTGCCCCGGTGCCGCGGGAGGCGTGCGGCACGCCGTTCGGACCGCGGCTGCACGCGGTGGCGACCTACCTGAAGACCTTCCAGGCCCTCTCCTACGAGCGGCTGCAAGCTGCGCTGGCGGACCTGTTCGGGCTCACCCTCAGCCAGGGCGGGCTGATGAACCTGCTTCGTCGAGCCCAGAAGCAGTTCCATGCCGGTCGCGAAGCCCCGGTGTCGGCGCTGCGCCGGGCCGCAGTGGTCGCCTCGGATGAGACCGGCGTCCGGATCGAGGGCAGCAATTCGTACCATTGGGTGTTCTGCTCGGACGAGGCGGTGGTGCATCACGCCGCCCCGACGCGGGCCGCCGCGGTGGTGCACGCGATGATGGACGGGCACCGGCCCGCGGTATGGCTGTCGGACCGCTACACCGCCCAACAGGGCCACGGCGAACGTCACCAGACCTGCCTGGCGCATCTGGCGCGCGACGTCGCCTATGCGGTGGAGGTCAGCGACGATCCCGTGCCGCTGCGCCTGCAGCTGTGGCTCGGGTCCGTGTTCAGCCTGGCCGAGCGCGTCAGCGACTTGGCCGCCTCGACGCTCTCGGCCAAGCGCCGGGCGCTGGAGCGGCAGCTGTCCGACATCCTGTCCGCCCCGAGCCGGTGCGATCTGACCCGCGCGCTGCAAGCCAAGATCGGGCGGGCCCGCGATCAGCTCCTGGTCTTCCTCGACCATCCCGGCCGCGTGGCGGTCACGAACAACGGGTGTGAGCGCGCGCTTCGCCCGGCGGTGATGCAGCGGAAGGTGACGAACGGCTACCGGGCCATGTGGGCGGCCTCAGGCGAGGCGGATGTGCGCACGGTCGTCGACACCGCTCGCCTCTCGGGCGCCGACACCTTCGACATCATCCTCAAGACCATCCGCGCCTGATCGCTTCCAGCATTCACCTCATCGACAAGGTCAGGCGGCTCGTGCACCGCACCGAACCCCGTGGGTAATTACCCGAAAGCGGGGGAGGATCAAAAGAGGGCCTGATGCGGGTGACTTCCGCGAAGAGCCCGGTGCGGGAAAGCTGCACGCTCGGATCTGTGAGGGCAAAGCCGAATGGCCGAGCTACTCGACCACAAACCGCAGCTTGCCCCGTGTCCGGTCTGACGGGGGCAACTCCAACATGATCGACGGTGAGACTCCGGCCGACCGTCAGAAGTCCGTATGGAGGCGGACTGCGAAAAAGTGTGCTGGGCCACGGTCGCGGTTGTAGGCCGGGTTCGCCACGAACTGGTAATCGGCGGAGACCGTCACGGCCTTCGTGAGGCTGAGCGCATAATAGGCTTCAGTCGCCCGCTCCGCGCGATAGCTCAGACGACCGTCGCCGATTACAAGGCCGAGGCCGCCGTTGGCGAAGAAATCCCGGTGGGAGCGGGATAGCGTGTTGATGGCAGCGCCAATGCCGACCGTGTCGTCGGGCCGACCCCAGGCGCCGCCCTTCAGTGAGACACCGCCCGAGACACTGCGGTCGATGTCCGCGAAGGAGAGGCTCTCGTTGCGTCCGTCATTCAGACTGGCACGCGCGAACACGCCGACCTGCGACGCCACTGCCTGTTCGAGGTTGAGGTAGAGACCGCTCTTGCGTCGGTCTCGCCGGCTGGCTGTGGCCGCATCGTTGATGTCGGCGAAGAGTCCGGCCTGTGCGAGATCGACCACCTCGCGATAATTCGCCGTGCGTGCGACGTTCGTGAACAGGCCGAGGCGGATCTTTCCGGGCTGATCAAGCCCCGGCAGAACGTGGCGCTCCTCGAACTCGACCGTGGCGCCCCCCTTCTGGGCAATGCGAGGATCGAGAACGTTGCTGCTCGGTTCCTTCGGCACCTGCGTGTAGGCTGCCCGGATCGCGAACTCCTTGCGGGTGTACTCGACCATC
Organism: Methylobacterium currus; assembly: GCF_003058325.1. NCBI lineage: Bacteria > Pseudomonadati > Pseudomonadota > Alphaproteobacteria > Hyphomicrobiales > Methylobacteriaceae > Methylobacterium > Methylobacterium currus. The sequence goes on from NZ_CP028844.1 coordinate 28,393, forward strand.
ACACCTTGCGTGAAACCGGGCAGGTTCGCGGGGAAATCATAGGCCCCGGATGCCCAGAGGGACCAGTTCAGGAAATCGACGCGGGGGTCGTGCGCGTAGGCGTTGCCGTCGAAGAAGTCGCCGAGCGCGAACTTGCCGGCCACCACGGTGACCCGCTCGATGTCGCGGCGCGTCGCGACCTGGTTTGGGCCGTCCGGCACATCCTCGGTCTCGCCGCCCAGGCCGAAGGTTTGGCGGACGAAGTAACGTTGCGAGCGCAGCTTCGGGAAGGGCGCGCCGGCCTTCTGTGCCTCACCGTTGACGAAGCCAGCGACGCCGAGCGTCCGGCTCAGACCGAAACCCTGGTCGAATTCGGGGTTGTAGTAGAGTTCCGTGTTGTCCGTTAGCTTAAGGCCGAGGAAGGCGGTCGCCGTCAGCGTCGCGCGTGCTTGGCGCGGCACGAGGCTCTGCGGTCCGAGATAGGGCGAGCGGAAGCCGGATACGCCTTGGTCCACGAAGGTCGTTTGGCCGTGCAGCGAGACACGGTCGCTAATTGCCGTGTCGGGATCGTGGGGGGCTACCTCGCCGGGCTCGGGCGGCAAGACGAGACCACCCGGATACCAGGACAGGCGCGCGAGGACTTGGTTAGAGGTAAAGGAGGCCCGCGCGGAGAAGGGGCCACCGGTGACGCCTGGAATGGTCCCGAGATCGAGCCGTCCGCTCCGGCCGAGGTCGAGGTAGCGGTATTCCAGTCCCAGCGCGAACTTCTCGGTAATGGCATACTCGATGCCGGCACCGAGCGAGAGCCCGAGGAAGGCGCGGCCCCGCCGAAGGGCCGGGGCTGACTCAGTCTCTGGATCGGGGGAGTTAGTGTGGAACCGGACCTGCGCGCCCGCAAGGCCGAAGGTGGCATAGACGAGATAGTGCTCGAACGCGTAGCCGATGCGGGCCCGGGCTGTCCCGAAAACGTCGGCCTTGGCCCGGATCAGAGGAAAGGCGGGATCCAGCCCCTCGAAGCCGAACCCAGGCGTGGTCGAGGACACGGGCCGCTTCAGGTTCGAGGCGTCAACGTCGGCTTCAAGGCCATATACGAACGGACCGGTCTGCCAGGCATACCCGCCGAACAGGCCGCCGAGCGCGGTGATCGCATTGCGCCCGGCATCGTTGCGGCCCGTGGCATCCCCGGTGCGGAATTCCGGCACCGAACGGCGGCTGATCATACCGGAACCGAAGCCGAAGCCGCCGAAGGCGTCACCGGCACTGCCCTGCCATCCGGCATAACCGCCTGCCCACGTACCGAAGGAGGGCAGGTGCGTCGCGTCGTGTGGCGTCGGCGGGGCGAAATCGGCCCCCTGGGCGCCGGTGGACAGGCCGGCGAGCAACGTCGCAACCCCTGCACCCGGGCCGAGGCGTCCTGTGGCCCGTCTCCACCGACTCATCGTGCCATCTCCACATGCATGAACTGAAGCTGCACCAGCGTTGCGGTGACCATGACACGATGCGGCATCCGCCCAAACTTGGCCGTTCCGCTAACCATAGACGAGCGGCTTCGTGCAAGCCCACCGCTGGGTTCGTGTTGAGCTGACGAAAGGCCGATGAGATAGCCACGCATACCACCAAGGTAGGCACCGCCCTCACGTCCCTTGCCACGCTTATGGAGCGGGTAGGAGAGAGGCCGAACTTGCAGAATTCAGGCGGCACAGCGTGTGGGTTGCTCGCAGCGATGGCAGGCATGCCGCTCTTCCTATCGGCCGTGATCACGACTGCAAACCCGCGTGCGGGCGAGATGGGGCGGCATTCGGAACACATCGTGGGGTCGTGCGCGCGATCGTTCCCCGAATGCGGCGGGTTCGATTGGGGGCATCACCGCCGAAACAGGCGGCGATCTCCGAGCGCGCCTGTTTATCGACGGCCGATGACGGTTTGATGCCACGCGCGAGCTTCTCGGCTGCGCAGCACGGCTGGCGCGGTGTGAACGGTACGGGCTCCAACCCCCGGCCTCGAAGCCTGCGGTGGAGGGCATGCGTGGCGTCCATGTCGTCCCGTTCGAGATGATCCAGGCGGGACAGGTTTGCGGGGAAGCGGCTTGCTCGCGAGACGAGGAGGTGCCCGCAGGTCGTCCGCTGACGAAGCCCGCTGCGATGCACCGCTCATGAAGCTCCGGGCTCGGGCCGCATCGTCATGCCCGGCGGCCAAGGTGGCGATGTTCGATCAGGGCCGCATATGGCGTTGCGCCGAGCCTTGATAATCTCGGCGGTTTAAGGATCGGCCGCCATCGTAGGCCCGGTGCAGATGACTGCGACCTGCTTCACGGGGTCTGCCCAAGGATCAGGTCCGACGCGTGTCGAGAGGCCGGGTGGCCTGTGGCCGCTTGGTGGGCGATCGAGCACGCCTCGTAGTGGTCGCCCCTAGCGAGCATAGTCAAGCGCCGCTCACCAGGAACGGCCTTCCTGATGGCCAGAAGTGCGCGTCCGGACAGCCACGACACGGTCTCGGCACCCGGCTCGGTTTGCGGCTGACCATACCGCCGCACGCCCTCCCGGTATATGGCCTCGTAGCGCGACGGCAGTTCGGCTTCCGAAAGTGGACGGCTGAGCCAGATGACCTGCTGCAGGCCCTCATCCCGGCAGACTTCGAGGATGACCTCGTCCGTATCAATGCCCGCGGCCAGCGGGCGGTCGTGGAAGTAGGTCAGGGCGGTGATATTCGCCTCGCGGTCGACCATCGAAGGCCGGGGGACGGTCTCGACCGGTCCCCAGGACAGGCCAAACGGGGCTTCCTGAGCATGGGCTCCGTGCAGGCAGCCGAGCCAAAGCAGTGCTGACAGGGCGCGGCGTCTCATCGTCGTCTCTCCCTACGTTGATACGCGACGTCCCTGCACGTCGTCGCTGGCGCGCGACTGAACTATGGATTGCGATCTCGAGCGCCGCTTCCGGACCGAGCACGAGACCCCCGCGGGAATACCCAGAGATCATCGATGTTGGACTCGCGCACGACCGCGCGCAACCATTCCTTGCAGCGCTGGTTCTCTCGTCGCTATCCCCTGTAGAAGTCAGGATTTGATCTGTCGGACAATGTCAGGTTGAGGCGCGATCAAGGGAAGAGTAGTGCCCCTGCAGCAAGCCATTTTCGGCCTGAAAACCTCTGGCTTGGTTCGGTCAGGCGGTCAGGCCCCGAAGCCGCGAAGCGGTGCGCCGCAGGCGCAGGGCTTGACGGCGTGACCGCACGCCAAGCCATTCTCGGTCGGGCTGAAGGGAAGGGAAGCTGACACTGTCTGTCTAATCAAGTTCAGGATTTTACACCCCCGCCTCGATACGCCGCCTTCACGCCGCCTTCACGCCGCTCGCATCACCCAATCTCCCGCATAGCTCCTAGGGGCCGTCCACACCATCACACCCCGAATGGAGCGGATCTTGCCCTACCAAGCCAAGTTGAGGGCTATCGAGGGCGCCGCTGTGACGGATCGAGACACTTCTTTCCCCTGGCGCAACAGAACGGGCGCCAGCACGGTCCCAGGCTGGGATGGAGCCTGCCCTGCGCCGCCCCAGCTGGCGGAGTTCATACACTTCTGTGAGCACCGGACGGGCCGAACGTTCCCGGAGTATCGGGACTTCGAAGCCTATGCGGTCGAGGAGTTTCGCGCGTTCTGGTCCCTGTTCCTCCGCTGGAGCCGGCTGCCGGTCTCAGGCAGCACCAGCCCCGTCTGTGACGGCGAGCTATGCGAGCGAGCCCGCTTCTTCCCCGACCTCCGGCTGAATTACGCCGAGGCCTTGCTCACTGGCCGGGACGGCCATGGGCCCGCGCTCACGGCCTGCCATCCGCACCGGCCGGACGAGGAGCTAAACCGGTCCGAGCTGTGCCGTCGCGTCACCGCTCTTGCGGGCGCGCTGCGTCGGCTCGGCATCCGGCCGGGCGACAGGGTTGCGGCGGTCGCGCGCAATAACGTCGAGGCGGTGGTGGCTGCCCTGGCCGCGGCGGCGATCGGGGCCGTGTTCTCGAGCTGTGCTCCCGACATGGGCGCGCACGCCATGCTGTCCCGGCTCGGCCCCGTCGCGCCCAGGCTGCTCCTCGCCCATCTGCGGCCGGAGCCCTGGGATACGGGCGTCCCGATCGCCGCCCGGGTGGCAGAGGTGGCCGGAGGGCTCAGCTCCCTGACCCACCTGATCGCGCTGGATGCGGGCGAACCCGCGTCCGGGATCGGGGTGCCGGTCCTGCGCTATGCCGACCTGATCTCGCAGGGGGACGAGGCCGAGTTCACCTGGGAGCGGTTCCCCTTCAACCACCCCCTGTTCATCATGTTCTCATCGGGCACGACCGGAGCGCCCAAGTGCATCGTGCACGGGGCCGGCGGCACCCTGATCGAGCACATCAAGGAGCATCGGCTCCACTGCGACATCCGGCCCGCGGAGACGATCTACTTCCACACCAGCTGCGCGTGGATGATGTGGAACTGGCAACTCTCCGCCCTCGCGAGCGGCGCGGAACTCGTTCTCTTCGATGGCCCAGTCCAGGGCCCGGACACCCTTTGGGCGCTGGTCGAGCGGCGGGCTGTCGCCGTGTTCGGCACCAGCCCGGCCTATCTTGAGCTTTGCGAGGGCGCGTCGTTCTCGCCGCGTGCCGCGTTCGACTTCACGGCGCTGCGCGCCATCTTGTCCACGGGATCAATCCTGCACGATCGCCAGTTCGATTGGGTCTGTGAGCACGTGAAAGCCGTCCCGCTTCAGTCTATCTCCGGCGGAACCGACATCATCGGCTGCTTCGTTCTCGGCAACCCGCTACTTCCGGTCCAACGCGGCGAGGCGCAGTGTCGGAGCCTCGGTCTCGACGTGCGGGCCCTCGCGGAGGACAGCGCCGGCATCGGCGAGCTCGTCTGCGCTAGCCCGTTCCCCTCCCGGCCCTTGGGGTTCCTTGGGGACACGGACGGGAGCCGCTTCCACGCCAGCTACTTCAGCCAAAATCCACCACTCTGGACGCACGGCGACTTGATTGCCTTCACCCCGGCCGGCGGAGCCCGGCTGCACGGGCGCTCGGACGGCGTGCTCAACATCCGCGGCGTCCGGGTCGGACCCGCCGAGATCCACGATATCTTGCGCGCGATGGACGAGATCGTGGAGGCGATGGCGGTCGAGCAGCGGGCGGAGGCCGCTCCGGGCGGCACGCAACTGGTCCTCCTCGTCGTGCTGCGGGAGGGCGCGACGCTGACCCCCGGACTGACCAAGCGCATCCGTTCGCGCCTGGCTGCAGATGGGTCGACGGCAATGATTCCGGCGCGATGTGTACAGGTCAGCGAGTTGCCGACGACGTTCAACGGCAAGCGCTCCGAAGCGGCGGCCCGGGACGCCGTGAATGGCCACGCGATACGCAACCTTGATGCGCTGGCCAATCCTGCATCGACTGACGCCATCCGCGACGCCATCAGACGGAATGGCGCGGTGGAGCACGAGCGCCCGACCGACGTGGTCGAGTCGCGCGCCAACATCCAGGTAGAGGGCGACCTGGAGAGGCTCCTCAAGGACATCACGTCCCGTCGGGTCGGCGTCCCGGTCAGCCTCGACGAGAGCCTGTTGGAGATTGGGGCCGACTCCCTCACGCTCCTCAAGCTGCTGATGGAGATCGAGGAGATGGCCGGCTGCGAGGTTGCCTTCGACGCGTTCCTCTCTGACCCAAGTGTGAGAGGCCTCAGCCGATTGATAAGGGGCGAGAGGGGGCACAGCTCAACGCATCCGGAAGAGCGGCCGGAGGTCCGACCCGTGCGGGATGAGGATGTTGAGGCCATCTGCCGCCTGCTGCAGGAAGGCTTCGGGAGCGGGAATGTCGGCCCCGGGGATTGGCGGCGGCTGTTCGAGCGTCCTTGGGCTAGCTCCGTTCCGACGACGGGGTTTGTTCTTACCATGGGATCAGAGATCGTGGGGTTCCTGGGAACGCTCTACTCACAGCGTCCCCTCGACGAGGAGGGAGCCTGCGTCTGCAATCTCACCTCGTGGTACGTGCGACCGGGTTACCGAGGCCAGGGCTCGCTCCTGCTCGCGGCCGCGACGAGGGACAAATCCGTCACTTACACGACCCTGACGCCCGGTCCCGAGACCACGGCCATGGTGGAAGCCTTAAACTTCCTACCTCTGAAGATGCGGCGGTTCTTCCTTCCCGGGCTCAACCTGGGGACGCTCCGGGCCGGTTCGCTCCGCTTCGACGACGACCCCCGGACCATCCGGAGTCTCCTCAGCGAGGTTGACCAGCGCATCTTCGACGATCATGCTGCTTACGACCTGCTGCACCTTGTCGTACGGGAGAATGGCGAACAGACCTACTTGATCTTGAAACGACGGCGGGTTCGGGCTGTGTGGTCGGTTCTTGTACCAGGTTCCGAGTTGCTCTACTGCAGCAATCCCGGCCTCCTCGTCCGTCACTTCGAGCGTATCAAGCTGGCCATCCTCATGCGCCAGCGAGCGGTGGTCTTCGCGGCGGATGAGGGTTTCGTTCCCGCGACGATCCGAGCCGCTCGGAAGGCGCGCGGCAACCGCTATCGGAGCTCATTGGCCGGCACGGCGCCCGAGCTGGACCTCCTCTATTCGGAGCTCGTCCTTCTGCCAATCTGACGCGCGACGAACCATCGTAGAGTGCCTCGTCGGCGATCTTCCTGTTGGAGGGGCATAGCGCACGGCTTGCTCCTCGCGCAGGTAGCACCGCACCGTGTTGCGCGACAGCCCGAGCTCGCGGGCGATCTCACGCACGCCCTTTTTCATGTCGATGAAAGACCTGGATCTCCAACGTCGCCTCCGGTCCCACCATCAGGCTCCCTCCACACGAGAAAGCCAGCCTAAAAGATCCTGGGGGGATGACGGCGAAAAACTGACGGGCAAGCCTCATCGAGCGTAGCAAGCGTATGATGGGCCGTGATGGCATGTGCTATGGTCGTGCTCGGTGAAGTGATTATAGAAGCCACGCGCATGGGCGCGGTGCTCGCACTGATGATATGAGTAGACACAGCCTATAAATTTTGGCCTATAGTGCACAAATTTGAACACACTTCCAACACTCAAACCTGAATGTTGTATCGCTCGAAATTTATCAATAGTGTTTGGCCTTGATCTCGCGTCCGATGCATAGCCGGCAGCCGGTGCGAGCATAATCACCGCCGTGCAGATCAAACATGCCCATCGCATCGCAGATCCTCCACGACCATACAATCAAATGCCAACATGTTGTTGTCAAGGGGCAATGTGAGGGTTGGGTAACGGCGTTGATGGTTCCCCGGATCTTGGTCTGGCCGAAGGGTGAGCCCCCGGATCTCATTCGGCGGCCTCTCGGGCCGCCGCCAAGGCAAACTCCTGGGGCGTCCGCCACTCCATAGCGGAGTGCCGCCGCACCGGGTTGTACAACCTCTCACCACAAGACCCATAGTACCGGCGCAGGCGACGATGGCGTCGTCGTCTATGGATGGCATCCGTGGGCCGGGCGCGCGGTCCGTGTCCATGACGTGATCGAGCGGGCAACCGGGACGGCAGCGCGCTGCACGCTGGCGGATGCGCCCATGGCGCGCTTGCAGGAGATCCAGGTCCGGATGCTCGATCCCGTCGGGACTGTCGGAAATTTCGTGTAGGGGCGGCCATAGTGGACCCCACGGAGGTTCCCGATGGCAAGACGCAAAGCACCCAGCATCCCTGACGCGATCCTAGACCAGCTGCTGGCCGGCGCTGATCCGAAGTCGGCGTTCGAGGCTGACGGCCTGCTGGACGAGCTGAAGAAGGCCTTGGCCGAGCGCGCCCTCAACGCCGAGATGGACCATCATCTGGCGAGCGAGGAGGCCGGCAACAAGCGCAATGGCTACGGTCGTAAGACAGTCACGACCGAGACCGGCCGGATCGAACTGTCGATCCCGCGCGACCGGCAGGCGACGTTCGACCCGCAGCTGATCGCCCGCTACCAGCGCCGCTTTCTCGGCTTCGACGACAAGATCGTGTCGATGTACGCCCGCGGCATGAGCACCCGGGAGATCGTCTCCCACCTGCGCGAGCTCTACGGGATCGAGGTCTCGCCCGACCTGATCAGCGCGGTGACCGACGCGGTGCTCGACGAGGTCGCCGCCTGGCAGGCCCGGCCGCTGGAACCGGTCTACCCGATCGTGTTCTTCGACGCCCTGCGGATCAAGGTGCGTGACGAGGGGGTGGTCCGCAACAAGGCCGTCCACATCGCGCTCGGCGTGCGCGCCGACGGATCCAAGGAGATCCTCGGCTTGTGGCTCGAGCAGAACGAGGGCGCCAAGTTCTGGTTGCGGGTCATGAACGAGCTCAGGAACCGCGGCGTCGAGGATGTACTCCTGGCGGTGGTCGACGGCTTGAAGGGCTTCCCCGACGCGATCCGGGCGGTGTTTCCCGAGGCGCTGGTCCAGACCTGCATCGTCCACCTGCTTCGCCACAGCCTCGACTTCGTCTCCTACAAGGACCGCAAGCTCGTGGCGGCCGCGCTGAAGGACATCTACCGCGCGCTCGATGCCGCCGCTGGCGAGGCGGCGCTGTCCGCCTTCGAAGCGGGCGAGTGGGGCCGGAAGTACCCGGCCATCGCCCAGAGCTGGCGACGAGCCTGGAGCGAGGTCGTCCCGTTCTACGCGTTCCCCGGCGAGGTGCGCCGGATCCTCTACACCACGAACGCCATCGAGGCTCTGAACGCTACGCTGCGCCGGGCTGTGCGCGCCCGCGGCCACTTCCCGACCGACGAGGCCTCGCTGAAGCTGCTCTACCTGGTCTTGAACCGCTCCGAGAAGGCGTGGACGATGGGTCCGCGTGAGTGGGTCATGGCCAAGGCGCAGTTCGCCGTCATCTTCGGCGAGCGCTTCACCCGGGCCATGGCGGCCTGATGTTCAACCCGCCGCCCCTACACGGAATTCCTGACAGTCCCAGGGTAGATCCTCGGCTTGGCTCACGTCCAGTCTGCATCGGGGCTCCATTGCGAGGGGACCAGGTCAGCCAGCATCCGACTCGTCGCATCGGACCCCAGTCGAGCCAGGGCGTGCCGCTGTGTCAATTCGGGCAGCGCAGCGTCGCGACGGGTCTCGATGCAGTCGCACCGAACGGCTACACAAGCGCCGCCCGATCGGCACCACCTACACATCTCCTTCAGCTCATGATCGCGTAATGCCCACCTTATCCGATCGCCAGCGCGTCGAACTCGCGATCCCAGCCTACCTCCTCTATGCGCTCACCGCCGCACCTGGCGTGTTCGTCCCGGCCGACCCGGACCTGGCAGCGCGAGCGGAGGCGGACATCACCGCACTCCGCGCCGACCTGCAGGCCGCTCTCCTCGAACCCTTCAGCGACCTCGTCCCGAAGAAGCAGCACGCCCTCCTGCGCCGGGTCGAGCGCATCGGGAAGGGTGTGATCACCGGATGGGGCAACCGGCCCGCGCTGAGCGTGATGCTGACGCTCTGGTACTTCCTGAAGGACCTGACCGACCGCGAGGTACTGATCCTGTGGGAGGGCTCTGCGATGGAGCGGGCGACGAGCCGGCTCCTACCGATGTTCGCCCACGGCTTCGACGAGCAGAAGCGGGATGCAGCGGCTCAGGAACAGGCCCGACAGCTGCTGGCCTGCCTACGGGCAGAAGGACTGTATAACTAATGGTACTGCTGGCCCAACCAGCGGCATCTCGTGCTCTAAGCATGATCTCCCGATCATCTACATTCTGTTCTGGGAATTTGCATACATCGAGTGATAAATGTATTATGATGTGACAGAAGAGGTATCTTGGCAGGAATTTCTCGATATTAATTAAGAGGCAATCCATGCATCAGAACACAAATACCAATAAAATTAAAAAAACGCAGAAATATTTTGGCCTAGTGATACACAATGGGACGTAATTTCCCCATTTTTACCTGCAAGTGGCGCCAACAGAAGCGACGATCGCCGATCTTTATCAGGAATAATCCAGGTTTCACTGAGTGGTTGTCGATGGCCAGACTTTCCAAAGGAATATGGGTCTCCAATCACAGTCTATCAACGCTTTCGACGTTGGGGACACCGATCGTTCTGGACGCGAATGCTGCAAGCTTTATCCCAAGCAGGATGGACTCAGGAAGCAAGCGCACTTGATCCTCTTGCACTTTCGCAATCTCGTCCAGTGCAGAAGGGACAGCGGATTGATAGGGCTTGGCGTCCGGATCGCGATCGATGGCTGGCGGAGCGAATGACCCAAATGCAACAAGTCAACTCAACAAAGACTACCTAGATTTTTTATATATTTAAAAATGTATCTATAATATAAAATATCATAAATTCGTGTTTATCAAAAATACAGGGCGGCTTTGCGCCGCCCTGTAAAAACTATATATCTATCATTATATCACCACTTATAGCTGACACTTGCGACGACACGGCGAGCATCGCCATAGAAGCAGGATACGGCTGACTGGCAGGACGAAACGAAGCGCCGATCGGCGATGTTTGTAGCGTTCAATGCAAGGCGCCAATTGTCAATGTTGTAGTGCACCTGCGCGTCAAACAGAACGTAGTCGGAGACTTTTAGCGTATTGGGCACGTCAGCAAAGGAACGCCCAACATAACGCACGCCGCCACCAAAACCGAAGCCGCGCAACTCGCCCACGGGGATCGTGTAGTCGAAGAAGGCCGAAGCGAAGGTCTCGGGAATGTTGACTGGGGTACGCCCAATCCGGGCCGGATCCGCGTCCTTCGTGGTGACGAGATCGTAGGTCGTGAAAGCCGCTACCGCGTTGAGCCCTTCAGCCAGGGTGACGTTGAGCTGAGCTTCGAAGCCGGTGGAGCGCTGTGAGCCGGACTGGATGCTGAAGAAGGCGTTGGCCGGATCCGGCACCAGCACGCCCTGGCGATTAATCTCGAAGCCGGCGAGCGTCAGGAAATAGCCCTGGCCCGGCGGCTCGAACTTCACGCCGCCCTCGATCTGGTTGCCGGTTTCGGGGCGGAAGCCCGCGCCACTGAAGGCGGTGCCGATCTGCGGCTGGAACGAAGTCGAGTAGCTGACATAGGGCGCAAGCCCAAAGTCAAAGTTGTAGATCAGGGCCGTCCGGTAGGTCAGTGCATTGTCACTGCGCCCGCCGGTGGGCGATGATGGCGTGAGCAAGTTGCGGGTGCGGTTGTCGGCGAAGTCCTGACGCAGGCCGAGCACTAAGCTCAGCTGGTCAGTGAGTTTGATTTGGTCCTGCGCGTACAGGCCGAGTTGGTTGAAGCTGTTCGCGTTGATGAGGTAGGGCGTCGGCGAGGCGACGCGTTGACCGTAGACCGGGAACAGAATGCTGAGATCTGGGCCCGGGAATGTCGATGCTTGATTGTCGTGCAGATTGTAGTTCTTGTAATCGAGACCGAGCAGCAGGTTGTGGCGGAAAAAGCCGTCGGAGAAGCGTGCCTCGGCCTGATTGTCGACCTGGAACAGGGCAGCCCGCGCGCTGTCCCGGAACTGATAGCGGCCCAGTCGCGTCTCGGCGGCGTCGCTGTATCCGAGCTGACCGATATAAGAGTTCTGGAAGCTATCGACGTAAGAGTAGCGCAGGTTCTGTCGGAAGGTCCAGGTCTCGTTGAAGGCGTGCTCGAACTCGTAGCCGATATAGGCTTGCTCGCGCCGGAAGGTGTTGAGGCCGACGTCGCCGACGTTGAGCGAGCGCGGGATGCGCAGACCTGAGAGGTTCGGCCGCACGGTTCCCGAATACGGCAGGAAGTTCGCCGTCACCGCAGCGTTGTCGTACTGAACGCTCGACAGAAAGGTGAACTTCGTCGCCCCATCCGGCTTGTAGGTGAAGGCTGGCGCGATATAGCCGCGGTCCTCCGGCGCGCCCTCGACTTGGTTGCCACCGACGCGCCCGCTGCCGGTCAGGCGATAGAACCAATGCCCGTCAGGACCCGCCGGACCGCCGAGGTCGAACGCGGTGTAGCCGAAGCCGCCCTGCCCGAAAGCGCCACCGCCAACCTCGATGTAGCGCAGCGGGTCGAGCGGAGGACGCTTGGTGACCTGGTTGATCAAGCCACCGGGGGTGCCAGCGCCGAACAGCACCGCAGCCGGGCCGCGCAGCACCTCAATACGCTCCAGGCCAAAGGTGTCGGTACGGAAATAGGCAAAACCGTAGTTCAGGAGCTGCAGGCCGTCACGGTAGAGACCATAGTCGCTCGCCACGAAGCCACGCAAGGTGAAGTAGTCGAGGCGGGAGTCTGCACCGAAAGTGCCTGAGTAAAGACCGGCTGCGTATTGCGTAGCCTGAGTAAGGGTTTGGGCCTTCTGCACATCGATCTGCTCACGGCCGACAACAGTGATTGATTGCGGCGTCTCGATCAGCGGAGTATTGGTCTTCGTTGCGGTGGCTGAGCGCGTCGCCACGAAGCCGTTCACCGGGCCAGTCGGGCTCTCAACCGCTCGAACAGGTGTGCCAGCCGGAACGGGCGAGACACCACCGTTCCCTTGCCCAGAGACGCTGATCTGTTCGAGTTGAATGGTCGCCTCGGCCGGTGGATTGGCCGTTCCGCGTCGTGGCGATGTTGCATCCTGAGCAGCAGCGGCGCCGGCAAGGCTGAGGAGCGACACGCCTGCGAGAGCGAGGCGCAAGGTCGCGCTTCGTTGGGGGCCTACACCCTGAGAGTTGCCGATCTTCATCTTACACCCCGCATGCACGCAAACACTGACAAGCCGAAGGCGCCAGTTTGGAATTGTGCTAAACTGTTGATCTTGCGCTATTTTTTGATGCCTAGAACGCCATCGTTTGGGGTGCAAGACAGCTTGGCAGCGATCCTGTGCATGTGACGATTGTGCAACGTGAGGATGAGGAGTTGGACTTCGCCCTCTGATGCCAATCAGCGGTAGTTTTTCGAGTAATGGCTCCCCGTCCCAGAGCATTGATTGTCAAACGGCATCGGAGCGCATCACAAACCGGGGGCAACCGGCTCGGGCCCTGGGGTAAGCCAAACGAGGGTCATGCTGCCCGCCCCGCTCTGAACCCGGGCCAGCGCCGCCGGAAGGCACCCTCCAGCTCGCCGTTGAGCACGCGCGTCCTGGCCTGGAGCGTGAGGTGCGCGCCGCGCCTGGTCCAGCGCATTGACTACCGTTTGGAGAACCGCTTGGCGACGACCTGGTTGATCGCGCTCTCCACGAAGCCTGACGAGATCCGCTCGCCCGCCCGGAAGCGTTCGCCATAGTCGACGACGCTGCCCGCGTTGCGGCGGATGTAGACCTGGAACTCGCGGACGGCGACGCCGAGCTTGTTCAAGCAGGCCCGGCGCTCGCCGTCGGCGTCGTCCAGCTCGGCCTCGACCTCGCCCTCGATCCAGCCGACCTCCATCTCCGCCTCGCGCGCGTGCCCGTTCCAGAGCAGGTGCTTGGCGCGCTCCAGCTCGGCCAGGCGGTCGTCGCGCCAGACGCCCTCGGCCGCGGCGCCCTTCACCATCTGCCCGAGCGCGCTCACGCGCATGGCGACGTGGAACCAGTCCAGCACGTGCTCGGCTTCCGGGCCGATGCGCTTGCCCAGCGTGCGCACGCTCTCGCCGCCGTCCGACAGCATGATCAGCTTCTGGTTGGGCCGGTAGCCCATCCCGCGCAGCATCTCGAACATGCGCCGGCGCGGCCGGTCGTCGAACGCCTGCACGAACGCGAAGCACCGGCCGGGCGGAACGGGAATATTCATGATGCCGTCCGACCCGGCGATGGCCCCGTCGCGCTCGAACGAGCCCAGGCCCTTGCCGGCGATCACCTCGAACCAGGAGCCCTCGCGGTCGCGGACGTAGCCGCCGTCGATGCCGACCACCACGGGCCCGTCCGGCTGCTCCATGTCGAACAGGTCGCGCTGGCACCCGTCGAAGTAGTCGCCTTCCTCGGGCCCGAGCTCCGCCTCCTCATGCTTGGCTACGGCGTGTAGGTGGCGGCGCACGCGCTCCGCCCCGATCGGGCGGTCGAGCGGCAGCAGCTCGCCCAGCATGCGCGCGGCCAGGCCGAAGGAGACGAGCGACGCCCAGCGCGTCTCCAGGTAGAGGAGCTCGGGCGTGGTGCGCTCGGGCAGCAAGGCGGCGAGCGGCGTTACGGTCGCACCCGCCCCTTCATCGCCGCCGCACGGACAGCGCCTCAGCCGCTCGGCCTGAACCACCTGCTCGCCGAAGGCGGTGCGCATCGCCAGCGGCCGGCGCTCCTTCAGCCCGCGAACGGTACCGCATGCCGGGCAGGCCCGGTGAGCGGCTTGCCACCGCTCGACCTGCGCGGCGACGAGCCGGGCCTGCACGTCGCGGAGCAGCGCGTGTGCCTCGGCGAGCGTCAGCCCGAGCGTCTCGGGCGCGAGCTCGTCCGGGCGGTCGATCACCGCGGCGGCACCTTGTTGATCTTCTCCGGCCGGAGGTCCGATCTCGACCTGTAAGGTGCAGCGCAGGGTCATGGCGACATCTCCTCGTTCGCCCCCGCCAGCGCCCGCATCCGCTCGTTCGCCGCTTTCCTGTCGAACGGCTCGCTGAGCCGCAGCCGCCGCTCCGACCGGCGCACAATGTCGTCCAGGTCGTCGAGGCGCTCCGGGTGGGCCTGTCGCAAACGCGAACCGACCCTCGTTTACGGGTCGGTAACCATACCTGCCCAGCCTGCCGCCTCCGCCTCGGAGCCGGCCCATGATCCTGAACGCTCTCGCCCTTAAGCTGAAGCGGCAAGCCCGTGGCGACTTCCGGGGCCGGCACTTCGAGGCCACCCTGATCGTCCAGGCCGTCTCCTGGTACCTGCGCTATGCCCTGAGCTACCGTGACATCGAGGAGATGCTCCTGGAGAGGGGCATGGAGGTGGATCACTCCACCATCAATCGCTGGGTGCTATCCTACGCGCCTGCCATCGAGCGGCGCCTGCGGCGGTTCCGCAAGCCGCATTGCGGGTCCGTGCGCGTCGACGAGACCTACATCAAGGTGCGGGGCCAGTGGCGCTACCTCTACCGGGCCATCGACAAGCATGGCGAGGCGATCGACTTCCTGCTCACGGCCAACCGCGACCTCGATGCCGCGAAGCGCTTCTTCCGCAAGATGCTACAGGACCAGCCGCTTCTCGCGCCCGATCGGATCGGCACCGACGGAGCCGGCCCGTACCCACCCGCCATCGCCGAGAGCCGCAAGGCGGGTCTGCTGCCGCGCACACCGACCCACTACGTCACCAAGCACCTGCAACAAGGGATCGAGAGCGACCATTTCCGAGTGAAGCGGGCGATGCCGCGGGTGGGCGGCTTCCGCTCGTTCGCCACGGCCCGGCGCACGATCCGGGGTTTCGAGGCCATGCTGTGGCTGCGCAAGGGCTTTGGGTTCGCGGGCGCGTGGAGCGTGCGGGAGCAGAACCAGCTGCTTGCCACCTGCTTCGGACTTCCCGTCGCGAACAAAGCGTGAAAGCGGGGGCGGTCAATCCCTTCTGCGGCCTGAAACCGAGTTTGCGACACGCCCAGATCCTGAGCCAGGGGGGCGTCGTGCCTGTCGGATCCCCTTCTGGATTGAGCGTCCTCCCCCGGCGCAGCGGATGTAAGGTCGGATAAAAGGTTCTGCCAATCGGGCTGCCAGAGAGGGCGAGCGTGCCCGGGATCGGAGGTCCCATGGGTGCGCTCGCCCGAGTCTTCATGCCGCCAGTGTGATCCTCCGCCAAGGCAGCCGGGACGGATGCACGTTCTGTAGAAATCGGACGATGTCGGATCGGCCATACAGGCGGCTATCTCGTGCGCCTATCAAGACGGTAGGAACACCTAATTCGTAGCTCAAGGTGCGTACGACTTTATCTCGGTCGGCGAAGCTGTCGATAACGCTATCGCGAACACTGACGACCGCGAAGTTGACGCCTTGCTCGCGGACAACAGCAACATCCCAAGTCGACATTAAACTCTCCATCAGAAGCAAGGATGGCTCGGCTCTACGCCGAGCCACGCATGTTCAGGCTGCGTGCAAGAGGTCTGAAGGCATCCATGTCGGACTGTTGTGCGATCCCTTCATGATTTCGATGCTTCTTTCGCAGTCTGATCTACGCTTATACCCTTCGCTGCTGACAGAAATTGCCAGTCCGTTGCTGGCGTGGTAGGTCCAGCGCCACTCGCCTTTGTTGTCTTTATACATCCAATAAGAAGGGAAGGGTCGGTTGCTCATAGCCGTGCCTTTCATGGCTCGTATGTGTAAGCCAGGCTTGACCAGAGGCATGCAGACGCCATTATAGCACCCGCTGTGATGCAGCCTGTCCCGCGCCTGGCTCAGAGTCATGCGGGTCGGAACTTCCGGGCCGTCGAGTCTAGCCACTCGACGGCCCTTCTAATTCCGTTGGTCAAATTTCTTTGCGCGTGTGATTACGCACGAAAAATAAAGATCGGTTTTTCAGGATTGTTCCTGATAGCTCTCCTCGTAGCGATTGCTTTCACCCAGATCTTCGGCCGTCTCAACCATGGCACCATCTACCATGTATCGGCCATAAGAAATTCTCTGTATATGCTTGCGGCGCGTTAGATAGCCGAGCGCGTTGTAAATTTCCTTAGGCTTTGCCTCGACGCCTGATTTTTCGATTGTCTTTTTTAGATCGTCAACTGTCCAAGTGCCGGTGCGTGGCATGAGTTGAACGACAACGCTGAGGACGTCGCCCGCGTTTGGAGTTCGGATTGGTCGGAGTGCGTCTGTAACTCGCCGCACGACGAGTTGCTTCTCGGCTGGAGAGAGAGTCTCCAGCAGGCTGAGAATGCCGCGGACCATTGAGTCCACGCGGAAGGCTGACGCCTCCTCGGCCGGGCTAGAGCGATGTTCCTGAGCAGCACCCATTCAAGGAGTATGACAGGCGCACAGTTCGCTGTCCACCCCTATGGATTGGCTTAACGGTTCACTAACCACGTTTGGCCCTCAGAGCACAAGGATCCTGCCTTGCCTGGGAGAGAGGGTGCGGCGAATTATCCACAGCCATTGTCGGATTTAGCATACTCCACGCCTTAGCTCGTGCACTTCGGTCCAATCGGGAGCGGGCCTCGCTTCACGGAGTAGCGAGATTTCATCCGCGAGATGCCCCCTCCGACGACAAGGCGGTAATCTGCGCATGGCGCTATTTGGTAGGCTGATTGCGCAAACCAGCTTCAAGTTCGTGACGGATTTGATCGCTATGGGATCTGGCCATCCGTGGCGCCCTTGGTTTCAGGCTTGATCGGCGCGCTCTTCGGCCTGCGGCACTTCAACCTGCTATTCGGGGTGATCTTCCTTTCGTATCAGCTCGGGTCATTCGCAGGCGCCTGGATGGGCGGTGTGATCCTGGACGCAACGGGATCTTACGGCTTTGCGTGGACGCTGCTCGTCGCCGTAAGCGCCTCGGCCACAGCGCTGCAATGGCCGATGGACCAACGCCCGCCAGGGGCATTGCGTCGGCGTAGGATGGCTGGTTCGGTACGCCCCTGCTGGCGCAGCTTCATCGCCACGAGGATTGATCGACGGGCAGGTCGCCGTGAGGGTCGTGCACGGTAAGCGCGTCGCCGCCCGTGAGATTGGCCGAGAACAGGACGAGATTGGTACCACCGGGCCGGCGCGTCGATGGGAACAGCAGGCCGCGTCGCCCCGCGGCGATCACGCCGTCCGCCAGGATCCACGATGGCGGGATACGCCTCTCGATGCGGGCGATGTGTTTCCAGTCCGCATTCCATGAGGCCCAATCGGGCGACCATGTCGCAGGGTCAAAATCGCCCGAGAAATCCACGATCTCGTCGGCCCTGACCTTGTAGGCTGCGAGCGTGGCAGGCGGCGCGATGGAAGCGCCTTGCTTCAGCTCGGCATAGGCGGTCTCGGGCTCCGTGCTGAGGTAGAGCGCTTCAATCCCCGGTCGGTTGAACCGGCCCCCGCCCGTCGCCGCACCTGCGCCGCTCAGGGGAAGATAGGACCAACGGGGTGTGAGGTACCGATAGAAGATCCGCTCCGCAGGGAACCGGGTGATGATCACCCGGATGCCCCGTTCCTCAGGTCTTCAAGGAAGGCCAGGACGGCCTCGAACTTGCCGTCGGAAACGAGTTCGGCTGCGGTTTTGCCACGATAGTCAAAGATCGGTTCATTCATGAACCAGTACTTGGCTTTCTCGATATCCCCAGTGAGTTGGCTGGCCGCGATGATGATCTTGATCATCTCGCGCAGGCGGGCTTGCAGGACCTCGGAGGCGGGGTTCGTACGTAGCGTGTTGCGGTGGACGCCGGCGAGACGCGCCAGGGTCATCTTGCTCATGCCTAAGCGCTCGGCGAAGCGCTCGGACGAGATGTAGGGTTTCCGTGGCTCCTGGAGCTCGTCCATGAACCGCGACACGAGGATCGCAGGGGCGTCCTCGCGAATAGCTGCACCAACACTCATCGCGACCACCTTACGCACTTTCAGTGCACTATATATGCACAGCTCGTCTTGCGGCAAAGGGGGGCGTTCGGTCGGCGATCGCCCATCCCTGTTCACCCGGAGCTCCGGCACCCGGACGAGCGCGGCGGCGTGAAATCGGAGCTCAGCGTCCTCGCCAGGGGCACGTGACGCCGGCACGCCCGCCCGAAGCGGGTGCGTTCAACGCAAGAGCCGTTCGTCTTCAACGCAATCGAGCGAGCCACGGCTCGGCTTTTCCCGTCTGATCTCCCGCGGATCGGCGCCACCCCGGCGACCGACCGCATGGAGGTCACGATGCGCACCAAGAGGATGTTCCCGCCCGGGGAGCGGCCGATGAAGACGTGGGAGGCGGCACACCGCCTCGGCGTCAGTGAGAGCTTCCTGAACAAGGCACGGGCCGCAGGTGCCGGTCCGGCCGCCTACGTCTTCGGCCGGTGCGTGGCCTACCGGGTCGCGGACGTGGAAGCTTACGCGGCAGCCCACCGCGTCGAGCCTGCCGTCGCGGTGGCTCCGGCCAGCGACGAGAGGGGGGCGTGATGGAGTTCGACCTCTACACGATTGCCCGCGTCACCCGGGGCGAGGTCTGCCGTGGCAAGGTGGTGTACGCCCCCGCACCCGGGCATTCCAAGCACGACCGGTCAATGGCGATCTCGATCGTCCCGGACTGCCCCGGGGGTCTGTTCGTCGGGCGTGTCGCAAAAATTTTGGCCGGAGAAAATTGTGCTCCCGGGAGAGTCCGCGCTCGATCCGATGGGGCGATCTCAGGGCCGCTAAACCGCCTCACCGACCCCTTTGAAGCGGCTAAGCAGGCCGTGGGCAGGCATCGTAACACCCGGTGCGGAGAAGATTATTTCGATCGTTGAGAGTTTGCGACACGCCCACTTCTTCCGCACCTTCATTCACGAGACCGGGCACGGCCTCGGCCTGAAGCACCCGCACGATTCCGGCTCGGGCGCGTTTTCGCCCAACTTCTTTCCGGGCATCGACCCGACGGACACCTCGGCCGAGCGGCAGCGCAGCCTCGGCGTGCTCGAGCTGAACCACATGTTCGGCTCGGTCATGTCGTACCTGCACGGCTACGAGTTCGACGACGAGGGCCATGTCGACGTCCAGCCGACCCGCCAGCGCCCGGTCGCCGACGACTTCTTCCTGGAGCACGGCTTCGCCGCCACGCCGATGGCCTACGACATCGCGGCGATCCAGTACCTCTACGGCGCCAACACCACCTACGCCAGCGGCGACGACGTCTACGTCCTGCCCGACAGCAACGACCCGGCGCCGTTCGTGCGCGGCGAGCCCAACGAGGCGGGCGTCCCCGAATCGATCGTCTACCAGCCCGACACGGCGTTCTGGTCCTGCATCTGGGACACCGGCGGCACCGACGAGATGCGCTACGACGGCAACCGCAACGCCATCCTCGACCTCACCGCCGCGACCCTCGACCAGAGCGCGACCGGCTACGGGGTCTTGAGCTACGCGGCCTTCATCGGTGGCGGCTACACCATCGCCAACGGCGTCGTGATCGAGAACGCCACCGGCGGCGGGGGCAACGACCTCATCACCGGCAACGCGGTCGCCAACCTGCTCGTGGGCCGGGGCGGCAACGACACGCTGGTCGGCGGGGCCGGGGCCGACCGGCTGTCGGGCGGGGCCGGCGCCGACGTCTACCGGGGCACGGCCGCCGACCTCGACGGCGACACGATCCTCGAATTCGACAAGACCGACACCGTCGAGGTCCAGGGCCTGGTGAGCGCGGCGAGCCTCGACGGCGAGACCCTGAGCTTCGTCGTCGACGGCGTGACCCACCGGATGACGATCAACGGCGCGACGGCTGTTCCGGTCTCGGTCACCGCCAAGGCGGACGGCGTCTCGACGATCCGCTTCTCGTCCAATGCGGCCGCCTTCGGCGACGTGGTGCGCGATCTCGCCGGGGCCGGCGGTCAGGTCTACGCGGCCTACGACGCCGTGTTCGGCCGCGACGCGACGGGCCTCGAGCTGGAGCGCGGCGCCGCCGCCCTCGGCGGGGGGACCTCGCTCGCCGCGCTGGCGACGTCGCTCCTCGCCTCGCCGGAGGGACAGGCCCTCTACGGGTCGCTCGACAACGCCGCCTTCGTGAACCAGCTCTACCAGACCGGGCTCGGCCGCGCCGCCGATCCGCAGGGGGCGGCGGGCTGGGTCGCGTTCCTCGATGCCGGTGGCGCGCGCGGCGAGGTGGTGGCGGGCTTCGCGCTCTCGACCGAGAACGCCGCGCAGCTGGCGCCTGAACTCGCCGTCGGGGTGTTCGTTCCGGATGCGGAGGCCGCCGCGGTGGCGCGTCTCTATCATGGGCTGCTCGGCCGGGCGCCGGATGCAGCGGGCCTGGCAAGCTGGACCGCCTCTCTCGAGGGGGGCGCCACGCTCACCAGCGTGGCCGACGCGTTCCTGATCTCGGGCGAGTACCAGGCGCGCTCGCCGGGCCTGAGCAACACCGCCTTCGTCGATGCGCTCTACAACGACGCCCTCGGCCGCACGCCCGACACCGCGGGCGCGGTGGGCTGGAACCTCGAACTCGCCGGCGGGGCCTCCCGCGCCACCGTGGCGATCGGCATCGCCGAGAGCGCGGAGGCGGCCCAGCACCTCGCCGGTGCGATCGAGCAATCCTACACCCTGGCGAGCTGACGCGACACGGACGGCCGGGCGGGGGACCGCCCGGCCGTCACCTTTCCGCCGCGAGCCGGCGGAGATCTGTTCGGACCTGCGCGATCACCGGGTCCCATGCGCCCGGCGCCGGCTGGCGGACGATCCGCATCGAGGGGTACCAGGGCGTCGTCGCGCCGGTGCCGCCCCAGCGCCAGCAGGTGTCGAACCGGTTCATGAGCCAGGCCGGGCGGCCGAGGGCGCCGGCGAGGTGGAGCACGGCCGTGTCGACGCCGACGACGAGGTCGAGCGCCGCGACGAGGGCGGCGGTGTCGGTCAGATCGGCGAGGCGCGGGGCGGCGTCGAGGATCGGCAGGCCGGTCTCGGCGATCTGCCGGGCCGCCGGCCCGACCTGGAGCGACACCAGGCGCAGGCCCGGCACGTCGGCGAGAGACGCGAGCCGCCCCAGGGGGAGCGAGCGGCGGGCATCCGCCGCCATGGTCGGATCGCCTGCCCAGACGAGCCCGACCCGCAGCCCGTCGAGGACCCCGAGCTCCCGGCGCCAGGCCTCGGTCTTCCCCGCATCCGCCCGCAGATAGGGCGCGGAGGGGATGGTCGTCTCGGTGATGCCGAGGCGGGCCGGCAGGCTCATCAGCGGCAGGGCGAGATCGTCCTCCGACCCGTCCGCGTCCGAGCCCGTCACCTCGACATTCCGCGCGACGTCCGAGTCGCGCAGGAGCCCGGCCAGGGCCGCCGGCACCGCGAGGCGAAGCCGGGCGGCGCCGGCGACCAGCGGCACGAAGCGGCAGAACTGGATGGTGTCGCCGAGCCCCTGCTCGGCGTGGAGCAGGAGCCGGCGCCTGCCTAACGGCTCGCCGCGCCAGGGCGGGCAGGCGAGGGGACGCCGGCGCCCGCGCCAGGCGGTCGCGGCCCAGCGCGCCTCGTGGCGGCACCAGCCCTCGGCGTGGCGGCCCGCCTGCAGCAGCACGAAGCTGAGATGCACGGCCGCGTCGGCATCCTGCGGCCGCAGGCGCAGCGCCGACCGCAGCGTCGCCTCCGCCTCGTCGAGCCGGCCCCGGTTGCGCAGCACGTCGCCGAGGGAGGAGAGCGCCTCGACGGAATCAGGCCGCAGCCGCAGGGCCTCGCGCAGGGCCGCCTCGGCCGCCTCGAACCGGCCGAGGAGCGCAGAGGCGATGCCGATGCCGAGATGTGCCTCGGGGAGGTGCGGGGCGAAAGCCCCCGCGCGCTCATAGGCCGCCAGTGCCGCCTCGGGCCGGCCGGAAGTGGCGTGCAGGCTGCCGAGTTCGAGGGCGCTGCCGGCATCGGCCGGATCGAGGCGCAAGGCCTCGTCGAGGTGGCGGACGGCCTCCTCGCGGGCGCCGAGGCCCGAGAGCGCGAGCCCGAGCCCGCGATGCGCCGCCGGCTCGTGGCCGAGCGCCGCGCGAAAGCACGCGGCGGCCGGCGCGAATTCGCGCCTCCCGAGCAGGAGCCCGCCGAGACCCAGGAGGGCGAAGGCGTCGTCGGGCGCGTGGGCGAGGGCCTGGCGGTAGCTGCGCTCGGCGGCCCGCTTGCGGCCGCAGGCGTTCAAAGCGGCGCCGAGGCGCGCGTGGGTCCGGGCATGGTCCGGCCGCAGCCGGACCGCCTCCCGGAAGGCCCGTGCCGCCTCGTCCGGCCGGGCGAGCCGGAGCAGCAGCAGGCCAAGCTCGGCATGCAGCGGCGCCGCGAGGGGGTTGCGGGCGAGGGCGGCGCGCAGCGGGGGCTCGGCCTCGCCGAGGCGCCCGGTCGCCACGAGGGTGCCGGCGAGCGCCGCGCTCGCCCGCCCGTCGCCGGGCTCCAGCGCCAGGGCGGCGCGGAAGCAGCGTTCGGCCTCTGCCGGCCGGCCGGTCCGCACGAGGTCGGCGCCGCGCCGCAGCCAGGCCTCGACGTCGCCCGGTGTCGCGGTCACGGTCACGCCGCTCCCGTCCGGTCGGCGAGCCGCCCGAGCGTCGCCGTCGTGGAGTGCCCGTCGAGGAGCGGTACGAGCACGACCGCCCCGCCGCGGGAGCGCACGAGGTCGCCGCCGATCACGGCGTCGAGGCGGTAATCGGCCCCCTTGACCAGGATGTCGGGCCGGATCGCCTCGATCACGGCGAGCGGGGTGTCTTCGGGGAACAGCACGACGGCATCGACCCCGGTGAGGCCCGCGAGGAGGCGGGCCCGGTCGGCCTCCGGCTGGACCGGCCGCGCCGGGCCCTTGAGGCGTCGCACCGACGCGTCGTCGTTCACCGCCACGATCAGCCGGTCGCCGCGTGCCCGCGCCTGGGTGATCAGGTGAAGATGGCCGGGATGCAGGAGGTCGAAGCAGCCGTTGGTCAGGACGACCCGCGCTCCCCGTCCCCGCCACTCCGCTGCCGCGGCGGCGGCCTCGGCGAGGCTCATCACCCGCCCGCCCGCGGCGGCGGTCGGGGCGAGCGCCTGCCGCAGGGACTCCGCCCCGACCGCCGTCGTCCCGACCCGGGCGACCGCGAGCCCCGCCGCCCGGTTGGCGAGGCGCGCGGCCAGGACGAGGTCGTCGGACGCGGCGAGGGCCAGGACGGCCACCACCGTGTCCCCGGCGCCCGACACGTCGTAGACCTCCCGGGCCTCGGTCGGCAGGTGGGTCGCGCGGCCGGACCGGTCGAGCACGGTCATGCCGTGCGCGCCGCGGGTCAGCACGACCGCCCCGCCGGTGAGCCGCTCAAGCGCCCGCGCCGCCGCCTCGACCTCGGCATCGCTGCCGACGGGGAGACCGGTGACGGCGGCGGCCTCGGCGGCGTTCGGGGCGATCACGTCGATGCCGGCATAGAGCGCGAGGGTCGCGGGCTTGGGATCGGCGACGATCGCGACGCCGCGGCGGCGGGCGAGCGCGCAGGCCGCGCGGATCACGGCCGGGCTCAGCACGCCCTTGGCGTAGTCGCTGAGCACGAGGGCGTCGGCGCGCCTCAGCGCGGAATCGAGCCGCCCGAGGAGCGCGGTCGCGACCGTCTCCGGCACCGGGTGCACGTCCTCCGCATCGACGCGCAGGAGGTGCTGGGCGCCGGCGACGAAGCGCGTCTTCTCGGTGGTGCGGCGCGTCGGGTCGATCACCAGCGCGCTATCCGGCCCGATCTCGCGCTGCGCCCGCTCGGCGAGCGCCCGTCCGGCCGCGTCGTCGCCGACGACGCTCACCAGGGTCGCCCGGCCCCCGAGGCTCACGGCGTTGCGGGCCACGTTGGCGGCGCCGCCCAGGGCCGAGACGGTCCGGCGCAGGGCGAGCACCGGCACCGGCGCCTCCGGCGAGAGGCGCGCGACGTCGCCGCCGACCAGGTGATCGAGCATCGCGTCGCCGAGCACGACGACGTGCCGTCCGGCCAGGCGCCCGAGCAGCCCGGCGATTCCGCCTTCCGACTCGGTGCTCACGCGCAGACCCTTCCGACATCGTCGCTCGCGCGCTGGCGCTCTCGCCAGAGCCGCGTCACGGTCCGGGCGGCATCCCGGAACGACGGCACCGCGAGGCTGCCGGATCGCGCGGCCTCGGGCGCCCGCGACACCAGGATGCCGGTGCCGCCGACGCGGGTCGCGAGGTCGACATCCGAGGACTTGTCGCCGATGACGAAGCAGCCCGCCGGGTCGCATGCGAGGTCGCGGCAGGCGGCCTCGACCAGGCCCGGGGCCGGCTTGCGGCAGCGGCAGCCATCCTGCGGCCCGTGCGGGCAGAGGTACCAGCCGTCGAGATGCAGCCCCTCGCGGGCGAGCTGCCGGTCGACCTCGGCATGGACCGCCGCGACCGCGGCCGGGGTGAAATAGCCCCGCGCGATGCCGGACTGGTTCGTCACCACGGCGATGCGGGCGCGGGCGCCGCGCAGGTGATGCAGCCCCTCGGCCACGCCGTCCTCGAGCGTCACCCCCGCCGGATCCCCGAGATAGTGCCGCTCGACGATCAGGGTGCCGTCCCGGTCGAGGAAGACGAGCGGTCCGGCCACCGGCGGACCGGCCTCAGCGCGGACGGTCATCGTCGAGTTCCTGCTCGATCTCCCCGCACAGGATGTGCCCGAGGAGCAGATGGACCTCCTGGATCCGGGGCGTCTCGCAGCTCGGGACCGCCACGACGTGGTCGCACAGGGACCGAAGCTCGGCCGCGGCCTCGCCCGTCCAGCCGATGGTCGCGAGGCCGGCGCGCCGGGCCGTGCGCAGGGCGGCGAGCACGTTCGGGCTGCGGCCGGAGGTGGTGAGCCCGAGGGCGACGTCGCCGGGCCGCCCGAGCGCCTCGACCTGGCGGGCGAAGACCTGCTCGAAGCCGAGATCGTTGCCGGCCGCGGTCAGCGCCGAGGCGTCGGTGGTCAGCGCCAGCGCCGCGATCCCACCCCGGCGCCGGCCGAACCCGATCGTCAGCTCGCTCGCGATGTGCTGCGCATCCGCGGCGCTGCCGCCATTGCCGAACAGCAGGAGCTTGCCGCCGCCCCGCAGCGCCCGCAGGCAGGCGGCCGTGACCGCCGCCATCGGCGGGCCGAGGAGCGCCGCGGATCGCGCCGCGACGGCGAGATGGGCCGCGAAGCCGATCTCGAAACGGGTCTCGGGGAGTGGGGGGAGGGGCGTCGGCATCCCTGGCCTGCTCGGGGCCTCCGGGCGACGGTGGGACCGCCGAAGGCTGTTAGATCTCGGGAGTGTGTCAGATCCCGCGACCCTGTGCGAGCCTCGCTGCGGCGGCCGGGGCCGTGTTTCCCCGCGGCGGTCAGGACGGCAAGGTCCAGCCGGCATCACGGTACGCCGGTGCCGTCTCGTGTCCTCCGTCGAGGCCGGTCGACATCGGGGATGGCATTGTTGCGGCGATGGACGACGGCGTGACCGGTCGGAACGAGGACTTCCGGCACAGGTGATGACTGATGTCCACGATTTTTCCCAAGGCTTGTTTTCAAATTTTTATCTAAGATTTTCTCCCCAAATTTGCGCGAAGTCCTGCGCGAAAGCCGGTCCCGAGCGTTGCGCACCGTTCGTGCCGGCCTTCGCACCGCCTCGGCGAGCGTGCTGTACGCCGCCGCCGCGGACGGCTTCGGCTCGGCCCTGATCGAGGTCGTCCCAGGGTCGTGATACCGTCGATCTGATGGACGAACGCCCCCCCTCGTCGTCCGGGAGGTGTTCCTCGTCCGCCGGCCGGTGATCGCTTCGGGGCTCGGCGGCCTGCGAGCGGCGGTGATCCCTGGGCAGAACGGCCTGCACGTGCGCCCCGCCGACTGGATGGACCTGGTGCGCAGGCCTCCCGCTGCACCCACGAGGACGAGTCGTGGCGCCCGCTCCTGGCTCAGGTTACCGTGCCGCATCGCGACGTTGAACGATGAGTTCGTCGCCCTCCACCGCGCCATCCTGGCGCGTCGAGCGCGGCGAATGCCTGTCCTGCCGCAATACGGTCATGATAATGCGCACCGGAAACGCCCGGATGTCGGCAGGGCAACACGAACCTTTTTTCGATTTGTGGCATTCGAGGGCAAGTCGGAACGCGCTTTGACAGCCGTGACGGGGAATGCGACCCCTTGAGACAGATGAGCGCTTCGGAGACCCGGCCGGCATGCCCTTCTCCTACACCGTCACCCTCGACGACCCGCGGAAGCGCCGCGAGGACGCGACGCTGCTGACCGACATGCGGGCCGCGCTCGACGCCTGGTCCCGCTCCATCACCGGGATGGGCACGGTCGACGTCCAGCTCAACGTCACCTCCTTGCCCGGCGGTTTCCTCGCCGATGCCGGCCCGGCGCTCGAGCTCGCGGTCGACAAGGACGGTGCCCGCACCGTGACGCAGAGCAACGTCATCACCGAGCTTCTCACCGGCCTCGACGCGAACGGGGTTGCCCCCGACCTGACCGTCAACGTCAACGCGGATCTGCTCTCGAGCCTCTACCTCAATCCCGCGCCGTCCCCGGGCGCCGCCGTGCCGCGCGGCAAGTACGACGCGGTCACGGTCCTGACCCACGAGATCGCCCACGCCCTCGGCGTCTCCGGGGCCCGCGATTCGTCCACCGGTGCGCTGCCAGCCAGCGCCGAGACGACCTGGGACCGGTTGGTCACGCTGCAGCCCGACGGAACCGCTGTCTTCACCGGGTCGAACGCGAAGGCCGTCCATGGCGGTCCCGTGCCGGTGACGACGCTCAAGAACGGCGAGCAGTATTACCACCTCGCCAACAGCGCCTCGGACCCGCTGAGCAAGGATCTCCTGGGCGGCACCGGCCTGTCGGCCGGCGAATCCCGGTCGATCTCGCCCCTCGACCTGGCGATCCTGCGGGATCTCGGCCTCAGCGTCTCGACCGTGGACAAGCTGCAGTTCGGGACGGTCGTGCACGACGCGCAGGATGTGGGTGGCCAAGTCTACCTGCTCTACGATGCGCTGCTCGGCCGCGCTCCCGATCCGATCGGCTTCGAGACCTGGATCGACGCGCTGCAATCCGGCACGCCTCTCCGCACCGTCGCGGCGGCGTTCCTCGCTTCGTCGGAAGGGCAGGCGCGGACCGGCGCACTCGGGAATGCCGACTTCGTCGAGCAGCTCTACCACACGGCCCTTCGCCGCCCATCCGATCCCGGCGGCCTCGCCGCCTGGACGGCCGCGCTCGACGGCGGCATGAGTCGGGCCGACGTGGCCTTGGGCTTCGTCCGCTCGTCGGAGCACGTCGCCAACCTGAAGCCAACCTTCGACGCGGGCGTCTACGTGCCGAATCCCGAGGCGGCGGAGGTCGCGCGGCTCTATCATGGTGTCCTCGGCCGCGCGCCCGATTCCGGCGGCCTGGCGGCCTGGACGTCGGCCGTCGACCACGGCACCTCGCTGGAACTGATCACCGGTTCGTTCCTGCAGGCCCCGGAGGTCCAGGCCAAGGTCGGGGGCTTGAGCAACGCGCCGTTCGTCGACGCGATCTACGTCACGGCCCTCGGCCGCCACGCCGAGGCCGGCGGCCTCGCGACCTGGACCGGCCAGCTCGACAGCGGGGTGTCCCGCGCGAGCGTCACCGTCGCGATCGCCGAGAGCCTCGAGGCGACCCTGTACCACGCCGCCGATATCGAGACCGGCTGGCGTCTCGCCTGACGGCGGCCCGAGGGACGGGGGCGAGCCCGTCGCCTGCCCCGCGCGGGCGACGGACCGAGGCCGGCTGGTCGAAGGGAGCCACCTGCGATCGTCAAGGCATCGTTCCGCCAAGACTTTGGCGCGGCAGACTTTAGCGCGGCAGACGGGGCGCGGCATCGGGACGAAGTCCGTTCGACCCGTTCCGATGCCAGCCAAGGTCGGATCCCCGCTCTTCCGTGTCGGAGGGGCGAGACCCGTGCCACGTCTTGTCCACGGACGGTCCCGCATTCCCGGCGCCGCCTCGCGCCAAGCCTTCGCGATCGGCTCGCTCAGCGGCTTGACGAGGTGGCTCTGCACCGAGCGCTCGCCGCTCCTCGACCGGCAGGCCCGGTACGAGGCGCGCACCGCCGAGGCACCGAGACGCTCCGTCCCGGTCGGCGGCCCGAGGATGCGCAAGCCGCTGCGCGGCGAGCGGCTGTCCGGCCACCTCGAGACTTGGCAGCGAGACTTGGCAGCAAGACTTGGCAGCAAACCTTGGCGGAGCGTCGCGATGCGCTACCACACGCTCGCCGGAACACGCGCCTCGCGGGATCGCGCCTCGGCCTCACGGCTGCCGGCATCGGATCGCCCGGGCGAAGCGCGCGGCGGTCCGTTCGTCGCGGCAGAGGAGCCACAGGGAGTCGCGGGCCGAGAAGTGCCGGTCGAACAAGTCGATCAGCGCGGTACCCGGACGTGCCAGGTCCGGCCAGCGGTAGAGCCCGAAGCCGAAGGTTTCCATGATGGCGAGGCCCGCCGCCACGTCCCAGATCTTGGTGTTGACGCAGGTGGCGTCGAGCCGCCCCAGGGCGAGGAGCGCCGCATCGGCGGCGGCACTGCTCTCGCTCCAGGGAAAGAAGCCCTGCTCGTAATCGAGCGTGTAACGCTGGGCCGAGATCGGCAGCCAGCCGACATGGTAGGTCTCCCGGTCCGGCCGCCGGAGGAGCCGCAGGTCCCCGATCCGCCGGCCTGCCAGGGTGGGCGCCCAGAAGGCCACGCCTTCGGCCGCAGCGAGGATCAGGCCGCGCTGGTCCGCCTTGCGGCGGGTCGCGAAGGGGTCGCTCCGGTCGTCGAACCGGGCCGGCAGGCTGATGACGCCGGCCCGGGGCCAGCCTGACCGGCAGGCCGCCACCATCGTCCCCCAGCTCGCCAGCCCACCCGCATACGGCTTCGTCCCGTCGATCGGATCGCCGATGAAGGTCCACTCGCTCCCGCCGAGGAGCGCCCGGGCCGCGTCGAGGCCCAGCTCGTCCGTGCTCTCCTCCTCGATCAGGCGTGGGCCGAAATGGGCGTGAAGCAGCCGGCTGACCGCGAGGTCGGCCTCGGTCAGGGCCTGCCCGAGATCGCCGTCCTTGTGCGTGACCGAGACGCCCTGGTCCCGATGGGTGAGCGCGAGAGCGCCGGCTTCCTCCGCGAAGGCGAGGAGACGCTTAAGGATGGGACAGGGGACGATCATCGGCGATCCAAGTTGGGGCTCCTCCACGGCAGGCTCTTCTGAGGTTGCGGCGCCGGCCGGTGCCCTCGTCGCCGGGACCAACGTCGTTCCGCGAGGCCGAGCGCTGGCGCCGGCCGAATGCGCCGTCAAGCTCCGCCGAGAGAGGGTGGCCCCGGCCCGGCGGCCGGGGAATGAGACCTCGTGGCGGCCATGGACGGGTGGGCCGCGATCTCGTCGGGCGACGAAGCCTCCCCGCCGCCCGACCCGCGCTTGCGCCACGGTTATGGCGGCAAGCCCGTATCCTGCGCCCGACCTGTCTTCGGACCGATCAGGCGAACCGCGTCACGCCTGCGCGCCGGCGAGCTTGTCCTGCGTCTTCGTGTCGAAGTCGCTCGCGTCGTGGCGCTCGTGAAGCTGGTCGGCCGGATCGCCGGTGAGGCGGTTGACCTTGCGCCCGCGCTGCACCGCCGGCCGCGCGAGGAGCTGGTCGGCCCAGCGCAGGACGTTGCGATAGCTCTGGACCTCGAGGAACTCGGCGGCGTCGTAGAGCCAGCCCTTCACCAGGCCGCCATACCAGGGCCAGATCGCCATGTCGGCGATCGTGTAGGCGTCGCCCGCGACGAATTCGTGCTCGGCCAGCCGCCGGTCGAGCACGTCGAGCTGGCGCTTCGACTCCATGGCGTAGCGGTTGATCGGGTATTCGAACTTCGTCGGGGCGTAGGCGTAGAAATGGCCGAAGCCGCCGCCGAGGAACGGCGCCGAGCCCATCTGCCAGAACAGCCAGGACAGGGTCTCGGCCCGCGCGGCCGGCTCGGTCGGCAGGAAGGCGCCGAATTTTTCCGCCAGGTAGGTCAGGATGGCGCCCGATTCGAAGACCCGGATCGGCGTCGGGCCGCTGCGGTCGACGAGGGCGGGAATCTTCGAGTTCGGGTTGGCCTCGACGAAGCCGGAGCCGAACTGGTCGCCGTCGCCGATGCGGATGAGCCAGGCGTCGTACTCGGCGCCCGTGTGCCCGAGCGCGAGCAGCTCCTCCAGCAGGATCGTGACCTTCTGCCCGTTCGGCGTGCCGAGCGAGTAGAGCTGGAGCGGATGCCGGCCGACCGGCAGCGCCTTCTCGTGCGTCGCCCCGGCGATCGGACGGTTGATGCTGGCGAAGCGGCCGCCGCTCTCCTTGTCCCAGGTCCAGACCTTCGGCGGCACGTAATCGGCTCGATCGCTCATGGGGCGCTCTCCGGTGTTGCGAGGCAACAGATAGGCGCGACGGGGGCCACGAGAAAAGAGCGTTGCCGCACCCGGAGCTTCGGCGCCGGTCACGAAAGCCGGGAGGAGGACCGCATGGCGGAACTCGCCGGGATGGTGCACGGGCGGCGCCGGATGATCCGGCGCCGCCGCTCGTCGGGGATCAGGCCGCCTTCGAGGTCGTCGCCTGCCGGGTCGTGTCCTCCATCTGGCGGCGCAGGGCCACCACGTCGAGATCGCTCGTGAGCTCGACGTCGTCCACGCTCACGACCCTGTCGCGGGCGACCGGGCGCTTGAGCTTGACGTTGTGGGCGAGCCCGATCGGCAGGGCGCCGAGCGCCAGGCTCTTCGAGGCCGGAATGGCGTTCGCCCACACCGCGTAGCCGCCCTCGCCGTCGAGCATCTCGCCGGCTTTCAGGTCGCGCTTGGCGGTCGCCACCGCGTCGCCGCGGAACTCCTTCGAGCAGCCGGTCGGCTCGTTGCGCAACACCGCCGACAGGACGCTGACGCTGGTCTCGAGCCCGATCATGTGGAAGGGGCGCCACATCGAGCCGTACCAGCCCGACGGGTCGGTGAGCAGGCCGTACTGCTTGAAGCAGGCCTTGGTGTATTCGCTCGTCGCCTTGAAGGTGACGAACACGCCGTAGCGGATGTTGTTGAACACCTCGCGCCCGTCCGGCTCCTGGCTCGCCGCGATGTCGACGAGGCCCGAGCGCGGCAGCCGCCCGCCGTCGCTCACCGGGCGGAAGACCCGGGCGAGGTCGTGCAGGCCGGTCGGCGGGAAGGCGAGACCGTCATCGGGGCAGTCGAGCCCGGTGCCGTTGGCCACCGCCGCCATCTCGATCGCCGCCTTCGTGCCGTCGGTGAACGAGTTGTACATCTTCGGGTTGAAGTCACCCTTCCGCACCTCCTCCTCGGACCAGCCGAAGAACCCCCACACGGTGTCGGGCGTGGAGTAGCGGTAGCGCGGCTCGAAGTTCATCCCCTTGCCGGCCGAGGTCAGCTCGAAGCCGCAGGAGCGGGCCCAGTCGACGAGCTCGCAGATGATCGCCGGCTGGTCGCCATAGGCCATCGAGTAGACGACGCCCTGGCGGCGCGCCCGCTCGGCGAGCAGCGGGCCGCACAGCACGTCGGCCTCGACATTGACCATCACGACGTGCTTGCGGGCATCGATCGCCTGGAGGGCGTGGCGGATGCCGGCGATCGGATGGCCGGTCGCCTCGATGATGCACTCGATCTCATCGCAGGTACTGAGCGCGCCGGCATCCTCGGTGACGAAGGTGCGGCCGCTCTTGACGGCATCGCCCATCGAGGTCGCGGCGTAGCGCTCCGCGGGCCAGCCGACCCGGGCGAGCGAGGCGCGGGCGCGGCCGACATCGAGGTCGGCGACGGCGACGACGTGCAGCCCCTCGATGCGCTGGGCCTGGGCCAGCACCATCGAGCCGAACTTGCCGGCGCCGATCAGCCCGACGCGGACCGGCCGGCCGGCCGAGGCACGGGCGACGAGCAGGGTGGAGAGATTCATCGGTTTCCTCCTGGGCCGACCGGGCTCTCGCCGCCGCATCTCGAAGGAAGGCGGGGCCGGTTTCGGCGAGATCCCGGCGCGGTCGTGAACCGCCCGGCGAGACCTGACGCCAGGACGCTAGAAGCGGGCTCCGTGAAGGACAATCCAGATTTCCAAAACCATCGTGTAGCCTGGCTAAAGGTTCGCGGCGGCCCGCTCCGCCGTCCAGGCGTCGCGCTCGCGGCGGATCCAGTCGACGAAGGCGCGCACCTTGCGGTGCCGCAGGTGATCGGGCGGGCAGGTCACCCATTGCGTCACCAGGGTGATCCGCGGCGGGGCGGCGAGCGGGCAGGCGAGGCGCCCGGCCCGCAGGTCGCCCCACAGCATCAGGTCGCTCTCGAGCGCGATGCCGAGGCCGCTTGCGGCCGCGTCGATCGCCATGTGGGTGCGGTCGAACAGCAGCCGGCGCCAGCGCGAGGCCGGCACGATTCCCGCGAGCTTGAACCAGTGCGCCCACTGCACCTGCGACTTCACCGAGTGGATCAGGAGGTGGCGCGGCAGATCCTCCGCCGCGAGGCTGCCGGGCGCGGCGAGCGACGGGGCGCAGACGGGGCGAAAACTCTCCTCCACCAGCCCCTCGGCGAACAGCCCGGGCCAGCCGCCGGTACCATGGCGGATCTCGACGTCGACGCTCTCCTTCTGGAACGCCGTCGGCTCGTTGGTGCCGTCGAGGCGCAACTCGATGTCGGGATGGGCGGTGATGAAGCCAGCGAGGCGCGGCAGCAGCCACTTCGTCGACAGGCTCGGGGTCGCCCGTACGGTCAGCGTCGTCACCGAGCGGAAGCCCTGGATGCGTTCCGTCGCCTCCATGATCCGGTCGATCTCGGCCCCGATCATCTCGAAGTAGCGCTCGCCGGCCTCGGTCAGCACGATGGCGCGGCCGGCCTTGCCGATCAGTGCCGTGCCGAGGGCCAGTTCGAGGGACTGGACCTGCTGACTCACCGCCGAGGGCGTGACGCCGAGATCCTCGGCCGCCCGGGTGATGCTGCCGGAGCGGGCGACGGCGTGGAAGACCGTGATGGCGCGAAGCGGGACCGACATCCCGACACTTTAGCGCCGCTACACGAATGTGCAATTAATCTGGATTGTCCTACACGGATGTGGCTCCTTAGTCTCTTGCCTCACGCGAGACGAGACGCCCCGGGTCAGGGGTGCCGGACACACGGAGGATGACGGGCGCGAGAAAAGCGCCTGCACGCCATCACGCCTCCCCGACGTCTCGACCCAAACGATGCCGCACCGCGGGCCCCGCGGATGACGGTGCGCCGGAGGAAACCCATGACGTCCACACCCGAGTCCGGACCTTCGCGCCGCCTGTTCCTGGCCGGCGCCGCCGCGTTTCCGCTCGTCGCGATCCGCACCCGACCGGCGCGGGCAGCGGAGTTCACATACAAGCTCGCCACCGGCCAATCCCTGACCCAGCCGATCAACGCCCGGCTCGACCAGGCCTGCCAGCGCATCCGCGAGGCGTCCGGCGGGCGGATGGAGCTGAAGTTCTTCCCGGCGAGCCAGCTCGGCTCCGACACCGATCTCATCACCCAGGTGCGCAGCGGGGGAATCGAGTTCCTCAACATCGCCGGCTCGGTGATCTCGACCGTGGCCTCCGGCGCGGCGATCACCAATGTGGGATTCGCCTTCTCCGACTACGACCACGTCTGGCGCGGGGTGGACGGGCCGATCGGCGAGTATGTCCGCACCCAGATCGAGAAGGCCGGCCTCATCGTCGCGGCCAAGGCGGCCGATAACGGCTTTCGCCAGATCACCTCGAACGCCAAGCCGATCCGGACGCCCGACGACCTCAAGGGCTACCGCATCCGCGTGCCGGTGGCGCCGATCTTCACCTCGCTGTTCTCGAGCCTCGGGGCGAGCCCGACCTCGATCAATTTCAACGAGCTTTACACCGCACTCCAGACCCGGCTGGTCGACGGCGAGGAGAACGGGCTGGTGACGATCGAAGCCGGCAAGCTCTACGAGGTGCAGAAGTACCTCACCGAGACCAACCATATCTGGGACCCGTTCTGGATCGTCGCCAACCGGCGCGCCTTCGGGCGGCTGCCCGGGCCGCTCCAGGAGATCGTCCGGCGCGAGCTCGACCGCGCCGCGATGGAGGAGCGCGAGGACGTCGTGCGCCTGACCGGCACGCTCAAGGGGCAGCTCACCGCCCGCGGCCTGACCTTCGAGACCGCCGACAAGGCCGCCTTCCGCAAGGGCCTGACCCAGGCCGGCTTCTACCGCGACTGGCGGGAGAAGTTCGGGCCCGAGGCGTGGAAGGCCCTCGAGGCCGTGACGGGGGACCTGGCATGAGCGCGCTCGCCGACGCCCCCGGGCAGCCAGCGGCCGCCCTTCCCACCGACTGGCTCGGCTCGGCCGAGCGAACCTTGCGCCTCGCCGTCGAGGTGCCGGCGGCGCTTCTGGTCGCCGCCGAGGCCCTGATCCTGTTCGCCGGCATCGTCTCGCGGGCGATCGGGCATTCGATCATCTGGAGCGACGAACTCGCCTCGATCCTGTTCCTGTGGCTCGCGATGCTCGGCAGCGTCGTGGCGGTGCAACGGGGCGAGCACATGCGGCTGACCTTCGTGGTCGGCTCGCTCTCGCCCCGCGCCCGGGCCTGGTGCGACGCGCTCGCCGTCGGCGCGGTCTTCGCCTTCCTGGCCCTGATGCTGCACGCGGCCTACGACTACACCGAGGACCAGTCCTTCGTGGAGACGCCGGCGCTCGGCTGGTCGGGCACGGTGCGGGCGCTCGCCGTGCCGGTCGGCTTCGTGCTGGCGCTCCTGTCCTGCGGCTTGCGCCTCGCCCGGCATCGCGTGGCGGACCTCCTCGGCGTCGGGGCGGTGCTCCTCGGCATCGTCGCGCTCCTCAGCCTGGCGGCACCGTGGTTATCCGGGATCGGCAATGCGGCGCTCCTGGTCTTCTTCGTCGGGCTCCTCGGCATCGGGATCCTGGCCGGCGTCCCGATCGCGTTCTCGTTCGCGCTCGCCACCTCGGCCTACCTGCTCACCACCACCGCGACGCCCCTCACCATCGTGGTCGGGCGGATGGACGAGGGGATGAGCAGCCTGATCCTGCTCGCGATTCCCCTCTTCGTGCTGCTCGGCCAGCTCGTCGACGCGACCGGGATGGCGCGGGTGATGGTGGCCTTCCTCGCCTCGCTGCTGGGCCACGTGCGGGCCGGCATGTCCTACGTGCTGCTCGGCGCGATGCTGCTCGTCTCGGGCATCTCCGGCTCGAAGACCGCCGACATGGCGGCGGTCGCCCCGGTGCTGTTTCCCGAGATGCGCCGGCGCGGCATGAAGGACGGCGAGCTCCTGTCGATCCTCGCCGCCTCGGGGGCGATGAGCGAGACGATCCCGCCCTCGATCGTGCTCATCGCCATCGCCTCGGCGACCGGAGTCTCGATCGCCGCCCTGTTCACCGCCGGGATCCTGCCGGCCCTGGTGCTCGCCCTCGTGCTGGCGGCGGTGGCGCGCTACCGCGCCGGCAAGGAGGAAGATGCGGTCGTCATTCCGCGCGCCCCGGCCTCGGTGGTGAAGAAGACCCTGCTGATCGCGTTGCCGGCCCTGCTGCTG
Organism: Methylobacterium currus; assembly: GCF_003058325.1. Classification (NCBI taxonomy): domain Bacteria; kingdom Pseudomonadati; phylum Pseudomonadota; class Alphaproteobacteria; order Hyphomicrobiales; family Methylobacteriaceae; genus Methylobacterium; species Methylobacterium currus. The sequence goes on from NZ_CP028844.1 coordinate 64,193, forward strand.
CCCTTCCTGATCCGCACCGCGGTCGTCGAGGGCATCGCCACCGCCACGGAGGTCTCGACGATCGGCATCGTCTACTCGCTGGTGCTCGGCCTCGTGATCTATCGCGGCGGGCTGAAGGCCTCGGAGATCCTGCCGATGCTGGCGCGGACCGTCTCGCTGTCGGGGGCGATCCTGTTCATCGTCGGCGCGGCGAGCGCGATGGCCTGGGCGCTGACCCAGTCGGGCTTCTCGCACGACCTCGCCCGGGCGATGGCGGCGGTGCCGGGCGGCAAGACCGGCTTCCTGCTGATCTCGGTCGTCGCCTTCATCGTGCTCGGCAGCCTGCTCGAAGGCATTCCGGCGATCGTGCTGTTCGGCCCGCTGCTCTTCCCGATCGCGCACCAGTTCGGGATCCACGAGGTGCACTACAGCATGATCGTGATCCTGGCGATGGGACTGGGCCTCTTCGCCAGGGCAATCGGGTGAATGCGGGAGGTGACAAGGACCGGAAGCTCTGAATCGGTCGTCCGCCACGACGTGGTTTAGGAGGCGGGCGATGGACGAGGCGAGCGAGCCGGTAGCGGCGGTGTTCGAGGCGACGGTGTTTCTCGATCATTTCGCGGACCTGCCCGATCCGCGCCAGCCCGGCAAAGTCGCCTATCGCCTGGACGAGGTTCTGCTGCTGGCGTTGCTGGCCATCCTGGCGGGGGCTGAAGGCTTCACCGATATCGCCCGGTTCGGTCACACGAAACTCGACCTTCTGCGCCGATTTCTGCCGTTCCGGAACGGCACGCCGAGCCACGATCATCTCGGTGACATCTTCGCGGCGCTCGATCCCGTCGCATTTCGACGCTGCTTTGCGGCCTGGGCCGCGACGCTGACGCAAACGCCGCTCGACGTGATCGCGATCGACGGCAAGACCTCGCGGCGCTCGGGCCGGGCCGGTGCGCGAGATGCCCTTCACGTCGTCTCCGCCTTCGCCGCACGCCAGCGGTTGGTGCTGGCCCAGACCAAGGTGAGCGGAAAGTCCAACGAGATCGCGGTAATCCCGGCCCTGCTCGACCTCCTGTCGATCGAGGGGGCGATCGTCACCATCGATGCGATGGGCTGCCAGCGTGCCATCGCCCACAAGATCCTCGACAAGAAGGCCGACTATGTCCTGGCGCTCAAGGGCAACCAGGGCACGCTGCACGAGGACGTCACGCTCTTCGTCGAGGAACAGAAAGCTCGGGACTTTGCCGATTGCACCGTCAGCACGCACGAGACCGTCGAGGGCGATCACGGGCGGATCGAGACCCGGCGCGTGACTGTCATCCATCAGGTCGCCTGGCTCCAGGCGCGCCACGCCTGGCCGGGGTTGAAGAGCCTCATCGTCGTCGACAGCACCCGTGACTTGAGCACCCGTGACCCGGTAAACAGGATCGAGCGTGAGACGCGCTGCTATCTGACCTCGTCACCGCTCGGCGCCGACCGCCTCGGGCCTGCCGTCCGGCAGCATTGGGCGATCGAGAACGGCCTGCATTGGATCCTCGACGTCACCTTCCACGACGATCAGTCTCGCATCCGTACTGCTCATGCCCCCGAGAACATGCTGACGGTCCGCCACATCGCGGTGAACGTCGCAGCCCGCAAAAAGGGCAAGGATTCCATGCGCCTCGCCCTCAAAACCGCAGGCTGGGACGACGACTACCTCGTCAGGCTCGTCGCACCATGACCCTTCACCCGATTGCCCTGGCCTCTTCGCCCCGCCCTTCGGCCTCTGCTACTACGCCGCCTGCATCATCGGCGGGGTCGCGCCCGAATCCGGGATGCGCCGGATCTGGATCTATCTCGGCGCGCTGTTCCTCGGGCTGCTGGTCCTCACCTTCGTGCCGTGGTTCTCGATCGGATTCCTGTGACCGGGACTTCCGGGCGACGATGAGCATGAGGTCCGGAAGCGTGCTTCCGGACCTCTTTTTCCAGTCTCGGGAGCGTGCGGGGGGCCGCCTCAGTCCAGCGTCGCCCCCGACTGCTTCACCACTGCCCCCCACTTGGCGATCTCGTCGGCCATGAAGGCCCCGAAGGCGTCGGGTGCGAGCGGGCGGGAGGTGGCGCCGAGACCGGCGAACTTGGCCGCCACCGCCGGCTCCTGCAGCGCCCGGACCGTCTCGGCGTTGAGGCGCGCGACGATCTCCGCCGGCGTTCCCTTGGGCGCGACGAGGCCGTTCCACGCGATGGCGACGTAGCCGGGCAGGGCCGCCTCGGCGATGGTCGGGATGTCCTTGGCCAGAGGCAGCCGCTCGGCCGAGGTGATGCCGAGCGCCCGCACCCGGCCGCCTTCGACATGGGCGAGGACCGATTGCGTGGTGTCGAACATCAGGTCGCAGCGTCCGGCGATGACGTCGGTGATCGCCGGCGCGCTGCCGCGATAGGGGATGTGGGTGAGCTTGACCCCGGCCATCGAGGCGAACAATTCGGCGGCGAGATGCGTCGACTGGCCGATGCCGGACGAGGCGTAGTTCAGCGCACCCGGCTTCGCCTTGGCGGCGGCGATCAGGTCGGCGACCGAACGCGATGCCGATTGCGCCGGCACGACCAGCACCAAGGGGTTCTCGGTCAGCAGTGCCACCGGCGCGAAGCTCGTCCGCGTGTCGTAGTTGAGCTTGCGGAACAGCGTCATGTTGATGGCGTGCGCCGTGGTGGCGACGCCGAAGCTGTAGCCGTCCGCCGGTGCCCGGGCGACGATCTCGAGGCCGAGATTGCCGCCGGCTCCCGGCCGGTTGTCGATGACGAGGGGCTGGCCCAAAGCATGCGACAGCCGCTCGCCGGCGATGCGGGCGGTGATGTCGGTCGAGCCGCCGGGCGGGTAGGGCACCACGACGGAGATCGGCCGGGCCGGCCAGGCGGCGGCGCGGACGGGCCGGGCCCCGAGGCCGAGGGTGCCGGCGAGGCCAGCGACGACGTCGCGGCGGCGGATCATGGTGCGCTCCCTTCCTCGAACACGACGGCGTCGAGCGCCAGGCACTCGCCCGGCTCGGTGCCGACCAGCATCGGGTTGACGTCGAGGCTGGCGAGTCCCGGCTGCGTCGTCATCAGCTCGCCGACGGCCACCGCCGCGGCGAGGTAGGGCTCGATCGCCCAAGGCGCCTCGCCGCGCACGCCGTCGATCAGCAGTGCGATCCTGAGAGTCCGAAGCGCCCGCCGCACCTCGCTTTCCGTGAACGGCGGCAGCAGCAGGGCGATATCGGGCGTCGCCTCGACGTACTTGCCGCCGTCGCCCACCACCACCACCGGCCCGAAGAACGGGTCGCGATGCGCGCCGAGCACCAATTCGCGCCGTCCCCGCGCCATCGCGGCGACGATCACGCCGGAGAACTGATGACCGGCCTTCGCCAGCCCCGCCCGGCAGGCCTCGAAGGCGGCGCGGACCGCATCCGCGCCGCTGACCCCGAGATGGACGAGGCCGAGCTCGCTCTTGTGCGCCACCTCGGCCGAGCATCCCTTGACCGCGACCGGGCCGCCGATCTCGGCCGCCGCGGCGACAGCCTCCCCGGCCGTGCGGCAGAGGCGGTGGCGGACCACCGGCACGCCGGCCCTCGCCAGGACGGCCAGGCTCTCGGCCTCGTCGAGGAGGCGGGGCGGTGCCCCGCTCGGCGGGGGCGGGGCCGGATGGGGCGGCCTGTCCCCGACCGCCGCCATGCGCTCGTGGTGGGCGATGAACTGGTGCAGGGCCCGGACCGCCTCGCCCTCGCCGGAGAAGACCGGCAGGCCGCGGGAGCGGAACGGCGCCGCGACCAGCTCCTGGGGGGCGACGATCACCACCGGCTTGCCCGTCGCCGCGGCGAAGGCGGCGGTGTCGCGGCCGAAATCGTCGACGGCATAGGCTCGCCCCGCCACCGGCACCCCGACCAGGAAGGCGTCGGCGCTCGGATCCTCGGCGATCACAGGCAGGATCTGGCTGAACAGGGCGGAGTTCGTCATCAGCGCGGCCGTGATGTCGACCGGATTGCGGGTCGCGGCGAAGCTCGGCAGGATCGCCCGCAGGCGTCCCTGCGTGTCGTCGCTCAAGGGAGCAAGGTCGAGCCCCGCCTGCGAGGCCGCGTCCGCCGCCATCACGCAGGTCGCGCCCGAATTGCTGATCGCCACCATGCGCCGGCCTTCCGGGCGCCAGCCCTTCAGGTACAGCTCGGCCGCCGCCACGAGGTCGGTGGTATCGCGCGCCCGCCAGATCCCGTGCTGCTCCAGGAAGGCGTCGACCAGCCGGTCCTCGTTGGCGAGCGCCCCGGTATGCGACTGGGCCGCCGCCTGCCCGGCGGCGGTGCGGCCGGACTTGAGCGCCACGATCGGCAGGCCGCGGTCGCGGGCGACCGCGGCGGCTTCTGCCAGATGGTGCGGGTCGGGGATGCTCTCGAGGTAGAGGAGCAGGAGCTTGAGGGCCGGATCGGCCGCGACCGCGGCGGCGAGCTCGCACACCGTCACGTCGGCGTCGTTGCCGGTGGCATGGGTGTGGCGCACGCCGATGCCGCGGCCGCGCAGGAGCCCGTAGGGCACGACGCTCATCGCCCCGCTCTGGCTGACGATGCCGACCGGGCCATCCAGCGGCGGGACCTCCAGGAACATGCTGGAGAAGCTCGGCACCGCCCCGGTGCCGAAATTGGCCAATCCTTGCGAGTTCGGGCCGATCATCCTGAGGCCCCGGGCCCGGGCGCGCGCCACCATCGCCCGCTCGGCCGCCTGGGCCTTGGGGTCGGCGGTCTCGCCGAAGCCCGAGGCCATCATGATCGCGACCTTGACGCCGATCTCGGCGCACTCGTCGAGGGCCGCCACCGCCGCCTCGCCCGGCACCGCGATGATCGCGAGGTCGGGGGCCTGCGACAGGGCCGAGAGGCGCGGCACCGTGCGCCGGCCCTGGACCTCGTCGCGCCGCGGGTTGACCGGCCAGACCTCGCCGCGAAAGCCGAACTGCGTCAGGTAGAGGAGCGGCCGGCCGCCGATCTTGTCGGGATTCTCGGACGCGCCGATCACCGCGATCGATCGCGGGTCGAGCGCCGCCTGGAGGCTCGCGGTCATGATTGGCTCTCCGGGGTGACGAAGGGGACGAGGCCGGACCCGAAGGCGCGGAACGTCGTGTGCACGGGGTCGCCGATCGCCACGCCGTCAGGGGGGCAATGCGCCATGAAGCGGAAGCCCTCCTCTGCATCGACCAGCGCGAGGCCGTAGGGGGCGTGGGCGCTCAGCTCGGCGGACGGCGCGCGCGCCACGACCGTGACGGCGTAGACCGTGCCGCGCCCGGTGGCCGGTTCCACGCCCAGATCCTCGCTGCCGCATTCCGGGCAGAACGGGCGGCGGACATACTGGACGTGGCCGCAGGCCCGGCAGCGCGCGAGCGCGAGGCCTTCGGCCCCCGCCGTCCAGTCCGGAATCTCCGCGCTCATCGGCCGTTCTCCAGGACGAGGCTGACATGGGAGGAGAGCACGCCGCCGTCGCCGTGCAGCAGCGCCAGGCCTGGGGGCGCGACCTGCCGCGGGCCGGCCTGTCCCCGCATCTGCCGCACGGTCTCGGCGAGGTGGGCCATGGCACCGCCGACGCCGCAATGGCCGTAGCTGAGGAGGCCGCCATGGGTGTTGAGCGGCATCGCGCCCTCGGGCGAGAAGTGGCCCTCGCGGGCGAGCCGCCCGGCGGCGCCCCGCGGGGCCAGGCCGATCTCCTCCAGCAGGATCGCGAGCGTGATGGTGAAGCTGTCGTAGATCGCCGCGTAGCGGATATCGGCGAGCGCGACACCGGCTTGCGCCAGCGCCCGGCCGGCGCTGTCGCCGGCCCCGAAGGCGGTGAGCGAGGGGGCGGCGCTGACGTGCTGATGGGTGTGGGCCTGCGCGGCGCCCCGGATCCTCGGTCCCGGCCTCGCGGGATCGGCGCGCTCGATCACGAAGGCGCCGCCGCCATCCGAGACCGGGCAGCAATCGAGCAGGCGCAAGGGGGCGGCGATGGGCTTGGAGTCCCGCACCATCGCGGCGGTGATCGGCTCGGTGAGATGCGCGCCCGGCGTGCGGGCGGCGTTCGCCCGCATCAGCACCGCGAGTTCCGCGATCCCGTCGATGCCGTGCTCGTGGGCGTAGCGGGAGGCGACGAGGCCGTAATAGGCGGGGATGGTGGGCCCGAGCGGCACCTCGTAGGTCGGGTGGCCGACCTGGGCCAGCGTCTGGATCGCCGCGTCGCGGGTCTGGCCCGAGAGCCGGTTCTCGCCGGCCACCACCAGGATCCGCCGCGCCGCGCCCGCCTCGATCAGCAGATGGGCGAGCATCACCAGCGCGAAGCCGGTGGCGCCGCCGAGCTGCACCGCGTGGGCGTAGGATGGGTGCAGGCCGAAATGCTCGGCGAACACCGTCGAGAGCATCAGGTGCGGGTGGGTGGTCGAGTAGCCGGTGATCAACCCGTCGATCTCGCGCCGCTCCAGCCCGGCATCGCTCAGGGCATCGGCGGCGGCGCGGCTCATCAGGTCGAGGGTGGAGGCGCCGGACAGGCGCCCGAACGGGGTGAGGCCGATGCCGGTGACGAGGCTCATCGGGGATGCCCCGCGAGCCGGCAAGCATGGACGATCTTCCGCATGGCGGAACGGGGCATCGGGTGTCCTCCCGGTCGGACCGTCTCGGCTGGGGCGAGCATCCTCTGCCGGCGGCCTCTTGTCGGAATGTCGGAAGATGGTTGCCTTCCGCCGAATAGCCTGTCAACACTGTTCCATGCCGGGTAACGATCAAGGTCGTTCTCCGGCGGGGAGAGCCGATATCGACCGAAGTAGTTCCGCCATACGGAACACACCCACAAGGGCGGCGGTCTCGGGAACGCTTGTGAGAGGCGCCATGCACCGTCGGCTGTGCCTGGGTGTGCTCGCGTCGCTGGCCCTGCCGGGGGTGGCGCGCGCGGCCTATCCGGATCGGATCATCCGCATCGTCGTGCCGTTCCCGCCGGGCGGGACCACCGACATCCTGGCCCGCCTCGTCGCCGACCGGCTCGACAAGCGCTTCGGCCAGCACGCCATCATCGACAACCGGCCCGGCGCGTCGGGCAATATCGGCACCAAGGCGGTCGCGGGGGCGGCGCCCGACGGCTACACGCTGGTGATGGCGACGACGAACACCCACGGCATCAACGTCGCGGTGTTCAAGAGCCTGCCCTACGATCCGGTCCGCGACTTCGCCCCGGTCACGGTCGTCGCCTCGACCCCGAACGTGCTCCTGGTCAACCCGGCCTCGGGCATCGCCGACCTCGCCGCCCTGATCCGCCTCGCCAAGGAGAAGCCCGGGTCGCTCGTCTTCGGCTCGACCTCGACCGGCGGCTCGCCGCACATGTCCGGCGAGCTCCTGAAGGTGATGGCGGGGATCGAGATGACCCACGTGCCCTACCGGGGCGGCGGGCCGATGCTGAACGACCTCATCGCCGGCCACATCAAGATCGGCTTCGACAACCTGCCCTCGGCGATCGGCCATGTCCGGGCCGGGACCCTGCGGGCGCTGGCCGTCACCACCGCCGAGCGCTTCCCGACGCTTCCCGACGTGCCGACCATGGCGGAGGCCGGGGTGCCGGGCTTCGACGTGCCGGCCTGGTTCGGCCTCCTGGCGCCCGCCGGCACCCCGCGTCCCGTGATCGACCTGCTGCAATCGCGGATCGCCGCGGTGCTCGCCGAGCCCGAGACCCGGGCGCGGCTCCTCGAGCTCGGGGGAACGCCGGGCGGCATGAGCCCGGACGCCTTCGGGGAGATCGTGCGGCGCGAGGTGGCCCGCTGGCCGGCGGTGGTCGCCCGCACCGGTGTGGCAATCGAGTAGGGGAGAGACCGATGGCACTGCGGATCGGATCGGGCTCGGCCTGGTGGGGCGACCGGCTGGAGCCGGCGCAACGCAACGCCGAGCACGGCGACCTCGACTACCTGTGCTTCGAGACGATGGCCGAGGCGACGATCTCGGCCGCCCAGGTGCGCAAGCGCCGCGACCCGTCCTTCCCGGGCTACGACACCTATCTCGACGACCGGATGCAGCGGGTGCTGCCCGGCTGCCTCAAGCGCGGCACCAGGATCATCAGCAACCAGGGCTGGATCAACCCGGAGGGCGCGGCCGAGCGCATCGTCCACTGGCTGCGGGAATGCGGGGCGCCCAAGGGCACCAAGGTCGCGGCCATCTCCGGCAGCCTGATCACCGACCGCGTCCTCGACCTCACCGACACCCTGATGGAGGACGGGAGGCCGAGTGCGGCGCTCGCAGGCCAGATCGTCTCGGCCGAGGCCTATATGGGCGCCGAGCCGATCGTCCAGGCCCTGCGCGAGGGCGCGCAGATCGTCGTCACCGGCCGCGTCGCCGACCCGTCGATCTTCATGGCGCCGATGATGCACGAATTCGGCTGGGACGCCCTCGACCACGCCCGCCTCGGGCCCGGCAACGGCATCGGCCACGTGCTCGAATGCGGCGCGCAGGCCACCGGCGGCTATTTCTGCGATCCCGGCTTCAAGGACGTGCCCGACCCCTGGGACCTCGCCTTCCCGATCGCCGAGGTCGAGAGCGACGGCTCGGCCATCATCACCAAGGTCAGGAATTCCGGCGGCGCAGTGAATATCCGGACCCTCAAGGAGCAGCTGTTCTACGAGGTGCACGACCCGGGCAACTACATCACCCCGGACGTGGTGGTGGACTTCACCACGACCGAACTCGAGGAGGTCGGCCCCGACCGGGTGCGGGTCTCGCGCATCTCCGGCAAGCCGCGCACGCCCACCCTCAAGGTGTCGATCGCCTGCCAGGAAGGCTTCATCGGCGAGGACATGTTCTTCTATGCCGGGCCGGGCGCCTTGCGGCGGGCGGAGCTGGCCAAGCGCATCCTCGAGGAGCGGTTCCGCATCGTGGGCTTGCAGGCCGAGGAGTTCCGGATCGACTTCGTCGGGCTCAATGCCATCCATGGCGGCACCGTGTCGAAGGGGCCGAACGCTGCGAAGCAGCCAGAGCCCTACGAGATCGCCGTGCGGGTCGCGGCACGCACGAAGACCCGTGAGGAGGCCATGAAGGTCGGCCGCGAGGTCGACGGCATGGCGGTGTCCGGCGTCGGCATGACCGGCAAGCGCGTGCCGCACCAGGACCGCACCCGCGAGGTCATCGGCGTCTGGTCGTCGCTGGTGCCGCGCGAGGCCCTGCGCCCGGTGATCACGCTGTACGAGAGCTGACTCGAACGGGAGCCGATTCCATGCGCCTGATGCTGCAGCACGTGGCCCATGTCCGCTCCGGCGACAAGGGCAACACTTCGAACGTCACGGTGATCGCCTACGAGCCGGACCTGTATCCGTACCTCAAGGACCAGCTCACCGCCGAGAACTTCAAGGCGTTCTACGCCGGAATGGTGACCGGCCCCGTCACCCGCTACGCGGTCGACCACCTCGGCGTCCTCAACTTCGTCGCCGAGGGGGCGCTCGGCGGGGGCGTGTCGCGCTCGCTCTGCCTCGACAATTACGGCAAGGCGCTCTCGGCCGCGATCCTCGGCTTCGAGATCGAGGTGCCCGACAGCCTCGCCAACCTGCTCCGCAACTATCACCCGGAGGCGGTGTCGTGACGGCGACGCTCGTCAAGCGATATGCCGCCGGCGGGCTGATGGTGCTGTTCGGCCTCGCCGTCGTTCTCGAGGCCCGCACCTTCGGCCTCGGCAGCCTCACCCGCGTCGGGCCCGGGCTGTTCCCGATGATCGTCGGCAGCGCGCTCGGCCTCGTCGGCGTGCTGATCGCGGTGACGCCCGAGGCGGGACACGAGGCCGAGGAGGGCGGCCGGCCGGACTGGCGCGGCTGGGCCTGCATCGTCCTCGGGATCCTGCTGTTCGTCCTCCTCGGCGAGCATCTCGGCCTCGGCCCCGCGACCTTCGCCTGCGTGTTCGTCTCGGCGCTCGGCGACCGCCAGGGCAGCCCGCGCGCCGCGCTCCTGCTGGCCCTCGCGATGACGGTCGTGGCGGGACTGGTCTTCACGCTGGGGCTCAAGTTCCAGATGCCGTTCTGGCGCGGATGGTGACCCGATGGACAACACGCTCGCCAACCTCGTCCACGGCTTCGGAATCGCGCTGCAGCCGCACAACTTCCTGTTCAGCCTCGTCGGTGTCCTGATCGGCAACCTCATCGGCGTGCTGCCCGGAATGGGCATCATGGCGACGATCTCGATCCTCCTGCCGCTCACCTTCGGCATGCCGCCGGTCGCCGCGATCCTGATGCTCGCCGGCATCTATTACGGCGCGCAATATGGCGGCGCGATCTGCTCGATCCTGCTCAACCTGCCCTGCCACCCGTCCCACGCCGTCACCTGCCTCGACGGCTACCCGATGACCCGGCAGGGGCGGGGCGGCGTCGCGCTCGGCATCACCATGCTGGCGGCGTTCTTCGGGGCCGCCTTCGGCATCGTGCAGATGATCCTGTTCGCGCCGTTCCTGGTGCAGATCGCCTTCAAGTTCGGCCCGGCCGAGATCTGCACCCTGATGCTGCTCGGACTCTTGGCCGGCGCGACGCTCGCCCGCGGCTCGGCCCTCAAGGGCGTGGCGATGACGCTCGTCGGCATCGTGCTCGGCAGCGTCGGCAGCGACCTCGACACCGGCACCAGCCGGTTCACCTTCGGGTCGATGTCGCTCTACAACGGCATCGACCTCGTGGCGGTGGCGCTCGGCTTCTTCGGCATCGCCGAGTTCCTGAAGAGCATCAACACCATCTCGGTCGGCGACCTGTCGCGCGTGAAGGTCCGGATGCGCGACATGCGGCCGAGCCGGGCCGACCTGCGCGAGGCCGCGATGCCGATCCTGCGCGGGACTCTCGTCGGCAGCCTGTGCTCGCTCATCCCCGGCACCGGGCCGACCATCGCCTCGTTCATCGCCTACGCGGCCGAGAAGCGGGTGAGCCGCAACCCGGAAAAATTCGGGCGCGGCGCGATCGCCGGCGTGGCGAGCCCCGAGGCCTCGACCCATTCCTCGGTCCAGGGCGACTTCGTGCCGACGATGAGCCTCGGCATCCCGGGCGACGCCGTGATGGCGCTGATTCTCGGCGCGCTCATCATCCAGGGCATCACGCCGGGCCCGCAGCTGATGACCGAGCATCCGGACATGTTCTGGGGCCTGATCGCCAGCTTCTGGATCGGCAACATCCTGCTCGTCGTGCTCAACGTGCCGCTGATCGGGGTGTGGGTGAAGCTGTTGCGGATCCCGTTCCGCTACCTCTACCCGTGTGCCCTGTTCTTCATCTGCGTCGGCGTCTACTCGACCAACAACGAGATGGCGGGGGTGATCCAGACCCTGGTGATCGGCGTCGTCGGCTACGGGCTGATGCGGCTCGGCTTCCACCCGGCCCCGGTGCTGCTCGGTTTCGTGCTCGGGCCCCGCCTCGAGGAGAACTTCCGCCGGGCCCTGATGCTCTCGCGCGGCGACCTCACGACCTTCGTCGACAGCCCGATCAGCGCAACCTTCGTCGGGCTCGCGGTGGTGCTGGTGGCGGCGCAAGTCTACCTTGCCCGCAAGGCGCGGGTGCCGCGGATCGCGCCTCAGGTGGTCGCGGGCCGGCCGGCGGTGGTGCTGGAGGAGCCGTGAGGAATGGCTGGAGTGACCGCATGAGCCCGCCCGCTGCTGCTGACGACGCTCCGCCTCCGGCGCCCGCCGCGCCCGAACCGAATGCGGTCCAGAAGGTCTGCGCCGTGCTGCGGGCGCTCGCCGCCCCCGCGCCCCGGCGCCTCACCGAGCTGTCGGCCGAGACCGGGCTCAACAAGGTGACGGCCCTGCGCATCCTCGACACCCTGGCGCAGGAAGGCTTCGCCGCCCGCGCGGCCGACGGCCGGCGCTGGCGGCCCGGGCCGGAGCTGATGGCGCTCGCGGCGAGCGCCGGCCGGCCCGACGACCTGCGGGCGCTGGCGCGGCCGAGCCTCGTGCGGCTCGCCGAACTGTCCGGCGACACGGTGCTGCTCTCGGTGCGCAGCGGCGTCGAGGCGGTCTGCGTCGAGCGCGAGATCGGCTCCTACCCGATCCGGGCGAACTACCTCGATATCGGCAGCCGGCGCCCTCTCGGGGTCGGGGCCGGCGCCATGGCGCTGCTCGCCTGGCTGCCCGACCGGGAGGTCGACGCGATCCTCGGCATCGTGGTCCAGCGCCTCGGTCCCTATCCGCGCCTGAGCCAGGCCGAGATCCGCACCCGCGTGTCGGAATCCCGGACGCGCGGCTACGTCGTGCTCCTCGATCAGGTCGTCGACACGATGGGGGCGATCGGCGTGCCGGTGCGCGACGCGGCCGGCCGCACCGTCGCGGCGCTGAGCATCGCGGCGCTCACCACCCGCATCCGGGCGCGCGAGGCGGAACTGGCGGAGGCACTCCGACGCGAGGCCGACCTGATGGAGCGCGAGCGGATCCCCGTCGGGCCAGGTGGCGTGTCATGACACGGAGGCACGATTGAACATCGTCGACATCCAGTCCCAGATCGTCTCGCTGCCCTTCGATATGGGCGGCCCGCCCACCACCTTCGCCGGCAAGGCCTGGACCCATCTCGATATCCTGCTGGTGCGGGTCGAGACCGACGAGGGGCTGGTCGGCTGGGGCGAGGCCTTCGGGCACGCCGGCATCGGGGCCACCCGCGCCGCCCTCGACGGGATCGTGGCGCCGCTCGTCCTCGGACGATCGTCCGGCGACATCGCGGCGCTGACCCGCTCGGTGCTCCACGCCACGCACCTGCTCGGCCGCAATGGCGCGTTCGTCTTCGCCTTCTCAGGCGTCGAGACGGCCCTGTGGGACCTCGCCGGCAAGCGGGCGGGCCAGCCGGTCGCCCGCCTCCTCGGCGGCGTCCGCGAGCGGCTGCCGGCCTACGCCTCGCTGCTGGCCTACCACGACCCCGCGCTCGTGCGCCGCAACGTCGAGGCGGCGTGTGCTGCCGGCTACCGCCACATCAAGCTGCACGAGGTCACCGAGGAGGCGGTCGCCGCCGGTTCGGACGTGGCGCGGGCGCATGGGGCCGCCCTGATGGTCGACGTCAACTGCGCCTGGAGCGTCCAGGCGGCCCTCAGAATGGCCGACGCCTTCGCGCCCCACGATCTTTACTGGTTCGAGGAGCCGGTCTGGCCGCCGGAGGATACGCATGGTCTTGCCCAGGTGCGGGCCCGCGGCATCCCGATCGCCGCTGGCGAGAACACCGCCGGGCTGTTCGGCTTCAAGGCGCTGATCGAGGCCGGCGCGATCGACGTCGCCCAGCCGAGCGTGACCAAGATCGGCGGCGTCGGTGAGATGCTGCGGGTCATCACGCTCTGCGAGGCGCACGGGGTCCGGGCCGCCCCGCACAGCCCGTATTTCGGTCCCGGCCTGATCGCCACGATGCACGTCATCGCGGCGCGCGTCGAAGACCCGCTGGTCGAGGTGCTGTGGCTCGACATGGAAGCCAACCCGTTCGATCCTTGGGTCCGGGCCGAGAACGGCCACGTGCGGCTGCCCCCCGGCCCCGGCCTCGGCTGCGACCCGGATCCGGGCGTGCTGGACCGCTATCGGGTCGGGCAGGTCATCCGCACAGCATAGGGAAGGACACGCCATGAAGGTCGACCGCGTCGAGACGCGTCCCATCACCTTGCGCCCGGAGCGGCCGATCGGCTCGGCCCTCGGCCAGCTGCACAGCTTCGGCTGCATCCTGGTCACGGTGCGGGCCGACGGGCTCACCGGCGAGAACATCGTGTTCACGCTGAACGACCGGCGCACCAGGGTGCTGCGCGCGCTCATCGACGAGATGGCCGACCTGGTGGTCGGCCAGGATCCCGGCCACATCGCCGGCTTCTGGTCGCGGGCCTGGCGCGACGTGAATTTCATGGGCCACAAGGGCATGCCCGTCATGGGCATCTCGGCCCTCGACGGGGCCCTGTGGGACCTCGCGGCCAAGCGCGCCGGGCTGCCACTCTACCGGATGCTCGGCGGGGCGAGCGCCCGGGTGCCGGCCTACCATTCCGGCGGCCTGTGGCTCGACCGCTCGACCGACGAGCTCGTCGCGGAGGCGGAGAGCTTCAAGGCGGCGGGCTTCCGGATGATGAAGATGCGCCTCTCGGCCGGCGATCCGGACTGGAACGTCGCCCGGGTGCGGGCGGTCCGCGAGGCGATCGGCCCGGGCATCCGCCTGATGGCCGATGCCAACCAGGGGCTGACCGAGAACGACGCCATCCGGCTCGGGCGCCGGCTGGAAGAGTTCGACCTCACCTGGTTCGAGGAACCGCTGCCGGCCTGGGACGTCGAGGGGCTGGCCCGCGTCGCCGCCGCCCTCGACACGCCGATCGCCAGCGGCGAGACCGACTACACCCGCTACGGCTTCCGCCGGATGATCGAGCTGCGCTCGGCCGACATCCTGATGCCGGACCTCCAGCGGGTCGGCGGCGTCACCGAGTTCATGCGCGTCGGCCACCTCGCCGAGGCGCACGACCTGCCGGTCTCGAGCCACCTGTTCCCGGAGCAGAGCCTGAGCGTGCTCGGGGCGCTGGCGAACGCCCATTCCCTCGAAGTCATGCCGTGGTTCTCGAGCTTGTACTGCGAGAGACTGGACTTCGCCGACGGATACGCCATCGTACCGGAGCGGCCAGGCTTCGGCTTCACCTTCGACGAGGACCGGATCCGGCACCTGGAGCAGCAAGGCGCTTAAACAAAACCGCGCCGGCTGACGTGACAACGGGAGGAGGACGCCATGGTGACGACGAACCGTCGTGCGCTCGTGATGAATGCTGCCGGCCTCGCGGGGGCGGCGGCCCTCGGGTTTCCCCGGCCGGCCCTGGCGCAGGGAGAGCCCCTGCGCATCGGCTGGCTCGCGGCGATGACCGGTCCCAGCTCGGCCCCGACGGTCGGGTTCAACCGCGGCGTGGTCTTCGCAACCGAGGCGATCAACGGCGCCGGCGGCATCAAGGGCCGCAAGATCGAGATCGTCACCCGCGACTCGCAAGGCGACCCGACCAAGGCGGTCAACGCCGTGCAGGAGATGATCAGCCAGGCCAAGGTCCACGCCATCTGGGGTCCGACCAATTCCGGCGAGGCCCTGGCGACGACCCCGATCATGGCGCGGGCGAAGATGCCGAACATCCACCCCTGCGTGATCGATAGCCTGATCGATCCGGCGAAGTACCCCAACGCCTTCCGCATCGCCCCGTCGAACACCCAGTGGGACGATGCGGTGCGCAATTACTGCCTCAAGGTGCTGAAGGTGAAGCGCGTCGCGGTGATCGGCGACACCACCGGCTACGGGGTCACCGCCGCCAAGGCCTCGGCCGCGGCGTTCAAGCAGGACGGGGCCGAGGTGGTCTATCTCGGCAACATCGATTCGACCCAGCCCGACATGACTCCCGACATGCTGCGCGCCCGCAATGCCGGCGCCGAGACGCTGGTGGTGTGGAGCGTGTCGACCGGCATGGATGCCCGCCTGTTCAACACCCGCGCCCGGATGGGCTGGGACGTGCCGATCGTCGGCCACCCCTCGATGGCCTCGGGCGAGATCGGCGGGCTCCTGGAGAAGCCGGCGAACTGGGACAAGGTCTACGCGGTCGGCTACCGCAGCTGCTCCTACGACGAATCCGGCAAGCTCACCCCGCGCAGCGAGGAGTTCGTCGCCCGGCTGAAGGGCAAGGTCCCGCTCTCCGACACCCTGCTGTGGTGGGTGGCGGCCGGCTACGACGCGGTCAGCCTGATCGCCAAGGCGGTGGAGGAGACGGGGTCCAGCGCGCCCGACGCCATCGTCAAGCACTGGAACGGGCTGACGAAGTATCCGGGCATCTTCGGCGACTACACCTATACGGCAAAGGAGCATAACGGCTACCCGACCGAGGAGGTGGTGATGTCGGCGGCGAATTCCGGCCGCGACGGCAGCTTCCGGCTCGCCCCGGGCTATTCCTGACGAAGGGGGGAGGGAGCGCCGCCATGCTCGCCTCGATCCTGGCCTCGGGCCTCGCCGTCGGCGCGATCTACGCGCTGATCGGCATCACCTACAACACGATGTTCTCGACCTCCCGGGTGATGAGCTTCACCGCCGGCCAGCTCGGGATGCTCGGCGGCGTGCTCGGCTCGCTGTTCACGTTGCGCCTCGGGCTGCCCTGGCCGCTCGGGCTCCTGCTCACCCTTGCCTGCGGGGCGCTCGTCGGCATCGTCACCGAGTTCGTGGCGGTGCGCCCGGTGCTCAAAAGCCTCGACCAGCACCTCTACGTGCTCTCGACGCTCGCTCTGGCGCTGATGATCCAGCAGGTCACGGCGATCGGCTGGAGCACCGAGCCGCAGCCCTTCCCGCGGCTCCTCGGGGGCTTTGCGGAGAACATCCTCGACGAGAAG
Source organism: Methylobacterium currus (assembly GCF_003058325.1). Taxonomy (NCBI): domain Bacteria; kingdom Pseudomonadati; phylum Pseudomonadota; class Alphaproteobacteria; order Hyphomicrobiales; family Methylobacteriaceae; genus Methylobacterium; species Methylobacterium currus. The sequence continues at coordinate 80,459 of NZ_CP028844.1, forward strand.
TTCTGGCTGCCGGTTGCCGCCTGCCTGATCGTGGTCCTGGGCCTCGAACTCCTCTACCGCCGCACGCTGCTCGGCCATGCCTTCCTGGCGGTGGCAGAGGACAACTTCGCGGCGCGCGCGCTCGGCCTGCCCGAGCGGCGCCTGCGGGTGATGAGCTACGCGCTGGCCGGCGGCATCGGGGCGCTCGCTGGCTATGCCGGCGGCGAGTTGCTGCTCGCCTTCTTCGCCAACGGGCCGCATCTCAACTTCTACGGCTTCATCCCGGTGGCGCTCGGGGGGCTGGGCAACAACCGCGGCGCGCTCGTCGGCGGCCTCGTCCTCGGGCTGTTTCAGCAGACCGCGAACTTCGTCGTCGGCGGCATCTTCGCGTCGGTGGCGGTCTTCACCCTGTTCATCGTCGTGCTGCTGGCCGCTCCCCAAGGGCTCCTCGGCTCGGGCCAAGCGAGGCGCGTATGAGTGTTCCTTCCGCCGTCGCGGCCTCGGAAAGCCCCGCCCGCGACCGTACGGGCGCGCGCCTCGCGGCGGCCGCGCCCTTCCTGCTCATCCTGGGCCTGGCGCTCGTCGTCCCGCTCTTCGGCAACGATTACTGGACGCTGATCGCCACGCGGGCGGCGATCTACTGGATCCTGGTCTCGGGCCTCAACCTCGTCGTCGGCTTCGCCGGGCAGCTCGCCATCGGGTACGTGGCCCTCCTGCTGGTCGGCGCCTACACCACCAGCGTGCTCGCGGCCGGCACCGTCCTGCCGGCCTTTCCGGTCGTCGTGGCGCTCGCCTGCGCTGGGCTGGTCGGGGCTCTGGTCGGGGTGATCGTCGGCCTGCCGGCCCTGCGGCTGCGCACCTTCTACTTCGCCATGACGACGTTGGGCTTCGCCACCATCGTCACGCAGATCGCTTTGGCCTGGCAGGACGTGACCGGCGGCGGCATCGGCATCACCGGGCCGGAGATGCCGGCGCCGTTCGATTCGCGTCTCGGCTTCTACGCCCTGTGCCTCGCGGGCGCGGTCTTATGCACCTGGATGACGCTGAACGTCGCGGGCAGCCGCTACGGCCGGGCCCTGGTGGCGGTCCGCGACGCCGAGGTGGCGGCCGAAGCCGTCGGCATCTCGAAGCCCCGCCTCCTCGTCGCGGTGTTCCTGTTCGCCGGCTGCGTCGCCGCGATCGCCGGGGGGCTGTTCGCCTCGCTCCAGACCTACATCACGCCGGACGCCTTCACGTTCGATCTCTCGCTCCTGTTCTTCATCGCGGTGCTGATCGGCGGGCGCGGCTCGGTGCTGGGCCCTCTGATCGGCACGGTTCTGCTCACCATCCTGCCGGAGGTGGCGGCTCCCCTCGCGGCCTGGTCGACCTTCCTCTACGCGTTCCTCCTCCTCGTCATCGTGGTGGCGCTGCCCGGCGGCATCGCCGACCTCCTCGACCGCAGCCAGCGCCGGCCGCTGCCGGCCGAGCGTCACATCGCCCCGCGCCAGGCCGCCCTCCAGGAGCTCGCGGCGGGCGCCGCGACGCGTGAGCCGATCACGCTCGCGGGCGTGCGCCTGAGCTTCGGCGCCGTGAAGGCGATCGACGGGCTCGACCTGACCCTGCGGCCCGGCGGCGTTCACGGCCTCATCGGCCCGAACGGCTCCGGGAAAACCACGACGCTGAACGTCATCTCAGGGTACTACCGGCCGCAACAGGGGCAGGTGATGCTGGGCAGCCGGTCGCTGCTCTCCGAGGCGCGGGAGGCGCGCGCGCTGCTTCGCATCGCCCGCACCTTCCAGACCCCGCGGATCGTGGCTGAGGCCACCGTCATCGAGAACGTCATGCTGGGCGGCAGCGTCGCGGGGCGCGCCACCCTGGCGGAGGCGTTGCTCTCGCTGAAGCGCCACCGCGAGGACGAGCGGTCCTTGCGGGACGCGGCCCGCCTCGCCCTCCGGGCGGTCGGGCTCGACGGCCTCGACGACGTGCGGGCCGGGCGGCTCCAGCACAGCGAGTTGCGCTTCCTCGAGATCGCCCGCGCGTTGATGCTGCGCCCGGCCTTCCTGCTCCTCGACGAGCCGGCGGCGGGCCTCTCGTCGATCGAGATCCAGCGCCTCGGCGGGCTGATCCGGGCGGTGGCGGATGCCGGGATCGGCGTGCTCCTCGTCGAGCACCACGCCGACCTCATCTTCGCGATCTGCGACGAGGTCACGGTGCTCAATCTCGGTCGAGTCCTGGCCTCGGGAACACCTGCGGAGATCCGCAGCCACAGGGAGGTGGTCAGTGCCTATCTCGGCGCATGATCCTGAGAATTCACCCCTTCTGCAGGTGCAGGGGCTGGAGGCGGGCTACGGCAAGATCCGGGTGCTGCACGGCGTCGACCTCGTGGTGAAGGCCGGCGAGGTCGTGACGCTGCTCGGCCCCAACGGCGCCGGCAAGTCGACGCTGCTGCGGGCGCTGTCGGGCCTGCTGCCGGTCCAGGCCGGCACCGTCCGGCTAGGGGGCGCGCTGCTCTCCGGCGCCGGGCCCCGCACGGCCGTGCGGGCCGGGCTGTCCCACGTCATCGAGGGTCACCGCGTCTTCACCGCGCAGACGGTGCGCGAGAACCTGCTGCTGGCCGCCTACGACCTGCCCCGGGGCGAGCGCGAGGCGCGCATCGCCGAGGCCCTGTCGCACTTCCCCGAGATCGCCGCGAAGAGCCACGACAAGGGCGCCTCGCTCTCGGGCGGCCAGCAGCAGATGCTGGCGGTGGCCCAAGGGCTGGTGCAGCGCCCGCGCCTGCTGATGCTCGACGAGCCCTCGGCCGGCCTCTCGCCGGTGCTGGTCGACCGGGTGCTCGAGGTGGTCACCCGCCTGCGCCGGCAGGGCACCGCGGTGCTGCTCGTCGAGCAGCTGGTCGAGAAGGCGCGCGCCGTCTCGGACCGGGTCTACGCCCTGGCCCAGGGACAGATCGTGCTGGCGGCCGAGGCCGGCGCGCCCGACCTGCCCGAGCGGCTGGAGCGGGCCTATTTCGGTGGCGGGGCGGCGCACGCCTGAGGGTTTTGGCAGGCGGACCGGCCTGCCGCCCCCGCCGTCATCGCCTCAATCCCGCAGGCGGTGCGAAGCTGAGGCGATGACGCGGGGTGCGGTCGGCATGTACGTCGGATCGACCGAACCCGCCGATCAGTCAGGCGCTCAGGCGGCATCCGGCCGGGCCGGCGCGTCGGCCGCCGCTGCCCCGGCGAGGTGGCGCCCGGCAATGTAGCCGAAGGTGAGCGCCGGCCCGAGCGTGATGCCGCCGCCCGGATAATTGCCGCCCATGATGCTCGCCATGTCGTTGCCGGCCGCGTAGAGGCCCGGGATCGGACGGCCCTGCCCGTCGAGGACGCGGGCATGGCCGTCGGACTTGAGACCCGCGAATGTGCCGAGGTCGCCCACCACCACCTCGACGGCGTAGAAGGGGCCGGTCGCGATCGGCGCGAGGCACGGATTGGGCGTGAATTCCGGGTCGCCGTTGAAGCGGTTATAGGCGGTCGAGCCCTTGCCGAAGGCCTTGTCCTCGCCGGTCCGGACGTCGCGGTTCCAGGCGGCGACCGTGTCCTCCAGCCCCGCCGGGTCGATCCCGGCGTTGCGGGCCAGCTCCGCGACGGTCCGGCCGGTCTTCAGGTAGCCGGAGCGGACGTTCGGCCCGACCGGCACCGGGAAGGGTTTGACGAAGCCGAGGCCGAAGCGCTTCAGGAACGGCTTGTCGACGACCAGGAAGGCACGGGCCGCCGCTCCCGGTGCCTTCGCGGCGAACAGGGCCTGCACGAAGTCGTGGTAGGAATTGGCCTCGTTCACGAAGCGCCGGCCGTTCGGCAAAACGGCGATCAGCCCGGGCTTGGCGCGGTCGATGAAGTGCGGAAAGACGCCGAAGCCGCCGCCCTTGCGCGGCACGCGCGACACCGGCACCCAGGCGGCGGCGTTGGGATAGCTGTCCTCGACGACGGCCCCGGCTTCCTCGCCGAGGCGCAGGCCGTCGCCGGTATTGCCGGCGGGCGCCGGCGAGACATGGCCGTCATCGTCCCGGTCATGCGGGAAGAAGGCCTGGCGGCGCGCCTTGTCCTGCGGGAAGCCGCCGGCGGCCAGCACGACGCCGCGCCGGGTGCGGACCGTCACGGTCCCGCCGTCCTTGCCGATCGTCGCGCCGCGGACCGCGCCGTCCTCGACGATCAGCCCGGTCGCCGGCGCCCTGGTCCAGACGTCGACGCCGAGATCGAGAGCGCTGCGGAAGAGGCGGGCCGCCAGCGCGTTGCCGTTCGTCAGCAGCATGCCGCGCCCGCTCTTGAGGAGGTCGCGGGCATGGGAGGCGAGGCGTCCGCCGACATAGAGGGCGGAGGCGAGCGAGCGCGTCACGTTGAAGAAGTGCTTCAGCTCGGGGCCGGAGCCGATCATCAGGCCGACGAAGGTCAGTTCCGGCAGCGGCGGGCGCAGCCGCTTCAGCTCGTCCCCGAGGTCCTCGCCGCGGAAGTTCCGCGCCTTGATCGAGCGCCCGCCGGAGCGCCCGCCCGGCGCCGTCGGATGGTAGTCGGAGAAGGCCGAGGCCGCCTCGAAGGTGACGGCCGTCCGGGTCTCGAAGAAGTCGACCGCCTCCGGGCCGTTCGCCAGGAAGGCGTCGACGCAGTCCGCGTTGAAGTGGTTGCCGGCCTCGTGGCGCAGGTAGGTGCGGGCCGCCTCGATGCTGTCCTGGATGCCGTCGCGCCGCGAGACGGAATTGTTGGGCACCCACAGGAAGCCGCCCGAATAGGCGGTGGTGCCGCCGACGAACTCCGCCTTCTCGGCCAGGATCACGGAGAGCCCGTGCGACGCGGCCGTGACCGCCGCCGCGAAGCCGCCGGCTCCGGAGCCGACGACGAGGACGTCGCATTCCACTGTCTTGCTCATCGTCCGCCTCATAGGGTCGTCGAAGGGGAGGGCGCGCGCAGGGCGCGGCGGCGGTCGCGCAGGAGCGGCCCCATCGCCTCGTCGCGCTTGGCCAGCCAGGCGCCGTGCCGGACCGGCCAGCCGGCATAGTTGGGGGGAAGGCCGAGATCCTCGGCGGCGCGGCGCGGCCAGTACGGGTCCGCGAGGGCGGCCCGCCCGACCGCCACGAGGTCGGCGGCGCCGGAACGCAGGATGTCCTCGGCCTGGGGACCGTCGACGATCATCCCGACGGCCTGGGTGACGACCCCCGCCTCCTGCCGGATCCGCCCGGCATACCCGACCTGGAAGCCGAGCCCGCGCGGCACCGTGATCCGCCGCGTCTCCTCGCTCAAGCCCCCCGACGAGACGTCGACCACGTCGACTCCCGCCGATGTCAGAGCGCGCGCGAGGGCGACGGAATCGTCGAGGTCCCAGCTGTCCGCGGCGCCGTCCACCGCCGAGATGCGGCAGAACAGCGGACGCGCCGCGGGCCACTCCGCCCGCACGCGCGCGGCGATGGCGAGCGGCAGCCGCATGCGGTTCTCGCGCGGGCCGCCGAAGGCGTCCCGGCGCCGGTTGGCCAGCGGCGAGAGGAAGCTCGTGGCGAGGTAGCCGTGCCCGAAATGCAGCTCGACGACGTCGAAGCCGGCCGCGACCGCCCGTCGTGTCGCCGCCGCGAAGTCCTCGATCACCGCGGCGATCCCGGCCTCGTCGAGGGCGTCTGGCACCGTCCATCCGGGCCCCGCCGCGACCGGGCTCGGCCCCAGCCTGCGCATTCCGTGGGCGTCGAGCTCGGCCTGGCTGAAGGCGTGGCCGCCCTCCCAGAGGGCGTGGCTTCCGGCCTTGCGGCCCGCATGGGCGAGCTGCACGCCGATCAGGCCGCCCTGGCCGTGGACGAAGTCGACGACCCGGGCGAGGGGGGCGACCTGGGCGTCGGACCAGAGCCCGAGATCCTTGAGCCCGATCCGGCCGTGCGGCGAGACCGCCGTGCCCTCGGTCAGGATCAGCCCGGCCCCGCCGAGGGCGAACTTGCCGAGATGGACGAGGTGCCAGTCGGTGGCACGGCCGTCCTCGGCGGCGTGCTGGCACATCGGCGAGATGACGACGCGGTTGGGCAGCACCAGGTCGCGCAGCCGCAGCGGCGAGAACAGCAGCGGCCGGTCCGGCTCGTTGGCGCCTCTCTGGGCGGGTTGCTGGGCAGGTTGCCGGGCGGGCTCGTCAGACAACGGCGTGGACCTCGACCAGGAATGGCGTGATCTCGGCAATGAAGCTTTGCGCATGCGCCTGCGAGCGCATGGCCGCCGCGTCGGCGAAGGAGGCCTGGAGCGCCGCCTCGTCGGCAAACCACATCTCGACGATGCCGTCGGCCGGGACGGCGTCGTAGCCCGCCGGGCGGCCGGGCGGGGCCTGGCGCGAGAGGATCAGGTTCTGCCGGTAGCCGAGCAGCGTCGGGAAGGCGCGCACGAGGTCGCCGTGGACCTCGAACCACGCGTGCCGGAACTGCTCCGGCGTGAGGTGCGCCGGCCGCGTCAGGAACGACATCCGCTTGATCCAGCGGGGCGTCGAGGGATCGAACGGCACGACACTCCGCTGCTCGACCGTGACGATCCGGGTCTCGGCCAGGAATGCGGCTTCGTCCGCCCGGGTCGGCGGGTAGGCGGGCGAGTCGATCGCCGCCCGCATGGCCGCCTCGGACTCGAACCAGAGTTCCGAGATGCCGTCGATGTCCCACCTGCCGCGGGCGTGGTCGATGCCGAGCTGGCGGCGGTCGACGACATGGTTCTGGTGATAGGCGACGAGGCCCGGAAGCCGGGCGGCGAGCGGACCGTGCACGTCCCGCCAGTGGCGGCGGAAGGCGTCGGGCGACAGGTCGGGCCGGCGCCGGAGCAGGCCCATGCGGACGAACATGCCGGGCCTCGCGTCAGAGGGCCAGATAGCCGCCGTCGACGACGAGCGTCGTCCCGGTGACGTAGCTGGACATGGACGAGGCCAGGAACACGACCGGGCCGACGAGTTCCTCCGGCTCGCCGTAGCGGCCCATCGGGATACGGGCGAGGAAGCGCTCCGAGCGCTCCGGGTTGAGGCGCGTCGCCTCGGTCATCGGCGTCGCGATGGTGCCGGGGGCGATGGCGTTGACCCGGATCCCCTCGGGCGCGAGCTCGTGCGCGAGGCTCTGGGTCAGGGCCCGCAGGCCCGCCTTCGAGACCGGGTAGCTCACCGAGGTCGCGGTCGAGACGAACGAGGCGATCGACGCGATGTTGACGACCGTTCCCTTGGTCCGGCGCAACGCGGCGAGGAACGCCACCGTGACGTTGAGCGCGCCGGTGAGGTTGACGTCGATCGCCGCCTGCCAGTGGCGTGCGAGATCCGGGCTGTCGATGGGGTGCCGCGGGCAGATCCCCGCATTGTTGACGATGATCGAGACGTCGCGCGCCGACGCGTCGAGCGAGGCCGCGAGGCGTTCGGCCGCCGCCTTGTCGGCGACGTCGAGGGCGTGGGCCTCGGCCCGGCCGCCGGCCTCGACGATCGCGCGGGCCGTCCTGTCGGCGGCGGCGTGGTCGATGTCGGTGCAGACGAGCGCGGCGCCCTCCTGCGCGAGGCCGCGGGCGATGGCCGCGCCATTGCCCTGTCCGGCGCCGGTCACCAGCGCGGTCCGTCCCTCCAGCAGCATGCGTCGCCTCCCTGCGTCGCCACGTCGGGCCCCTTCGAGGGAGCCTCGTCATGCCTTGCTATCGCATATGACGATCGCGTTCGCAAGAAACGAATTTGTTTCTTGCGTATCCGTTCGTGATCAGCTAACGTTTCCCCAATGGTTCGCTGCCCGGCCTGTGGTTCGGCGGCGGGCGACAAAAAGGGGCCGTGGCGGGGTGCGCCGCCTCGGCGGGACGGCTTGTCGGCCGCCTCATGCGCACCAGGGGAAGAAACATGACGCATTCCGGTCTCACCCGGCGTGGCCTGATGGGTGGCGCGCTCTCGCTCGGTCTGGCTGCTCCCCTGGTCGTCGGCGCGCCGCGCCGCGCCTGGAGCGCGGACGCGATCAAGATCGGCTTCAACGGCGATCTCTCGGCGTCGCCGTCGGCCCAGTCCGGGCGCGCCGCGGTCGTCGGCATCCAGGCCGCCCTGGAGGACCTGAACGGGAAGGGCGGGGTGCTCGGCCGCAAGATCGATCTGGTGATCCGCGACGACCTCTCGCAGCCGCCGAAGTCGATCCAGAACATGAGCGACCTCATCGACAACGAGAAGGTCGTCGCGGTGCTCGGCCCGACCAATTCGGGCAATGCGCTCGCCTGGAAGCAGATCCCCAACCAGAAGCGCATCCCGGTGATGGGCTGCATCGGCTCGGCGAGCGACATCACCAAGCCGATGAGCGCCCATGCGGACAACTACATGTTCCGCGTCGGCAGCGTCGACCGCTTCCAGGTCGTCGCCGTCGTCGCCTATGCCAGGAAGAACCCGGCCACGAAGAAGGTCGGGCTGCTCACCGAGACGACCGGCTACGGGCAGAGCGGCCTCAAGGACCTCGTGGAGGTCACGAAGATCCAGGGCATCGTGCCGGTGGCGAGCGAGAAGCTCGGGGTCAACGACACCGACATGACGTCGCAGCTCGCCAAGCTGAAGAATGCCGAGGTCGACACCGTGCTGCTCTGGGCGCAGGGCACGCCGATCGGGCAGGTGATGCGGAGCATGGACAAGATCGGCTACTTCCCGACCGTCCTGACGAGCTGGGCCGCCGACAACCTGAGCTTCCTCAATGCGGCCGGGCCGGCCCTGGCCGAGAAGCCGATCTTCCTGCGCACCGTCTCCGAGGCGCGCTCAGCCCGCCAGCAAGCCTTCTTCGACCGCATCCGGCCGAAGCTCGACGCCGATTCCGCCTTCTCCTTCGCGGTCCACGCCTATGACGGGACGATGCTGCTCGCCCGCGCCATGGCACAGGCCGGCGCGACCGACGGCGCGGCGTTGCGGAGCGCCCTCGAGGGGCTGAAGGAGCCTTACGAGGGCTACGCCAAGACCTACGCGCCGCCCTTCAGCAAGGAGAACCACGAAGGACTCGGCGCCGCCGACCAGCACTGGACCTGCTGGCGCGGGGGCAGGCTCGCCGCCTTCGAGGATGCCGTCGTCGCCTCGCTCAAGCCCGAAGACTTCAAGGGCTAGCCCAGGGAGTTCGCGCGCAGGGAGGTGCGGTGATGACGACCCTCATCCAGGTCCTGGTGAGCGGGCTCGCGATCGGCGGCGTCTACGCCCTGATCGCCATGAGCTTCAGCATCACCTTCACGACGACGAAGACGCTGAACTTCGCGCAGGGCGAGTTCGTCGCCGTGGGCGCGTTCCTCGGCGTCACGGTGCTCTACCTCCTGGCGCGGGCAGGCGGCGGGGAGGTCGGCTTCGCCTCCCTGCCGCCATGGGCCTCCGCCGGCCTGAACTACCCGGTGGCCGCCCTGGTCGCCGGCCTCGTGCTGGGGGCGCTGGGCCTGCTCCTGTTCGCGGTCGCGGTCCGTCCCTTCGCCGGCAAGGCGGGGATGAACTGGGTGATGAGCACGATCGGCTTCGGCATCATCGTGCAGAGCCTCGGCCTCGCGGTCTGGGGGCCGGCGCCGGTGAACGTGCCCTCGCCCTTCGGCGACGACGTGATCCGGATCGCCGGGGCCGGCATCCGGCCCCAGGAGATCCTGATCCTCGTCGTCGCCATCCTGCTGATGCTCGGGCTCGACCGGGCGATGCGCGGCACCCGGATCGGCAAGGCGATGCGGGCGGTGGCGGCCAATCCCCAGGCGGCCGCGCTGATGGGCATCAACGTGGCGGCGATGATGCTCGGGGCCTACGCGCTCTCGAGCCTGCTCGCCGGCATCGGCGGCCTCCTCGTCGCGCCGATCGCCTCGGCCTCGCTGTTCCTCGGCATGGGCATCGCGCTCAAGGCCTTCTCGGGCGCCATCGTGGGCGGCCTCGACAACCCGCGCGGCTGCATCGCCGGCGGCTTCGCACTGGGTCTCCTCGAATCCGGCGTCGCGCTGTGGAGCGCGGAGTGGCGCGAGATCGTGATCTTCCTCCTCATCATCGTCGTGCTGGCCGTGCGGCCGAACGGGCTCTTCGGGGCCCAGTCCCTCGACAAGGTCTGATCCCATGCGCGACATCCTCATCGCCGTCGCGCTGGCGGTCGCGGCCGCCGCGCTCACCGCCGCGCTCGACAACGACTTCTACCTGCGCATCCTGTTCTCGATCTGCGTCTATTTCCTGTGCGCGACCGGGATGAACGTCCTGCTCGGCTTCGCTGGCCAGAAGTCGCTCGGGCAGGCGGGCCTGTTCGCGGCGGGCGCCTACGCGGCGGCGCTCCTCACGACGGCGGCGGACCTCGATCCCTGGCTCTCGTTGGGCCTCGCGACCGTGATCTCGGCGGGATGCGGCGTGCTCATCGCGGCGCCCTCCTTGCGCGTGAAGGGGCCGAGCCTCGCCATGGTGACGCTCGCCTTCGGCATCGTGGTCGAGAAGCTCGTCACCGAGGTGAGCGACGTCTTCGGCGGCGCCATGGGCATCTACGCGATCAAGCCGCTCACCTTCGGGGGCGCGCCGCTGACGATGGCGGGCTGGGTCCTGTTCGCGATCGGCCTGTGCCTCGTCGTGCACCTCCTCGTGCGCAACCTCCTGGTCGGGCGCTTCGGGCGCGCCTTCCGGTCGATCCAGGCCGACGAGGTCGCGGCGGGCGCGGTCGGCGTCCCGGTGCTGCGCCTGAAGGTTCTCGCCTTCGTCATCGCGGCCGCCACCTGCGGCCTCGCCGGCGCCCTGGTGGCGCAGCAGAACCAGTACATCAATTCCGACTTCATCACCTTCAACCTCTCGGTCTTCATCCTGCTGACCGTGCTGTTCGGCGGCAGCGGGTCGCTCGCCGGTCCCCTGTTCGGCGCCGTCATCCTGACCGTCCTGTCGAGCGTGCTGGCGCGCTGGACGTGGATCGAGCACTTCGTCAACGGCGCGCTGCTGCTGTTCGCGCTCTACGCGATGCCGCGCGGGGTCGCGGGCGTCGTGACCGACCTGATCGAGCGCCTCGTGCCGGGTCCGCGCGGCGGGACGGAGAGTGGGGCGCCGCACGCCGTCGGATTGCCGACCCGGCCGGGCATCCGGGGAGACGGCGCGCCGCTCCTCCAGACCGTCTCGCTGTCGAAATCCTATGGCGGCGTGAAGCCGGCGCGGGACGTCAGCGTGACGCTGACGGGAGGGCACATCCATGCGCTGATCGGGCCGAACGGCGCCGGCAAGTCGACCCTCATCAACATGCTCTCGGGCATCGTCCGCCCGAGCGACGGCCGGATCCTGTTCCGGGGGCGCGACCTCGCGCGCCAGCCGGTCCACGCGATCTGCCGCCTCGGGATCGGCCGCACGTTCCAGAACCTCCGCCTGTTCCGCGACCTCACGGTCATGGAGAACGTGCTGCTCGGGAGCCACGACCGGATGCGGAACGGCGTCCTGCGCTCGCTCCTCGGGCTCGGCGGGCCCGAGGAGCGGGCGGCCCGGCGGCGCGCCGCCGACATCCTCGCCTTCGTGGGCCTGTCGCACCTCGCGTCGGCCAAGGCCGGGAGCCTCGCCTACGGCCTCCAGCGGCGGGTGGAGCTGGCGCGTGCGCTGGCCACCGAGCCCGCCCTCCTGCTCCTCGACGAGCCGGCGGCCGGCCTCAACCCGCAGGAGACCGACGCGCTCGGCGACCTCATCCTGCGCATCCGCGACCAGGGCATCACGATCCTGCTCGTCGAGCACCACATGGACATGGTGATGCGGATCTCCGACCACGTCGTCGTGCTCGATTACGGCGAGACGATCGCCGAAGGCACGCCCGCCGCGATCCAGCGCGACCCGCGTGTCACCGCCGCCTATCTGGGCAGCGACGACGTCAGCCTGACCCTCGCCCGCCCGGAGGCCCTGGCATCATGACCGTGCCGTCCATCGCCCCCTTCCGGAGCGCGGAGCAGCCCGCCCTCGAGGTCGAGGACGTCAGCCTCGCCTACGGGCCGATCGCGGCGGTGAGCGGCGTCTCGCTCCGCGTGCCGCGCGGCGCGGTCGTCGCCATCGTGGGCGCCAACGGCGCCGGCAAGACGACCCTGCTGAAGGCGATCTGCGGCTTGATGCCGGTCGCCTCCGGCCGGATCCGGTTCGAGGGCCGGGACATCACCGCCCTGCCGGCGCACCGGCGCGTGACGGCCGGCATCGCCCTGTCCCCGGAGGGCCGGCAGGTGTTTCCCGATCAGTCGGTCGCCGACAACCTGGAGCTGGGCGCCTATGCGCGCGGCCTCTCGGCGCAAGCGATGGCGGCCGCCATGGAGGAGCAGTTCGCCTTCTTCCCGCGGCTGAAGGAGCGCCGCAACCAAGCAGCCGTCACCCTGTCGGGCGGCGAGCAGCAGATGCTGGCGATCAGCCGCGCCCTGATGGCCGGCCCGCGGCTCCTGCTGCTCGATGAGCCGTCGCTCGGCCTCGCGCCGCTCATCATCAACGACATCTTCCGGGCCATCGCCCGCCTGCGGGACGGCGGCATGACCATCCTCCTCGTCGAGCAGATGGCGAACCTCGCGCTCGCCATCGCCGACACCGCCTACGTCCTCGAGACCGGCCGCGTGACCCTGTCGGGCCGGGGACGGGACCTCCTGCGCGATCCGCAGGTCCGGTCGGCCTATCTCGGCGCCGGGCATTGAGGCGGGCGGTCCCGCGGGCGCGGGTGATCGTCGTTGGGTCGAGAGATCCCTGGCAGCCGCAGGGCTGTTCGGTGACATGAAGAGGCGCGAGTCCCCCTCTCCCGTGTGGGAGAGGGGATCCCGCGCGTGGTTTTTTGGAGGGACTTCCCCAGACATCCTCCGGCTACCGGAAGGGAGGGCGAGATGCGCCGCGCGAGAAGGCAGGGCCCGTTGTGCGTTCGCGCGCGGACTCACTAATGGAGAGCGATCGGTCGCGTGGGAAAAACTCCCCGCCGCAAGGCCGCGACGCGAGCGTGAAGGGGAGCGCTTTCCTGATGAGCACGATCGAGGGACGCGGCGTTCAATCCGTCGAGGTCGGGGCGCGGATCCTCCACGCGATGGTCGAGATCGGCGCGGCGGCGATGCTCCGGGACATCGCGGCCCGGGCTGACATCGCATCGGCCCAGGCGCATGCCTACCTGGTCAGCTTCCGCAAGACGGGTCTCGTCGAGCAGGACCCGCAGAGCGGCCGCTACCGGCTCGGGCCCTTCGCGCTGCAGCTGGGACTGGCCCGCATGCGCCAGGTCGACACCCTGCGGGTCGCCGCGACCGCGGCGTCGGACCTGGCGACCGAGTTCGGCCTGATGGTCACGCTGTCGGTCTGGGGGACTCACGGCGCGACGATCGTGCAGGTGCAGGAGGCGGAGGTCCCCATCCACGTCAACCTGCGGGCGGGCGGCGTCTACACGCTGACCGGGACGGCGACGGGCCGCCTGTTCGCGGCCTATCTGCCGCCTCGCATCGTCGAGCCCCTGGTCGAGGCCGAGCTGCGCGCCGGGCCGCAGGGCCGCGGCATCGGCGTCCCGACTTCGCTGTCCGCCCTGGCGAAGGCCGCCGAGCGGATCAGGCACGAGGGCTGCTCGACCACCGCCGGGAGCCCGGTTCCGGGCATCAACGCCATCGCGGTTCCGATCTTCGATCACACCGGCCAGCTGCAATGCGCCCTGACGCTGATCGGCCCCGAGAGCGTGGTCGATATCGGCGAGGCGAGCCCGGCCGTGGCGCGGGCCCGCGCCTTTGCGCAGGATATCTCGGCGAAGCTCGGCTACGCCGCCGACAGGATCGAGGCCGAGGCCGAGCCCCCCGGCCCGGGCGGCGCCCGGCCGCGCCGGGCCGCCCGGGCCGAGGGCTGATCGCCCGGACTACTCGGCGTCGGGCTGGCGCGACGGATGCGCGGCCTGGAAGGCCGGATGCGCCTCGGCGAGCGTCGTGGCGCGGACGATCCGCGGGAACGGCTCCAGCGGCACGGCGAAGCGTCGGGCGGCGTAGACCTGCGGCACCAGGTAGACGTCGGCGAGCCCCGGCTCGGGCCCGAAACAGTGGCCGTCCTCGCCGATCAGCGCCTCGATCGCCGCGAAGCTGTCGGAGATCCAGTGCCCGATCCAGGCCGCGACCGCCTCCTCCGGCTGGCCCAGGTCGCGCCGCAGGTGGTTGAGCGGCCCGACATTGTGCAGCGGATGGATGTCGCAGCCGACGATCGCCGCCACTGCCCGCACCCGGGCCCGCGCGACCGGATCCGCCGGCAAAAGCGGCGGATCGGGATAGACCTCTTCCAGGTACTCGATGATCGCCGGGGACTGGATCAGCACGCTGCCGTCGTCGAGGACGAGGCTCGGCACGCGCCCCTGCGGGTTGATCCGCCGATAGGCCTCGCTCCGGTGCTCGCCGCCGTTGCGCACGAGGTGCACCGGCGCCTGCTCGGGCGTCAGGCCTTTCAGCGCCAGGGCGATGCGCAGGCGGTAGGACGAGGTCGAGCGCCAGTAGCCGTAGAGGGTCATGCTCATGCGACGGCTCCGAGAATGACCGCCCGGCACTCGCCGAACCCGATCGTCGCGAAGCCCTCGCGGATTCCGCGGGCCCGCAGGATGATCTCGTCGCCGTCCTCCAGGAACCGGCGCTCCTCGCCCGAGGCGAGGCGGATCGGCTCCTTGCCCCCGAGGGTCGCCTCGACGAGGCTGCCGCAGGCGTCGCGCTCCGGCCCGGAGATCGTCCCGGTGCCGAGCAGGTCGCCCGGCTGGAGGTTGCAGCCGCCGCTGGTGTGATGGGCCACCATCTGCGCCATGGTCCAGTACATGTGCCGCGTGTTCGAGGCCGAGATCCGGTGCGGGGGATGGCCCGCCTCGCGCAAGCGAGGCGTCACCAGGAACACGTCGAGCCGCAGATCGAAGGCGCCGCCGCTCTGGTCGGATTCGTCGAGCAGGTAGGGCAGGGGCGTCGGGTCGCCCGCCGGACGGGCCGCCTGGGCGATGCGGAACGGTGCCAGCGCCTCGGGCGTGACGATCCAGGGCGAGATCGTCGAGGCGAAGTTCTTGGCGAGGAAGGGGCCGAGCGGCTGATATTCCCAGGCCTGAATGTCCCGGGCCGACCAGTCGTTGAGCAGGCAGTAGCCGGCGATGTGCGCCGGGGCCACGCCGATCGGGATCGGCGTGCCGAGCTCGTTGCCGGGGCCGATCCACACCCCGAGCTCGAGTTCGAGGTCGAGCCGGCGCGACGGTCCGAAGGACGGCTCGGCCGCGTCCGGCGCCTTGGACTGCCCGCGCGGCCGGCGCACCGGCGTGCCAGAGGGCCGGATCGAGGAGGCGCGGCCGTGATAGCCGATCGGCACGTGCTTGTAGTTCGGCAGCAGCGGGTTGTCCGGCCGGAACTGCTTGCCGATGTTCTCGGCGTGGTGGATGCCGACGTAGAAGTCGGTGTAGTCGCCGATGGCCGCCGGCAGGTGCAGCGTGCAGGTGGCTGCGTCGTGCAGGAGCGGTGCGACCCGGTCGCGCTCGGGCGACCCCGCGCGGAGCAGCTCCGACAGGCGCGCCCGCAGGGCGCGGCGCGGCCCCGCCCCGAGGGCGAGGAGCGAGTTGAGGGCCGTTCCCCCGGCGGCCTCGGCGGCAAGGGCCTCCTCGCCCTGGAGCAGGCCGGTGCCGAGCAGGGCCGTCAGGTCGAGGATCTGGTCGCCGATGGCGATGCCCGGCCGCATCACACCGTCGGCGGGCGAGAACACCCCGAGCGGCAGGTTCTGGATCGGGAAGTCGGGATGCCCGTCGGCTCCCTTCACCCAGGAGCGCAGGGCCGCGTCGTGCGTCTGGTCGAGACTCGTCATCAGCGTGCCTCCGGCCGGCTCGGGTCGAAATGCTTCGCCAGCTTGCGCCCGTAAGTCCCGTAATCGGCCTGCAGGGCGGGGGTCTCGGCGGCGAAGCGGCTGACCTTCTGGGGGAACCGCGTCTCGAACATGAAGGCCAGCGTCCCCTCCAGCTTGTGCGGCTTGAGGTCGACGGTCGAGGCCTTCTCGAAGGCGTCGACGTCCGGCCCGTGCGGCAGGAGCGTGTTGTGCAGCGAAGCGCCGCCCGGCTGGAAGCCGCCGCCGGTCTTGGCGTCGTAGACCCCGTAGACCAGCCCCATGAACTCGCTCATCACGTTGAGGTGGTACCAGGGCGGCCGGAAGGTGTTCTCCGCCACCAGCCAGCGGTCGGAGAAGATCACGAAATCGATATTGGCGGTGCCGGGCGTCTCGGAGGGCGAGGTCAGCACCGTGAAGATCGACGGGTCGGCGTGATCGAACAGGATCGGGCCGACCGGCGAGAATTTTCTCAGGTCGTACTTGTAGGGCGCGTAGTTGCCGTGCCAGGCGACGACGTCGAGGGGCGAGTGGGCGATGTCGGCGGCCCAGAGAGTGCCGCCCCACTTCACCAGCATCGTGCCGGGGGCGTCGCGATCCTCGTAGGCGGCCACCGGCGTGAGGAAATCGCGCTGGTTGGCCAGGCAATTGGCGCCGATCGGGCCGCGCTCCGGCAGGGTGAAGGCGCCGCCGTAATTCTCGCACAGATAGCCCCGGGCCGGTCCGCCGAGCAGCTCGACCGCGATCTTCACGCCGCGCGGGATCACCACGATCTCGCCGGGCGCGACGTCGATGACGCCGAACTCGGTGCGGAAGCGGAGCGCGCCCTCCTGCGGCACGACCAGCATCTCGCCGTCGGCGTTGTAGAAGTACTCGTCCTGCATCGAGCGGGTGGCGACGAAGAGATGCGCCCCCATGCCGGCCTGGGATCCGGCATCGCCGGCCGTCGTCATGGTGCGGATGCCCTCGACGAAGGACAGCGGCTCGGCCGGGATCGGGACGGGATCCCAGCGCAGGGGTGCGGGCGGCAGGTCGGCGGCCTCGGCGGGCGCGGTGAGCCAGAGGCGGGAATCGACCTTCCGGAAGGCGCCCCAATGCATGACGGTGGGGCGGATGCGGTAGAGCCAGGAGCGCTCGTTGGTGGTGCGGGGTGCGGTGAAGGGCGAGCCGGAGATCTGCTCGGCGTAGAGGCCGTAGGGGCATTTCTGCGGCGAGTTGCGGCCGACCGGCAGCGCGCCGGGCAGGGCCTCGCTCTCGAAGCCGTTGCCGAATCCCGACAGGTAGCCCGGGTGGATCGGTCGCGCGGCGGGTTCGCCGGCGGGAAGGGGGCGGGTCTGCTGGTTCATGGGGAGATCTCCCGTGCCGTCAGGTGGTTCAACGCGCGAGCGTGCAGCCGCTCTCGCCCTCGGACCGGAACGCCTCGGCGGCCGGGATCGTGGCGAGCGGCTTGTAGTAATCGTAAGGCGCCTTGCTCTCGGCAGGAGCCTTCACCTCGTAGAGGGTCAGGTCGTAGAGCACGCGCCCATCGGCCCGGATCGAAGCGGGATGCCCGAAATAATCGACCGGCATCTCGCGCATCGTCCGGTTGACGGGGCCGGCCTCGTCGGTGCCGGTGGCGTCCACGGCCTTCAGGTACTGGGTCACGGACGCGTAGACGGAGGCCTGCTGCTTCGTCGGCATCCGGCCGGTCTTGGCGAAGAAGCGCTTGCCGAAGGCGCGCGCCGCCTCGTTCTGGTCCCAGTAGAAGCCGGTCGAGACGAGGAGCCCCTTGGCCACCGGAAGCCCGACGCTGTGCACGTCGCTGAGGAAGACCAGGAACCCGGCGACCCGCTGCCCGCTGCCGGCGATGCCGAACTCGGCGGCCTGCTTGATCGCGTTGATGGTGTCGCCGCCGGCGCTCGCGAGCCCGATCACCTGCGCCTGCGAGGCCTGGGCCTGAAGCAGGTAGGACGAGAAGTCGGGCGTCGCGAGCGGGTGGCGCACATGGCCCTTCACGGTCCCGCCCGCCGCCGTCACGGCCGCCGTCGCGTCGCGCTCCATCGCCTGCCCGAAGGCGTAATCCGCCGTGATGAAGAACCAGGATGCCTCGCCGGCCTTCGTGACCGCCTTGGCGGTGCCGCTCGCCAAAGCGGTGCTGTCATCGGCCCAGTGGGTCGAGGTGGGCGAGCAGAACCGTCCGGTGAGGTCCGATGCCGCCGCCCCGGCGATGAGGGCGGTCCGCTTCTTCTCGCGGGTGATCTCCAGCACCGCGAGCGCCACCGAGGTCACCGGCAGGTCGGCGACGGCATCGATCCCGTCGCGGTCGAACCAGGCCCGGGCGATGGACGAGCCGACATCCGGCTTGTTCTGATGGTCGGCCGAGACGATCTGGATCGGCTTGCCCTTCACCGTGCCGCCGAAATCCTGCGCCGCCATCTCGGCAGCCAGCACCGAGCCCTTGCCGCCGATGTCGCTGAAGGGGCCGGACATGTCGGTGAGGACGCCGATCCTGACGGCGTCGCCGGAGATCTGCGCGGCGGCCCGCCCGGCCGGCAGAGCGAGGCTCAGGGCGGCTGCCGCGCAGAGGAGCAGGGAAGACCTCTTGGAAGACCTCTTGGAAGACCTCTTGAGCCTGGCCTTGGGCATGGACACGTCTCTCCCGTCGCGGCGCCGCGTTCGTCGGGCGGGCCGGCTCGTTGCTTGTCGGTTCGTCCTTCGATGCGGTCGCCGCGCGGGGCGGTCCCGGCCTCGCGTCAGGGTTGGTTGTGATCCGGGCGGGCGTGGTCCAGGCTCGCCGGGCGCAGCGAAGCCCGGGCGAGCGCGATCGCCTCCGCCAGCACCCCGGGATCGCCGACCTCGTGGGCGAGGATCAGCACGAGCCGCGCGTTGAGCGCCGCGCTCTCCTCATCGCTCAAGGCGTGATGCGCGCGGATCAGGCTCTCGTAGACCTCGTCCGCCCGCCCGGCGAAGCCGTCTCCCTGTCTGAGCAAGGCCGTCATCACGCCGCCTCCCGAACCGCAGTGCCGGATCGTCCGCTCGCCCGGGCGAGCGCCGCAGCCACCTGCTCCGCGTCGATCTCCGCGAAGCGGGCCGCGACATGCGCGTCGGGCCGGATCAGGTAGGCCGCACCCGGCTTGGCGCCGTAGCGCAGCCCGGCGATGCCCTCGGCGTCGAGCAGCACCTCGGCCCCCGGCACCGCCAGCGGGCGCTCGGCGACGACGACGCTGCGCAACGAGGCCACGAGGCCCTGAAGCCGGCCGAGATCCGGCGCCTCGGCGCCAGCGAAGACCAGCAGCGTGAACGGCCCGCCGAGCTGGTCGAGCAGCCATCCGGCACGGCCGGAGGCGTCGACGACCGGCGCGTCGATGCAGGGATCGCCGGGATGGAGGCCCTCGGCCTGCGGGTCAGGATCCGGGGTCTGGAGCGACATCCCGGCGAGGCGGCACGGCCGCGACAGGCGGCCGGCATTGAGGAGCGAGCGGGCGAAGGGCGACGCGGCGGCGAGATCCAGCACCCCGTCGCGAAAATGCCGCTCGGCCTTGGTCTTCGGCGTCATGAAGTTGGTGGTGCGGCTCGAATTCAGGATGTTCTCGTCAGCAGCATGACCGCGCTCCTCGTCATAGGTCGCGATCAGGCTCTCCGGCGCATCGCCGCGCAGCACCAGTGCCAGCTTCCAGCACAGGTTGTCGGCGTCCTGGATGCCGCCATTGCCGCCCCGCGCCCCGAAGGGGCTGACCACGTGGGCGCTGTCGCCGACGAACACCACGCGGTCGTGCACGAAGCGCTCGAGCCGGGCGCAGCGGAACGAGTAGACCGAGCACCATTCGAGGCTGACCGGCGTGTCCTCGCCGATGACGGCCCTGACGCGGGGCATCACCCGTTCCGGCTGCCGCTCCAGCTCCGGGTCGGCCTCGGGGCCGAGCTGGAAATCGATGCGGAAGACGTCGTCGGGCTGGCGGTGCAGGAGCGCGCTCTGCCCGGCATGGAAGGTCGGCTCAAACCAGAACAGGCGCTCGGTCGGGAAGTCCGCCTTCATCTTGACGTCGGCGATGAGGAAACGCTCCTCGAAGCGCTGGCCGGGGAAAGGCAGCCCCATCCGGGTCCTGATGGCTGAGCGCGCCCCGTCGGCGGCGATCACCCATTCCGCGTCGAGGCGGTAGGCGCCGTCCGGCGTCGCGACGTCGAGGCGCACGCCTTCCGCGTCCTGCGTCAGGCCCGTGACCTCGTTCTTCCAGCGCAGCTCGATCAGCTCCGGAAAATCCGCCGCCCGCGCGATCAGGTAATCCTCGACGTAGTATTGCTGCAGGTTGATGAAGGCCGGGCGGCGGTGGCCGCTCTCGGGCAGCAGATCGAACCGGTAGAGTTCCTGGTCGCGGCGGAAGACGCGGCCCACGCTCCAGGTGACGCCCTTGTCGACCATGCGCTGGCCGAGTCCGAGCCGGTCCCAGATCTCCAGGGTGCGCTTGGCCCAGCAGATCGCCCGGCTGCCGGTCGCCACGGTGTCGTCGTCGTCGAGCACCACCACCGGCACGCCGCGGGTCGCCAGGTCGATGGCGCAGGTGAGGCCGACCGGCCCGGCACCGATCACCACGACCGGGCGGCGGCGGCCCGGCTCGGCCGCCTCGGGCGGTGGCGTGTAGGCGAAGCGAGGATGAGCGGTCATGAGCGCGTCCTGGGCGTTTCCTCAAGCGGGACGGTGCGCCCGGTGGATCCGGGCGTCGTTCGTCTGTGGGCGAGGCTGAGCAGATTTCGCAAAAGCGGCAGCCGGGTTTGCGACGAGACTCTGCGGCAAGACAAGGATCCAAGCGGACGAAGCATTGGCTTGCCGACGCAAGTCGGCTTGGGCGTCAGCCTTCCAGCGCCCGCCACATCTCGATGTCGCGTTCGGCAGTCCAGATCCGGGGCGTATCGATCCCCTTCGCCTCGTCGTAGGCGCGGCTCACGTCGAACGGCATGCAGTGCTCGAAGATGACCCAGTGCCCGTATGTCGGCCGCATCTCGCTCATCGCCCGGTCGTAGACGGCCTTCAGGTCGTGCCCGGCGGCCACGCCCTCGCGGGCGATGGCGTAGAGGTCGCGCAGGAAGGCGCGGGTGCCCTCGATCCCCTCGCGGATCCGGTCGGGCGTCGTCAGCGCCTCGCCGCGGCCCGGCACCAGGGCGACGGGACCCAAGGCCTCCAGGCGGTCGAGGGTGGCGGGCCAGTCCTGGAAATGCGCGTCGCCGCAATAGGGCGTGGCGCCGTACTCGACGAGGTCGCCGGAAAACAGCACCTTTTCCTTCGGCAGCCACGCGATGGTGTCGCCGGCGGTGTGGCCGCGCCCGGCATGGATGATCCGCACCTCGCGCGAGCCGAGCCACAGGGTCATCTCGCCGTGGAAGGTCAGGGTCGGCCAGGTCAGGCCCGGGATCTCCTCGCGCCCGCGGAAGAGCCGCGGGAAGCGCTGGATCTCCGAATCCATGTCCTGCTGCCCGCGCTCGACGATCATCGCCCGGGCGACGTCGCTGGCGATCACGTTGACCCGGTCCGGATAGCCGGCGACGCCGAGCACCCGCACGGCGTGGTAGTGGGTGAGCAGCACGTGACGGATCGGCTTGTCGGTGACCTCGCGGACGCGCCGCACCAGGTCGCCGGCCATGCGCGGGGTGGCGCGGGCATCGATCACCAGCACCGAATCGTCGCCGATCACGATGCCGGAATTCGGGTCGCCCTCGGCGGTCAGCGCATAGACGCCCGGCGCCAGCTCCGAGAAGGTCTCCTGCTTCTCGACGAGGTCGGCCTGGCTGGCGAAACCCTTGCTCATCTGGTTCTCCTCCCTCGTCATCCTGCCACGTGGCCGCCGCCGCTCGTGCCGCAAGCCCGATCAAGCCATGAGGAGCATGGTCCCGGCCATGCATGTCGGCGTTGCAATGTCGCGGCGGCTGTGCTTGTTGCGAGTGCAACCATTCCTAATCAGTTGCGACTGCAACTGTCAAGCGGGGTGGACCCTCGTTCCGAAGCCGCGCCATCGCGACCGAGACATGTCATGGACCGTTTGGATCTGGACCGATTGGATTTGTTGAGCTTCGTGCCGTTCCGGCTCAATCGCCTCGCGGCCGAGTTCAGCAACGCCCTGGCGGCCGACTACGCGCGCTTCGGCATCGACATCCCGGAATGGCGGGTCATGGCGACCTTGGGGATGCATGACGGGCCGCGCAGCGCCAATTACGTCGTGCGCTGCACCCGCACGCACAAATCCCGTATCAGCCGGGCGGTGGGCCAGCTCACGGAACTCGGTTTCGTCGAGAAGCTGGAAAGTGACGACGACCGCCGCGAGATCATGCTTCAGCTCACGCCGAAGGGCCGGGAAGTCTACGCGGAGTTGCTGCCGCTTCTCCTCGCCCGCGAGGAGAAGCTTCTGTCCTGCCTGAGCAAGGAGCAGGTGAAGGCGTTTGGCGATATCCTGCTCAACCTAGAGCAATCGCTGGGCCTGATGAACTGCCAGCAATGATACGAACATGGCCGTGACCATGTGTCGAGCGGATACCTGGTCCCATATCAGGTGCAACGGTAGCGGATCACACACGAAGTTGGATCGAAAAAGACACCCCTGGCCATCGGCCAGGGGCCGGGTTCAAGACTTCGATCGCGCCAAAGGGTGGCGCGTGTTTCGGTTTTCTGCGCCACGTCTTTCCATCCACCGATTTATCGTTGCGGCGTCTGACGGTATGACGCTCAAGAGGCGGACCTCATGGTGCTTGCCAATCAAGGACACCCTCGCTGTGCTCAAACAGGTTTAATGCAGCCGGACGATCATCGCTGACGTGACGAGGCGGGAGCGCTCCGCAGATCGGTACGGGCCGGTCAGGCCTTGGCGATCGCGATAGTGCTGTCGTCCATGGCGAGGAAGCGGATACCGGAGCGCCGGAGCGCCGGAGCGCCGCGATGGCGCTGTGATGCGATCGATGCCCTTGCGGGCCCGCATTCTCTTCCAGGCGCTTGACCGTCGACAGCGACAATCCGCTGGCCTGGGCGAGCGTCGTCATCGACCAGCCGAGCATGGCGCGGGCTGCTCGCAGGTGATGGGCCCGCACCCCCTGTTCGAGCCCGTCGCGCAGCGTGCCGACGATCGGGGGCGAGCCCATGTCCGACCGGTAGGACAGGCCAGCTCGGCCGACGATCACTCCGCGCTCGTCGCGGACGGGCACCGACAGGATCCTGAATGGCTGCGGGCCGTGGCGGCGTAGGTGCACCTTCGCCATCACCTGGAACATGGATCCAGCTTGATGCTGCTGAATGGCATGCTCGATGAACATGGTGCGATCCTCGGGGATGATCCTCACCGTGGCGTCCGCGTTGATCTCCTCGAGGCTTCGTCCGAAGGCGAGCGCCGCTTCCGGCGGGAAGTCGAACTTCATATCGAGGCTGATCGGCGTGTAGAGGAACCCGCTATGCGTGAACAGCGCTCCGCGGTGCCTCCGCTCGATGAGGTGCGCCCGGGCGAGGGCGTGAGGGTTCGTAATGTCGATGACCACGCCATCCGCCATGCGGGGCCGTCCGTCCGGCGTCCAGCGAATCTCCGTTCGACTATCGAGAGTCCGGATCGTGCCATCGGGCCGGATGATTCGGATCCTGGCATTGGGCAGGGCTACGCCGTGCCGTATCTCGCTCGCTGTCGCGAGCGCCGCTCGATCCTCCGGGTGGATGAGGCTGGCGAAGGAGCCGTAATGTGGCTTCGTCGTCCGCCGGTTCAGCCCGAGCAGTCGAAACAATCCGTTCGACCAGACTTGCGTCTCGGTTGTGAAGTCCCATCGCCAGCTGCCGAGCAGGTCGAGATCATTGATCAATCGATCGAAATCCGGAGAAAAGAAGTTAAGCTCGGAAACTGTCACTGAGGTCCCAATATACTGTGTCTCGCACGCGAGCATTGATAGTGGAATAAATTTCACTAATCAAGTGGCCGCGAGCTGGCAAATAAGTCTGTTAGCTCATGCGCTGGGTCGTCCTGATCGAGGCCGTGCGGTCGCCCCGCGCCTGCATCCGGGTGTCCGCCCCTCGACATTGCCGTGCATGTAATTGGCAAACTGGTTCGGCAATGGCCGGATAGATCCAATAATATAAGTAGAAATAGACGTTTTGTCCTATAATTTTAATAAATATACAAAAATAGTAATAAATATACACACGGATAATAAATTTCTGAAATATTATTTATTATAGTAATCAATCTTGCAAATCATGATTTATATAACAAGACACTCATCGGCTCTCTCGTATGGAAATCTTATTCCATATTTGAGATTGAAATTTCGCCGCACATTCCAATAGACGGATATTTAATCCATTGGACTATGCTCTTGATCATGATGGCCGCGGCAATCCCTCATCGTGCTCGGAAGGCATGGCGGGCGCCGTGCGTGGAGAGGCGCGCGAGACCGTCCGTGACTGCGGCGACGAAGACCGGATTCGCCGGCAGGTCGGTCCCGAAGACCTCGCGGACGGCGAGCAGAGCCGGGGCGAGGCGTTCCGGCACCGGCCCGGCCTCCTCGGCGATGGCGCGCAGCCGGGCGCTCAGCGGATCGCGCACGTCGATCGCGCCCCCGCGCTCGTCGCGGCCGGTGACGTAGCGCATCCAGGCCGCCACCGCGAGGGCGAGGCGGGGGAACGGCGCGCCGGCGGCGAGGCGGTCGCGCACGGTGCCGAGCAGGCGCTGCGGCAGCTTCTGCGAGCCGTCCATGGCGATCTGCCAGGTGCGGTGGCGCAGGGCCGGGTTGGCGAAGCGCGCAAGCAGCGCGCGTTCGTAGGCCGGGAGATCGACGCTCCCCGGCATGCGCAGGGTCGGCCGCACCTCCTCGCGCATCAGCGCCGCGGCAAAGCGCGCGCAATCCGGCTCGGCCACGACCTCCGCGATGGTCTCGAACCCGGCGAGGTAGCCGAGATAGGCGAGCGCCGAGTGGCTGGCATTGAGAAGCCTGAGCTTCATCAGCTCGTAGGGCGCCACGTCGGCGACGAGCTCGGCGCCCGCCTCCTCGAAGCGGGGGCGCCCGGCGGGGAAGCGGTCCTCGATCACCCATTGCGAGAACGGCTCGGCCATCACCGGCCAGGCATCATGCAGCCCGAGGGCGGCCGAGACCTCGGCCCGGTCGGAATCGGTGGTGGCCGGCACGATGCGGTCGACCATGGTCGACGGGCAGGCGACCTCCCCGGCGAGGTAGGCCGCGAGGTCCGGATCGCGCAACCGGGCGAAACCCGCCAGCACGCCCGCGACGGTGTGGCCGTTCGCCGGTAGGTTGTCGCAGGACAGGACCGTGAACGGCGCGAGGCCGGCCCGGCGGCGGCGCGCGATCGCCTCGACGAGGAAGCCCGGCAAGCTGCGCGGGGCGTGCGGATCGCGAAGGTCGGCCAGGATGTCGGGGTGGTCCTCCCGGAGCGCAGCCGTGGCCGGGTCGTGGCAATAGCCCTTCTCGGTCACCGTCAGGCTGACGATCCGGGCCGCCGGGTCCGTGAGGGCCGCAAGCACCGCCTCGGGCTCGCGCGGGGCGACGAGGAGCCGGCGCACCGCGCCGACGACCCGCAGCCGCTCGCCCGCGCCGGAGCGGGTCGCCACGGTGTAGAGCCCGTCCTGGGGTGCGAGCGCCGCTGCGGTGTCGGGGGAGCGCAGGCTGACGCCGCAGACGCCCCAGCCGGTCTCGCCGGCGGCGAGGCGGTCGTCGATGCAGACGGCCTGGTGGGCGCGGTGGAAGGCGCCGATGCCCAGATGCACGATGCCGATGGTCGTCGCGGCGACATCGTAGGCCGGCCGGGCGACGGAGGCGGGCAGCCGGTCGAGGGTCGCGCGGGAGAGGCGGGGCGGGGTCACAGCGGCCAGCCCCTTGAGGAGGCGAGCGCCGTCATCACGCCGCGCAGCTCCGCCAGGCCCTTCAGGCGGCCGACGGCGGTATAGCCCGGGAAGGACGTCTGGCCGAGGTCGCCGAGGAGCGCGTGGCCGTGGTCCGGGCGCATCGGGATGCGCCAGCGCGGATCGCCGGCCTCGCGCCGCCGCGCCTCCTCGGCGAGGAGCACGTCGACGAGCGCCACCATGTCGGTGTCGCCGCCGAGATGGTCGGCCTCCATGAACGAGCCGTCCGCCTCCTTCGCAACGTTGCGCAGATGCGCGAAGTGGATGCGGCCGGCGAAGCGGCGCGCCAGAGCCGGCACGTCGTTCTGCGGACCGGCCCCGAGGGAGCCGGAGCACAGCGTGATCCCGTTCTCCTCCGCATCGATAGCGCCGGTGACGAAGGCGAGGTCGTCGCCATCCTTGACGATGCGGGGCAGGCCCATCAGCGGCCGCGGCGGGTCGTCGGGATGGATCGCCATGCGGATGCCGACCTCCTGCGCGGTCGGAATCACGGCGCGCAGGAACGCCGCGAGGTTGTCCCGCAGGGTCGCCGCATCGATGCCGCGGTAGCGGTCGAGCATGCGGCGCAGCCCCGCGATGTCGTAGCGGTCGAAGGCGCCCGGCAGGCCCGCCATGATGGTGGCGAGCAGCCTGTCCCGGTCGGCCTCGGTGCTGGCCTGGAACCAGGCCCGGCCGCGCGCCACCACGTCGGCCGGGTGGTCGGCCTCGGCCCCGGGCCGGTCCAGCATGAAGCAGTCGAAGGCCGCGAATTCGTGCGCGTTGAAGCGGAGCGCCGTGCCGCCGCCCGGGAGCGGGTGGGCGAGCTCGGTCCGGGTCCAGTCGATGACCGGCATGAAGTTGTAGCAGATCGTGGTGATCCCGCAGGCCGCGAGGTTGCGCAAGGAGGCGCGGTAATTCGCGAAGAGCGGTTCGAGGTCGCCCTCGCCGAGCTTGATGCGCTCGTGCACCGGCAGGCTCTCGACCACGCTCCAGCGCAGGCCGAGGCTCGGATCGCCGGTGATCTCGGCCCGGCGGCGCTCGATCTCGGCGACGGGCCAGATCTCGCCGTAGGGGATGTGGTGCAGGGCCGTGACGATGCCGGCGGCGCCCGCCTGGCGGGCCTCCCGAAGGCCGACGGCGTCGTCGGGCCCGAACCAGCGCCAAGTCTGTTCCATGTCGCCTGTGGTGCTCCGCTGTCGCCGCTCCCTGCCGAGGTGGCTAGAGGTCGGCCTGGATGAGGTCGGGGTGGCGCGCGGCGAGGTCGCGGGCGACCTTGAGCACCTCCGCCATGTGGCTGCGCATCGCCGCCTCGGCCGCCGCGGGATCGCGAGCGAGCACCGCCGACAGGATGGCGCGGTGCTGGCCGATGAGGACGTCGACCGGGGTGACGGCCGGCAGGCTGAGGTAGCGGACCCGGTCGAACTGGGCCTTCTCGCGCTCGATGATCGCCCAGACGCCGGACAGGCCGGTGGCCTCCGCGAAGGCGCGGTGGAAGCGGTCGTCGCAGAGGGTGAACCGCTCGGGATCGTCGCGGCACTCGGCCTGCTCGGCGAGCAGCGCCTCGGCCAGGGCAGGCAGGCCGGGCGGCACGCCGCGCTCCGCGGCGCGACGCACGATGGCGATTTCGAGCGCCTCGCGCACGAAGCGCGCCCGCTCCATGTCGGACAGCGAGATCCGGCCGACGAAGCTGCCGCGTTGCGGCAGGACCTCGATCAGCCCGTCCTCGATCAGTCGGATCAGCGCCTCGCGGACCGGCGCCCGGCTGGTGCCGAAGCGGGCGGCGAGCTCGTTCTCCGACAGCTTCTCGCCCGGGCGCAGCCGGAGCGCGATGATGTCCCGGCGCAGGGTCTCGTGGATCGTGCGCCGGTCCGGCGGTCCGGCCGGCTCGTCGCGGGCGGTCCGGTCCGCCGCCCGGCTGCTCGCGCGCATCGCCAAGGTCCTCTCTCGCAAGATCCCCTCCCTCACAGGAACCCGATGGAGATCCAGGGTATCAGCGTGATCAGCATCAAGGCCACGAACAGCGCTGCCAGGTGCGGCCAGGCCCGCTTGATCGCCACGTCCGGCGAGACCCGGCCGATGGCGCAGGCGAGGTAGAACCCGACGCCGAAGGGCGGGGTGAACAGGCCGAAGCCCATCGCGAAGACCGCGATCATCGCGTAATGGACCTCGTTCACCCCCATCTGCCGGGCGATCGGGAAGAGCAGGGGCCCGAACAGCACGATCGCCGGCACACCTTCGAGCACGCTGCCCAGAACGATGAAGGCGAGGGCCGAGACGACCAGGAAGCCGGCCTGACCGCCCGGCACCAGGCCCATGAGGGCGACGAGCTGCTGCGAGAAGCCGGACTGGGTCAGCGCCCAGGCTATGGCGGTGGCGGCCCCCACGACGAGCAGGATCGCGCCCGACAACGAGGCGGTGTCGACCAGGACCGGGTAGACGCGCCGCCACTCGAACCGGCGATAGACGAACACGCCGACCAGCACCGCGTAGACGACGCCGATGGTCGAGACCTCGGTGGCGGTCGCCACGCCCTCGACCACGGCGGTGCGGATCACCACCGGCAGGCCGAGGCCCGGCAGGGCGACCAGCAGGAGCCGGCCCTTCTCGCCCCAGGTGAAGCGGCGGGCGGAAGCGAGGTCCTCGCCCCGGCTCTGCCACCAGACGACGGCGCAAAGGGCCAGCATGCCGACCAAGGCCGGCATCAGGCCGCCGGTGAACAGGGCGGCGATTGACACGCCGGTGACCGAGCCGACCGTGATCAGCACGATCGAGGGCGGGATCGTCTCCGACATCACCGCGGAGGCCGAGAGCAGCGAGGTCAGGTCGCCCTCGTGGTTGCCGCGCTTCTTCATCTCCGGGAACAGGGCCGGGGCCACCGCCGCCATGTCGGCCGCCTTCGCGCCCGAGATGCCGGAGACGAGGTACATCGCCCCGAGGAGCACGTATTGCAGGCCGCCGCGCCGATGCCCGATCAGCGAGACCAGGAAGGCGATCATGCCCTGGGCCAGCCCGGAGATCTCCATCAAGGCGCCGAGCAGCACGAAGAGCGGCACCGCGAGCAGGATCAGGTGGCTCATCCCCTCCTCCATCCGGCTCGGCACGATCGAGAGCGGGATGGTGGTCGAGAAGGCGATGTAGCAGACGGTGCCGACCAGGAACGCGAAGGCGATCGGCATCCCGATCGCCATGGCGGCGATGACGAACAGGACGAAGAAGATCGCGAGGCTGCCGTTGCCGAGATCCTCGAACCACGGCGCCAGCCACAGGAGCAGCCCGTAGGCGGCGGCCACCGCCGCCAGCGCCGCGCCGATCTGGATCCAGGTCGCGTGCTGGATCAGCCGGTCGATCGCGGTGAGCAGCATCAGCCCGGCGCCGACCAGCATCGCGGCGCTGCGCCAGCCCTCGCTCACCTGCAGCACCGGGGTGAGGCCCACCACCCGTTCCTCGTAATGCTCGAGGCTCGGCATCACCAGCCCGAGCAGCAGGGCGGCGACCAGCATGAGGGCCAGCGCATCGAGCCAGGCGCGGCGCTCCGGGCTCAAGCCCCGGATGAAGGCGGTGAGCCGCATGTGCTCGCCGCGCCGCAGGGCGATCACCGCGCCGAGCATGGCGAGCCACAGGAAGAGGATCGCCGCGAGCTCGTCCGACCAGGCGAAGGGGTGGGCGAACAGGTAGCGGGACGCCGTGCTGGTCCCGAGCAGCGCCACCTCGGCGAGCACCAGCAGGGCGGCCGCCGCCTCGGTCGCCCGGGCGATGCCGCGATCCGCCGCCCGGAACAGCCGCGTGCCGGCATGGACCGGCTGCGCCGGCCCGGATGCGGCGGCGTCGGCCCGGCCGAACTCGGAGATCTCGATCTGCATGGCGTGTCCTTCCCAGGCCCGAACGTGCCGTGCCGCTCAGAGCGGGCCGGCATAGGTCTCGAGGAGCGCCCAGGGCTCCGGCCCGAACTTGCCCTTCCAGTCGGCATAGAACCCGGCCTTGCGCAGGACCTCGCGGAAGGGCTGCTTGTCGGGCCGGCCGAAGGCGACGCCCGCCTTGGTGATCGTGGCGACCAGCTCCTCGTTGAGGCGCAGGATGTCCTCCCGCTCCTTCAGGGCCGCGTCCGACAGCGCCTGCGTGACCGCGGCGCGGATCGGCTCCGGCATCGCGGCCCAGCGCTTGGCGTTGGTGAAGATGTGGTGCCCGTCCCAGATGTGGCCGGTCAGCGCGACGTGCTTCTGCACCTCGTAGAGCTTGGCGCTGGAGATCAGCGCCAGCGGGTTCTCCTGCCCGTCGACGATCCGCGTCTGGAGCGCCGCGTAGAGCTCGCCGAAGTTGATCGGCGTCGGGGCGGCGCCGAGCGCGCCGAACATCGTCACCCAGAGCTGGTGGCCCGGCACGCGGATCTTGAGGCCCTTGAGGTCGTCGGGACCGGTGACGGCCTTCGTGGCCGTGGTGATGTTGCGAAAACCGTTGTCCAGCATCCGGTCGAAGACGTGCAGGCCGACCTTGGCGAACTGCGCCCGGACATGGGCGCCGAGCGCGCCGTCCATCGCGGCCCAGACCTTGGCGTAGTCGTCGAACGCGAAGGCGACCGCGTTGATGCCGCCGACCGGCACGATGGTCTGGTTCACGCCCGAGGTCGACATGAAGTCGAGGGCGCCGGAGCGCACCTGCGAAAACATGTCGGCCTCGCCGCCGAGCTGGCTGTTGGGATAGACTTGGAGGTCGACCTCGCCGTTCGTGGCCTTGGCGATCGCCTCCGCCGCCTCGCGGATCCGCACCGCGCCCGGATGATCGGCCGGGAAGGCCGTGCCGTAGCGCAGGCGGTACTTCGCCCGCTGCGCCCGGGCCGGCGCGGCCGCACCCCCGGCGAGACCCGCCGCCGCCAGCCCGGCCGTGAAGCTCCGGCGCGAGACCGCTCCCCGCATCGTCATCCGTTCCTCCCTCGATTCCAGGCCCGCCCCTCTCCCGGGGCGCGGTGCCGACAAGTCTGCTTCCGCGCTACTGCGTGAAGTCGAGCTGCACCTTGAGGGTGCGCTCGGGGTGCCGCTCGACGAGGTCGAAGGCCGCTCGTGCCTCCCTGGCCGGGAAGGTCTGGGTGATCATCGCGGCAGGCGTCAGCCGGCCCTCGGCGAGCCAGGTGATCACCTGCGGCATCAGGCGCCGGTTGAGCCTCGAGCCGACCAGGGTCAGCTCCTTGCGGACGATCTCCTGCTGGCTCACCGGGCTCGGCGCGGGCGAGAAGCCGAGGAGGCCGATCCGCCCGGCGGGGCTGACGATCCGGCACGCCTCGTCCAGGAGGGCCGGCACCCCGGCCCCGTCGACGATCAGCGTCGGCCCGAGGCCGTCATTCTCAGCTGCGACCCTCTCCGGCACGCTCTCGGCGCCGGCCTGGATGACCGCGTCGGCCCCGAACGCTTCCGCGACCGCGAGCCGCGCCGGATCGAGATCGGCCAGGATGCAGCGGGCGCCGTGCAGCTTGGCGACCTGCAGCACCGTGATGCCGACGGTGCCGGCGCCGTAGACCAGCACCGTGTCGTCGGCCGAGATCCCCGTCCGGGACAGCACGTTGGCGGCGACCGAGAGCGGCTCGGCCAGCGCCGCGATCTCCGGGGCGAGGTCGTCCGGCACCGCGAGGCAGTTGATCGCCGGGACGGTCAGGGAATCGCGAAACCCGCCGTCGCGGTGGACGCCGAAGACCTGGAGGTTGGCGCAGACGTTCGGGCGGCCGATCCGGCATGGATAGCAGTTGCTGCAGGCCACGACGGGATCGACCACCACCCGCTGCCCGACTTTCAGCCCGGCGACGCCGGCGCCGAGCGCCTCGATCCGCCCGGCGAATTCGTGCCCGATCACCCTCGGATAGCGGGCGAAGGGGTTCGAGCCGTGCAGGATGTGGAGGTCCGAGCCGCAGATGCCGGCGCGCTCGACCCGCAGCAGCACCTCGCCCGCCGCCGGGGCGCCCGGCTCCGACCGGTCGGAGACCGTCAGGGCGTGCGGCGCCTGAACCGAGATCGCGACCAACCGCTCCTCCCGCCTCTCTTGTTGACTAGTCGACAAGTATTGCGCGGACGATGCGGCGTCAATCGGGCATCACGCGGGGGCGGTCGGATCGTGCCGGGTCGGTGCGGCTTGCTCAGCACAGGCGGATCGGCCGCCATGCACCCATCGCTTGCCGAGGTTGCGAACGCGCAGGGCCCGATCGTCGCGAAGCCTGTTCGATACCGCACCGCCTTCGAGCGGACTTGCCCGAAGGCGGTGGCCAAGCCCGAATGGGCGCCGGCGCTGATGCGCCGGACGCCTTGCCATCGACGCGTCGATGGCAAGGCGCGCTGGTATGACAGATCGAAATCCCTTCCCGCTCACGACCTCATCCTGAGGTGTCAGTCGATCGGAAACCGGCTGGCCTCGCTGGAGGGCTCCAGAGTTCGCAGAGATGTCTGGAGACTTCCTTCGGCGCCGCTGCGAGCGGCGGCACTCGAGGATCAGGTCGCGGGTTGGAGAGGGACGTTTCGCAACACGATGATCGTGAATCAGGCAGGCTCTGGACGACCCGCTCGACGACAGGGCCGCTCCGCGCCGTCAGCGGACCAGGAAGTCCTTGCGCAGCATGCAATGGACGCCCTTGTGCTGGTTGACCGTCTGCGTCACCCGCAGGTCGGCGGCGATGCTGCACAGGGCGTAGGCCTCGTCGCGGGTGATGCCGGTTCGGGCGACCACCAGGTCGATCATCTCCCGCAAGGCCCGCTCGGCGCAGCGGTCGAGGTCGGGGTCGAGGCCCATCGTGATCACGTGGGTCGGCGTCTCGGCCTGAGGGGTGGTCAGGTGCAGGTCCTGGCGCAGCACGAACTCGAACGTGCCGGAGAGCGCCGTCTCGATCGCCGTGACGTTGACCTCGCCGTCGCCCTGCGCGCCGTGGCCGTCGCCGCAGGAGAACAGGGCGCCCTCCGCGAAAACCGGCAGGAAGAGCGTGGTGCCGGCGACGAGCTCCTTGTTGTCGAGGTTGCCGCCGAACGCGCGCGGGATGATCGAGGTGCAGCGGCCCCAGGCCGGCGGCGGGGCGACCGCCATCACGCCGAAGAAGGGCGAGAGCGGCAGCTCCAGCCCCCAGGGCATCCGGGCGGTCCGGCGCTCCCGGTCGAGGGGGATGTTCATGTGGTGGAAGACGGGAAACTCGTCCGGCAGGGTGCCGGCGAGCGGCCGGTGGCGGTTGTAGCCCCAGTCCTGGCGCAAGGAGACGTCGAGGATCCGCACCTCGAGCACGTCGCCGGGACGCGCGCCTGCGATCGCCACCGGCCCGGTCAGGATGTGGCCGGAGGGGACGCCCGTCTCCGCGGCGTGAATCGCGCGCAGCTCCGGCGGCACGTGGAACCCCTCAGGCGGCAGGGCGTCGGGTCCGCCGGACACCGTCTCGATCGTGACCCGCTCGCCGCTGCGGATCGCCAGGACCGGCGGTACGCCCGCGTCGAGGTAGCCCCAGCGGCAGGTCTCGGGCGAGGCGGTCAGGCGATGCGTCATGCGGGGAGATCCAGGATCGGCCGGCGCGGTGTCGCCCGCCTGCCAGCATCGCCCGCCGAGCCCGGCGCGTCGAGGGCGGCGGCGCCGGAACCGGGCCGGCGCGCTATCGGCGTCCCGCCCAATACTCGTCGCGCAGGAGGCGCTTGAGGAGCTTGCCCGTCGGCGTGCGCGGCAGCTCGCTGCGGAAGTCGATGCTGCGCGGCACCTTGTAGTGGGACAGGCGCGCGCGGCACCAGGCGATGATCTCCCGCGCCGTCTCGGGCGTGCCGTCGATGCCGGCGCGCAGCTGAACGACGGCCTTGACCTCCTCGCCCATCTCCTCGTTCGGCACGCCGAAGACCGCCACGTCCTCGATCGCGGGATGCGAGACGAGCAGGTCCTCGGTCTCCTGCGGGTAGATGTTCACCCCGCCCGAGATGATCATGTACGCCTTGCGGTCGGCCAGGAAGAGGAAACCCTCCTCGTTGACGTGGCCGATATCGCCGAAGGTGGCGCAGCCGGGGCGGAGATAGGCGGCGGCGGTCTTCTCCGGGTCGTTGCGGTACTCGAACTGCACGCCGCTGTCGAAGTAGACGGCGCCAATCTCGCCGGGGGGCAGCTCTTGGCCGGCCTCGTCCGCGATGACGATCGGACCGGTCAGCGAGCGTCCGACCGTGCCGGGAAACCGTTGCCACTCCTGCGAGGTGGCGAGCGTGACCCCGTTCGCCTCGGAACTCGCATAGTACTCGACCAGGATCGGCCCCCACCACTCGATCATCGCCGCCTTCACGTCGCGCGGGCACGGGGCGGCGGCGTGGTAGACGACGCGCAAGGTGTCGTGCCGGTAGCGGGCCCGCGTCGCCTCGGGCAGCTTGAGCATGCGCACGAAATGCGTCGGCACGAACTGGCCGTGGGTGACGCCCCAGGTCTCGATCTGCTGGAGCACCTCCTCGGCGTCGAATTTCTCCGTGACCAGGGCCGTGCCGCCGAGCATCGCCGTCATCATGGCGAAGCGCAGGGGGGCCGCGTGGTAGAGCGGGGCCGGGGAGATCAGGACGGTGTCGGGCCCCATCCCGCCGATCGTCTCGCACAGGCTGGACATCAGGGCCGGGATCACGGTGTCGATCGGGCGCGGCTCGAAGCGGCGCACGATGCCCTTCGGGCGCCCCGTGGTGCCCGAGGAGTAGAGCAGGTCGGCGCCGGCCGCCTCGTCGGCGACCGGCGTCGCCGGCTGGCCGGCGGCGAGGGCCTTCCAGTCGCGTTCGGGCGGCGAGGCCCCGCCGCAGACGAAGAACCGCGCCGTCGGGCAGGCGGCTGCGAGATCGTCGAGGCAGGCGGCGAAGGTGTCCGAGACGATCGCCACCGTGGCGTCGCAATCGCCGACGATGTAGGCGATCTCCGCCGCGGCCAGATGGGTGTTGATCGCGGTGTAGAAGATGCCGCTGCGCTGGCAGGCCCAGGCGAGGGCGAGGAAGTCCAGGCGGTTCTCGAACAGCAGGGCGACATTCCCGCCCTGGCCTACCCCGAGGGCGCGGAGCGCGTGGGCGTTGCGGTTCGACCGGGCGTCGAGCTCGGCATAGGTCATGGTCTCGCCCGAGCGCGCCATGCGGTAGGCGACCTTGTCCGGCGTGACCCGGGCGAAGTGCGACGGGTGCTTCATGCGCGATCCTCCCCCTCCGCGGCGCCGCGCCTCGGCCGGTCGTCGAGGCCGAGCCCGCGGCCGATGATCTCCTTCATGATCTCGGAGGATCCTGCGTAGATCCGGCTGACCCGGGCCGCGGTGTACATCCGGGCGATCTCGTATTCCTCCATGAAGCCGGCGCCGCCATGCAGCTGCAGGCAGGCATCGACCACCGCCCCTTCCGTCTCCGAGGCGTGCAGCTTGACCTCGGCGGCGAGCTCGGACGACAGCGCCCCGTCGAGGTGCTCGGCCGCGCAGGCATCGACGAAGGCCTGGGCGGCGTCGAGCCGCGCGCGCAGGTCCGCCAGGACGAAGCGGGAATTCTGGAAGGTCCCGAGGGCGCGGCCGAAGACCTTGCGCTCCTTCACGAAGTCGAGCGTGAGGGCGAAGGCCCTTTGCGCATGGGCGAGGAACTGGACCGCGCCGATCAGCCGCTCCTCGGCGAGGTTGTGCATCATCAGCTTGAAGCCGCCTGCCGCCGGCCCGAGGAGATTCTCCTTCGGCAGGCGCATGTCGGTGAAGTGCAGCTCGGCGGTGTCCTGCGACTTCAGGCCGATCTTCTCAAGCCGCCGGCCGCGGGCGAAGCCCGGCCGGTCGCCTTCGACCAGGAACAGGCCGATCTCGTGCCGGCCGGGCCCGGTCCGGGCCGCGACCACGACGAGGCCGGCCAGGATCCCGTTCGAGATGTAGGTCTTGGCGCCGTTGAGGAGCCAGTGGTCGCCGCGATCCTCGGCCCGGCTGCGCAGGCCCGACAGGTCCGAGCCGGCATCCGGCTCCGTCATGGCGATGGCGAGGATCGTCTCGCCCGAGACGATGCCGGGCATGAACCGGTCGCGCTGCGCCGGGGTGCCGAAGCGATGGATGTACGGCGCGACGATCCGGTTGTGGAGCGGGATGTAGAGGCCGTTCTCGCGCGCCGCGAGCTCTTCCGTGAGCACCATGTCGAAGCGGAAATCGTCGAGCCCCAGGCCGCCATGGGCGGGG
Organism: Methylobacterium currus; assembly: GCF_003058325.1. Lineage (NCBI taxonomy): Bacteria > Pseudomonadati > Pseudomonadota > Alphaproteobacteria > Hyphomicrobiales > Methylobacteriaceae > Methylobacterium > Methylobacterium currus. The sequence goes on from NZ_CP028844.1 coordinate 116,129, forward strand.
TCGGCGAACATCGCCAGGAAGCCCTGCGCGCCGGCCTTGCGCCAGACCTCGCGCGAGACCATGCCTTCCTGGCGAAAGCGTTTCGATTGCGGGTAGACCTCCGCCTCGGCCCAGCGCCGGACCGTGCGGCGGAACTCCTCGTGCTCGGGTTGGAACAGGCGGCGTCTCAGCATCGTCGCTCCTCGGGTGGCGGCAGGCACCGGGGTGCCGCGTCGGGTCTGGGCTCTCCCGCCGTCAGGGCCTGGCGACAGTGGATGTGACGACCAGCGGGCACTCGCTCTCCGCCAGGGGGCGGAGCATGTCGGCACTCCTGACGGTGGCGCGGACGCTCATCAGGTCCCACTCGCCGCGCACGTCCTTGGGCGCCTTGACCTCGACGAGCAGCATGTCCCGTTCGAGCCGCCCGTCCGGGCGCAGGACGGCGCCCCGGGTCATGAAATCCTCGACCGGCATCGCCTTCATCCGGTCCATCACCACGACGCCGTCGTCGGAGCCCGTCGCCTCCACCGCCTTGAGGTAGTGGCGCACGGCGCTGTAGACGGCCGCCTGCGCGTGGGTCGGCGGCTTGCCGTGCCGGGCGGCGAAGCGCCGGGCGAAGGCGCGGCTCGGCTCGTCGTGGTCCCAGTAATAGCCGGCGAGGAAGGTCGTGCCCTGGGCGAGCGCATTGCCGATCGCCTTGACGTTGACGAGGGTGAAGATCGGGACGGCGAGCTTCACGCCTTCGCGGATCAGCCCGAACTCCGCCGCCTGCTTGATGGCGTTGGTGGTGTCGGCCCCGGCATTGAGCAGCGCCAGGACCTGCATGTCGGTGCCGCCGGCCTGGACCAGGAACGAGCTGAAATCGGCCTGGCCCAACGGATGCCGGACCGCGCCGGCGACCTTGCCGCCCTGCTGTTGCAGGGTCGCGGTCAGGTCGCGCTGCATCGCGTGGCCGAAGGCGTAGTCGGCGGTGAGCAGGAACCAGCTCCGGTGCGTGTCGTCATAGAGGGCGCGCGCGAGGCCCCGGGCGAGGGCGTAGGTGTCGTAGAGCCAGAGCGCCGCCGAGGGCGAGCAGGCCTTGCCGACGAGGTCGGCATTGCCGCTGCCGACATGGACCACGACCTTGCGGGCGGCGCGCGTCACCTCCTGGACCGCGAAGGACACGGCCGAGTTCGAGATGTCGAAGAACGCGTCGGCGCGGTCGACGTCGAGCATCCGGCGCGCGAGGCCGGCGCCGATATCGACCTTCTGCTGATGGTCGGCCGAGAGGAGCATGACCGGCGCGCCGCCGGCCCGGCCGCCGGCATCGTCGATCGCCAGCTGGGCGGCGACCGCCGAGCCCTTGCCGGCGGTGTCGCTGTAGGCCGACGACTGGTCGTTGAGCACCACGACCTTGACCGAACCGTCGGAGATCTCGGCCCGGCCGGGGCTGGGCGCCGCCAGGGCGAGCAGACCGGCGAGGGTCGATGCGATGATCCGTTTCATGTCCTCACCCCCCTCGAAGCGTCGACCATCCCGTTCATTGGTTTGCCTGTCCGATCGGGCCGTCCTCTGCGGGACGTTGCTCGCTCTGCGCGATCGGAGATCTTGTCGGCGTCGCCGTATCCGACGAGATATTCAATACCTGGCCGGAGAATTTGATTTTTGCGACATGTTTCCTGTCCCGCCCACGACAACACCCCGAGGTGCGACCGAAGGGAGACGTGAAGGAGGCCACCAGGACTCGCCGTGATCTCTGGAACCGTCCTTCGAGGCCCGCTTCGCGCAACGATCTGCGATCGCCGGTCACCTCAGGATGAGGTTGCGGGCTGGATCGATCACGGCGAACGGGCTCCCGCACCCTTCCCTTGCACCCGTCGAGACGAGCCTACGCCGCCGTCGTGACGGCTTCACCGCCCGGTCCAGACCGGCGCGCGCTTCGCCGCGAAGGCCGCCGGTCCCTCGGCCGCATCGTCCGACGCCAGCATCCGCCGCATCGCCGGATAGTCCCACTGCTCGGCCAGGGCCTGCTCCAGCGGCACCGTCAGGCCCCGCAGCACCGCCTCCTTGGTGGCCCGGACCGAGAGCGGGCTGCAGGCCAGGATCTCGGCCGCGACGGCGCGGGCCGCCGGCAGCGGATCGCCGTCGACGACCTCGGTGACGAAGCCGAGATCGAGGCCCTCGCGCGCCGAGACCCGGCGGCCGGTCAGCATCAGGGCCATCGCCCGCTTGAGGCCGACCGCGCGCGGCAGGCGCTGCATCCCGCCGGCGAGCGCGGCGAGGCCGACCTTCGGCTCGGGGAGCGCGAACAAGGCCGCCGCCGAGGCCACGACGATGTCGCAGGCGAGCGCCAGTTCGAAGCCACCTCCCATGGCGGCGCCGTTGACCGCGGCGATGACCGGCTTCGTCAGGTCGAACCGTCCGGTCAGGCCGCCGAAACCGGAGGTCGGCGTCACGAGGCCGCCGCCGGCGGCCTGCTGCTTCAGGTCGTGCCCCGCGCAGAACGCCCGGCCGGCGCCGGTGAGAATCGCGACCCACTGGTCGTCGTCGGCCGCGAAGGCGTCGAAGGCCGCCGCCATCTCCTCGTGCGCTGCGGCATTCAGGGCATTGTAGGCCGTGGGCCGGTTGATCGTCAGCACGGTCACCCGGTCCTCGCGGGTAACCGTGATGAACTCGTACGCGCCGGCCTGCATCACAGGGCCTCCACGATGGTGACGTTGGCGATGCCGCCGCCCTCGCACATCGTCTGGAGGCCGTAGCGCAGGCCGCGGGCCTTGAGCGCGTGGACGAGCGTGGCGAGCAGCTTGGTGCCCGACGCGCCCAGCGGGTGGCCGAGCGCGATCGCCCCACCGTTGACGTTGAGCCGGTCCGGATCGGCGTCGAGCGCCCGGAGCCAGGCGAGGGGCACCGACGCGAAGGCCTCGTTCACCTCGTAGAGGTCGATGTCGCCGATGCGCATCCCGGCCTTGTCGAGGGCGCGCCGCGTGGCGGCGATCGGCTCCTCCAGCATGATGACCGGATCGCCCGCGGTCACCGCCAGGGTGACGATCCGCGCGAGCGGGGTCAGCCCGTGCCGCTTGAGCGCCGCCTCGCTCACCACGAGCGCCGCCGAGGCGCCGTCGCAGATCTGGCTCGCATTCGCCGCCGAGATCACCCCGCCCTCCTGCAGGAGCTTGACCGCGGCGATGCCCTCGAGCGTCGCATCCGCCCGGATGCCCTCGTCGGTCCGGTGCTGGCCGTCGGCCACCGCCAGCGGCACGATCTCGCGCTCGAAGGCGCCGGCCTCCGTGGCGGCGGCCGCCCGGCGGTGGCTCTCGAGGGCGAAGCGGTCGAGCGTCTCGCGCGCGAGCCCGTATTTCCGCGCCAGCGCCTCGGCGCCGGAGAACTGGCTGAAGGCCGCGACCCCGTAGCGCTCCCGGATGCGCCCGCTCACCGGCCCGGTGCCGATCCCGGCCTTCTCGTGCAGCGCGATGTTGGAGAACATCGGCACCCGCGACATGCTCTCGGCGCCGGCCGCGATCACCACGTCCTGGGTGCCCGACATCACGGCCTGGGCGGCGAACTGCACCGCCTGCTGCGAGCTGCCGCACTGGCGGTCGATCGTCACCGCCGGCACCGTCTCGGGCAGGGACGAGGCGAGGACGGCGTTGCGGGCGAAGGCGAAGCCCTGCTCGCCGGCTTGCGTGACGCAGCCCAGGATCACGTCCTCGATCGCCGCCGGGTCGATCCCGGTCCGCGCCACCAGCGCGTCGAGGACGGCGCCGCCCATGTCGGCCGGGTGCCAGCCGGCGAGCCTGCCGTTGCGCTTCCCCCCTGCGGTGCGGACCGCCTCGACGATGTAAGCCTCGGCCATGCTCATCTCCTGCCGGTGAAGTCGGGTGTGCGCCGGGCGAGGAAGGCCGCGACGCCCTCGCGGCCGTCCGGGCTCCGGCCGGCCTCCGCGATGGCGCGGGCCTCGCGCTCGAGCTGCGTCTCCAGGCCGGAGCCGAGGCTCTCGGCGAGGAGGCCGCGGGCGAGGCCGAGGGCCCGGGTCGCGGAGGCCGCGAGCCGGCCGGCGACCTCCGCGCCCTCGCGCGCCAGCGCCGCGTCGTCGACGGTGCGGGTGACGAGGCCGATCCGCTCGGCCTCCTCGGCGCCGACGCGGCGGTTGGTCAGGATCATCTCCTGTGCCCGGCGCAGGCCGACGAGGCGGGGCAGGAGCCAGGACATCCCGCCATCGGGGCTCAGGCCCACGCCGCCATAGGCCGCGGTGAAGTGGGCGGAGCGCGCCGCCAGCACGACGTCGCCCGCAAGCGCGAGGCTCAGCCCCGCCCCGGCCGCCGGCCCGTTGACCAGCACCAGCAGGGGCTTCTCCATCCGCATCAGGCGCGAGACCGCCATGTGCAGGGTGCCGGCAAGCTCGCTGAGGACGCCCGGCAGCGCCTCGTCCGCCCCCGCCATCACCCCGAGGTCGCCGCCGCCGCAGAACAGCCGGCCGTTACCGGTGAGGACGACGCAGCGGATCGCCGGGTCCTGGTCGCAGCGGATCGCCGCCGCGAGGAGGCCGCGGGCGAGGGGAAGGTCGATCGTGTTGCCGGCGCTCGGCCGGTCGAGGGTGAGGGTGGCGATCGCCCCCCCGACCGAGACGTGGACGGGGTCGCTCATGCGCGCGCCTCCGCTTGCCCCGTCCTGGCCTTCCAGTCGCGCCGGATCTTCTTGGCGAGCGACCATTTGTGCACCTCGGTCGGCCCGTCATAGATCCGGAAGGCGCGCACCTCGCGAAACACCTGCTCGACGATGGTGTCCTGGGTCACGCCGCTGCCGCCCATCACCTGCACGCAGCGGTCGGCGATGCGCATCAGCCCCTCGCTGACCGCGACCTTGGCCATCGAGCTCTCGGCGATGCCGGGGGCCCCGCCGTCGAGGATGCCGGCGCACCAGTCGATCATCAGCTCGGCCTGCTTCAGGTCGATGAGGTTCTCGGCCAGCATGAAGCCGACGCCCTCGTGCTCGATCAGCGGCTTGCCGAAGGCGTGGCGCCGGTTGGCGTAGTCGGTGGCGATCTCGTTGGCGCGCAGGCAGGCGCCCGTCCAGCGCATGCAGTGGGTCAGCCGCGCCGAGGCGAGGCGGACCTGGGCATACTGGAAGCCCTCGCCGGCGCTGCCGAGCATCTGGTCGGCGGGGACCCGCAGGCCCTCGATCGTCACGACGGCGTGGCCGCCCGGCATCGAGCTGTCGAGGGTGTTGGGCACCCGCTCGATCCGGATCGCCGGATCGGGAAGGTCGACGAGGAACATGCAGGCGCCCTCGGCCGCCTTCGCCATCACGATGCCGATCGAGGCCCCCGCCGCCCCGGTGATGAAGGCCTTGCGGCCGTCGATCACCCAGTGGTTGCCGTCGGGCCTGCAGGTGGTGATCATCATCGAGGGATCCGAGCCGGCGCCCCCCTCCTCCGCCGGCTCGGTCATGAAGAAGGCCGAGCGCGCCCGTCCGGCGACCAGGGGGTCGAGGAAGCGCTCGCGGATCCCGGGGCTGCCGACCTTCGCGAGCAGGAACATGTTGCCCTCGTCGGGCGCCGCGGTGTTGCAGGCGAGCGGGCCGAGAGGCGAGAGGCCGGAGCGGATCAGCACCGCCGCCGTCTCGCGGTGGCTGAGGAAGCTGCCGTCCGGCCGGATATGCGGGGTGAGCACGCCGGCCTCGCGGGCCCTGGCGCGCAGCTCGGCGACGAGATCGTCGGTCGGGCAGTCGTGGTGGTCGCGCCGCGGGTCCGTCTCGTAGGGCGCCACGACGTCGCGCACGAAGCGCTCGACCCGCCCGGCGAGGGCCGTGGCCTCGGCGGAGAGGCGGTGATCGGGAGAGGGCAGGGCGCTCATTTGGCGGTCATCCGGATCGCGCCGTCGAGGCGGATCACCTCGCCGTTGAGCATCGGGTTCAGGACGATGCCCTCGACGAGCTGCGCGAACTCGTCCGGCTGGCCGAGGCGGCTCGGGAACGGCACCTGCTGGCCCAGCGAGACCTGCACCTCCTCCGGCAGGGTCGCCAGCAGCGGCGTCAGGAAGATGCCGGGGGCGATCGTCATCACGCGGATGCCGTAGCGGGCGAATTCGCGGGCGAGCGGCAGGGCCATGCCGACGATGGCGCTCTTCGAGGCGGCGTAGGCGGCCTGGCCGATCTGCCCGTCGAAGGCGGCGACGCTGGCGGTGTTGACGATGACCCCGCGCTCCTCGCCGATCGGCTCCGCCCGGTGCAGCCGGCCGGCGAATTGCGACAGGGTGTTGAAGGTGCCGATCAGGTTGACGTCGATGATGCGGCGGAACTCCGCCAGGGGCAGCACGTCGCCCTCGCGGCCGATGACCTTGGCGGGCGGCCCGATCCCGGCGCAGTTGACGAGGATGCGAGCCTTGCCGTTGAGCCCTTCCGCCTCGTCGAGGGCGGCGGCGATCGCCCGCTCGTCGGTCACGTCGGCGGCGACGAAGCGGCCGCCGATCGTTGCGGCGTGCCGGTGGCCCAGCTCGGCGTTGCGGTCGATGATCGTCACCTTCGCGCCAGCCGCCGCGAGCCGCGCCGCGGTCGCGCCGCCGAGCCCCGAGGCGCCGCCCGTCACCACGGCACCCGCATCCTTGATACGCATGCATCCTCCCCTGTCAGTCGAGTCTGCCGTCGAGGCGGACCCGGCCGGTCTGACCGCAGGCCGGCCGATTCAGGTCCCCTCGACGGCCTGTCGTCTTGTCGTTGACTGATGAAGAACCGGCGGTCGCCCGCGGCGGACGTTGGCGATGGAGCTTGGTCCGTCCCGATGCCCCGGCTCTGTCCGGATCGTCCCTGAGGACCGGACGCGACCTGGACTCTCCTCGCCGGCCGGGCAGCTCCGCCGATCGGCATAGGGAGACCTCGGCAGCGCCGTTCCCAGCTCGCCGGCCGCCGCCTTGTGAGCGTTTCCTACCTTCTAGGACATTATATTCTCATCGGTATATTGAACCCGGCCCGCATCCATGTCCACTGGGGTTCGCAGGAATTTTTCGGGACATGCGGCCGTTGGCGAACTCACCCTCTCCCTTCAAGACCGCGACCGCGCGGCGCCGCGAGCGCGAGGCGAAGCGGCAGGCCGTCCTCCTGGCGGCGGTCCGGATGTTCAACGAGCGCGGGTTCCACGCGACCTCGCTCGACGACGTTGCGACCAGCCTCGGGGTCACCAAGCCGACGGTCTATCACTACCTCGGCAACAAGGATCAGATCCTGCTCGAATGCGTGACCTTCGGTCTCGAGCAGCTGCTGGAGGCGGTCGAGGAATCGCGCGCGGCGACCGGGACCGGGCTTGAACGCCTGCGCTGCTTTCTTCGCCGCTACGCCGAGATCAACATGGGCGATTTCGGGCGCTGCGTGATCCGCACCGGCGACGAGGCGTTGTCGCCCGAGAGCGCGCGCTCCTTCCGGGCCCTGAAGAAGCGGATCGATCAAGCCATGCGCGACCTGATCTCCGACGGCATGGAGGACGGCTCGATCGCCCGGAGCGATCCCTGGATCGCGGCCTTCACGCTGGCCGGGGCGCTCAACTGGCCGGCGCGCTGGTACGATCCGCAAGGGTCGCGCGGGCCGGCGGAGGTTGCGGCCGAGATGGTCGATTTCCTTACCCGGGGCCTGGCGCCGAGAGCCTGAGACTTGGAGTCCGAGACCCGGGGGTCCGAGACCCAGAGGCCCGAGACCGCTTCCGGGCCGCGGCGGCCCGGCAGGCTTCCGTCTGTCCAACCGGTCTCCTCCGAAGGATGCTTGAAAATTCACATGAGTATGATCCATACTCATGAGTAAGTTAAAACATGAGACGGCGGGGTGGTGCACGGACCGCCCTGGCGAGGCACGCCGCCTCGGATGCGGCGCGACCCGCCGGAGGTCCGCTGGGGTCGCCCTCGTGATGCCGTTCGCCATCGGGGCACCGGGCGGGACAAGTCCCGGGCCTCCCGCAGGAGGAAACCATGACGAACGCCCCTCTCACCCGGCGGACGATGCTGGGCGGCCTCGCCGCGCCCGCCCTCGTTTCACCCGCCGTCTTGGGCCTGTCCGGCCGCGGCGCCCGGGCTGCTGCTGGCGGCCCGGTCACGATCGGCGCGCTCAGCGACCTGTCCTCGGCCTACGCGGATATCAGCGGCCCGGCGCTGGTGAAGTCCGTCCAGATGGCGATCGACGATTTCGGTCCCTGCCTCGGCCAGAAGGCGAGGCTCGTCTCCGCCGATTGCCAGCTCAAGCCGGACGTGTCCTCGGCCATCGCCCGGCGCTGGTACGACCAGGAGGGCGTCGACGCGATCATCGACCTGCCCTCGACCGCCATCGCGCTCGCGATCATGCAGCTCTCGGCCGAGCGCCGAAAAATCGTGCTCGCCACCAGCCCGGGCTCGTCGGACATCACCGGCAAGTTCTGTTCGCCCTACACGACGCAATGGACCTACGATTCGCACGCGATGGCGAAGACGATCGGCCCGGCGATCGTCCGGGACGGCGGCGACAGCTGGTTCTTCATCGCGGCCGATTACGGGTTCGGCGCGGCGCTCGTCAACGACATGACCCAGGTGGTGCAGGCGGCCGGCGCGAAGGTGCTGGGAACCGTCCGGGCGCCCCTCGGCACGCCCGACTTCTCCTCCTACCTGCTCCAGGCGCAGGCCTCGGGGGCGAAGGTCGTCACGCTGGCCAATGGCGGCGCCGACGCGGTCAACTGCATCAAGCAGGCTCACGAGTTCGGGCTGCAGCGGGAGGGCCAGCGCGTCGCCGCGATGGTGCTGATGGACACCGACGTGCGCAGCATCGGGCTGCCGATCGCGCAAGGAACCCTGTTGGCGACCGCCTTCTACTGGGACCGGACCGCGGAATCCCGCGCCTGGTCGCAGCGCTTCCGCGCCCTCGTCGGGCGGATGCCGACCATGCTCCAGGCCTCGGCCTATAGCCAGGCGACGCATTACCTGAAGGCCGTGCAGGATGCCGGCACCCGGGACGCCGACCGCGTCATGGACAGGATGCGGGCGCTGCCCGTCGACGACTTCTACGTGAGGAATGGCCGGGTGCGGCAGGACGGGTTGATGCTGCACGACATGTATCTCGCCAAGGTCAAGCGGCCGTCCGAGTCGACGGCCGAGTGGGACCAGTACTCCCTCGTGGCGACCGTACCTGGCAGCGAGGCGTTCCGGCCCCTGCAGGGCAGTGCCTGCAAGCTCGTCTGAGCCGGCCGCGCCGACACCATCGGTGAGGTCCGCCCGGGCTTCGCCCGGTCTCATGGTCCTCGCCGATGCAGGTGCGGCCGGATTGCGCCCCGCGGCGGCACGCCCGCGCGGCGCGGCGCGATCGCGCGGGTAGAACGTCGCGTCCCGACGCGGGCGAGCCTCAATCCGGGTTCGAGAACACGCGGCCGCCGATGAACGCCATCTCGCGGTCGGGTCGGGCCGGGCTGCCCTGCGAGCCATAGGCGAAGAAGAGGCGGCGGCTCTGCCCGTCCGGCCCGGTCAGGGTCAGCGTGTGGCGGTCCAGCGCGTAGCGCCCGCCTTCCGGCGCGCGCCGCCGGCCGATCGCGGAGCCCACCCCGGTGCTCGCGCCCGAATTCGTCGCCCCGACCGAGCCGCCGCGGCCGTAAGTCCCGTCCTGGCGGAAGTCGTAGCGGTTCGAGACCGCGATCGTCACGTCGCCGCCCATCGCGCTGGTGCCGCCGCCCGAGAGGCGCCGGTAGGAGCGCGCGATCGTCCGCTCGTCCGCCTCGGCCGGGAAGGCGCGGAAGAACGAGCCGTCCTGGAGCTTGTAGTCCTGCGGCTTGCCGTCCCGGCCGCTCAGCCGGTAGGCCTCGCCGATGCGGGTCCAGCGGCCGAACCGGCGCGGATGGGCGGCGCGCTCGGCCGCGAGGTCGACATCCTCGAGGGCGGCATCCGCGATCTCGTAGCTGGTGCCGTCGCCAAACAGGATCAGCGGCTCGTACTCGATCACCATCATGCCGCCGACCCCGACGCCCGTTGCGGCGCGGAAATACACCCCCTCGACCTCGGCCCAGTTCGCCGCGTGGCGCGGCGCGGCCAGCGGCTCCGCCGCGGGACCGGGGAGCGTCGGCGGCGCCACAGCCACGGACGGGGCGGCGGGAGGGCGTGCGGCGGATGGCGTCTCCCGCGACGGGCGGCGGCCGCCCTGTCCGACCAGCCCGTCATCGGTGAGCGCGACCGCCCGGAGCTTGGCCGGCGGGATGAAGTCCTTCGACAGGCCGGCGAGGAAGGTCGGCAGCGTCCCGAGGCGCTTCGCCGCCTGCCAGCCGGCATGGTGCAGGACGGCACGCAGCTTCACCTGCTCGGCGAAGGCGGCGCGGGAGAGCGGCTGCGACAGGGGCGGCTTGTCGGCCAGCGGCGCCACCATCCGGCGCCGTACCGCCCGGAGCGCGCCGGCGCTTGGCTCGACCGCCGCATCGTTGGCGACCATCCATTGCAGCACGATGAAGGCGGTGAGCACGTCCCCGGCATCGTCCGCCCGCAGATCGGTGCCCGTCAGGAAGCTCCGGAAGATCGCGTCGTAATCGTGCCGGCTCATCTCCCGGGCGATTTCGGCCGCCGCGACCGGGTTGCTGGCGCGCAAGTCCCTGACGTGCCGGGCGACCGTCTCGGCGCGCAAGCCCGCCGAGGTGGCGAAGGGAAGGGCGGGTGCCTCGGCCGAGCGATTGTCGAGCCCGCTGTCGGGCATGGGCGCCTGCGGGGATTGTATCTCCGCGCCCAAGGCCTGGGCCGCGGCTGCCGCGGGCAGCAGCGGGATGAGGGCGACGGCGAGGAGCCGGGCGGTGAGTGTCATGGCGCGCTCCGCGCTGAGGCGACGAGGGGGTGGTCAGCGGCTCGGGCCCGGAGCGCAAGCCGCGAGCGGCAGCCGCTCCAGGTGGAAGACGCGGTTCTGCGCGTCGGGCGGAACGAAGCGCCCGGCCCGGCCGCCCGGCGGGCATCCGGCATCCGGGCTGAATCCCGCCCGTGCGTTCGCCGTCGTGGGCATCCGCGAGGCCGCGTCGTCGTTGACGACCGCGAGGCGGCCGCCGGGCAGGGCTTCGAGCGCGAAATCGCCGGCGCAGCTGGCGTTTCGTCCGCAGCGCCGGATCCGGCCGCGCTCCTCCAGGCAGCCGACCTCGCCCTCGGACGAGGTGCCGTCCGCGAAGTCGATGCGCAGCCTCAGGGTCAGCTCGGGATCGACCCGGCCGGCTTCGGCCCGCAGCCGGATCAGGTCGCGCGACGAGCCCCCGAGGTGCAGGCCGGTCACGACTTGGCCGGGATGGCGGGCGAGGTGGGCGGCATCGTAGCGGCGCCCGTAGCAGGCTCCCGCCGGCGGGAAGGCGCGCTCGGCGACGAGGCCTCCGGCCCGCGCGCTCCCCTGCCCGAGGAGCGCGGAGAGGCCACCCGCCGCGGCGAGCAGGAGCCGTCGTCCCGCCCGGCTCACGGCCGCCACGCCCTGACGAGAGCCACCATTCCGGCGACCACTCCGCCGATCAGCGTGAGCGCCATGAAGGGCAGGAGCGGGAGGACGAGCCAGCCCATCACCATCATCCGATAGAGCAGGCCGCCGATGTCGAGGCCGGCGACCCGGCAGGGATTCGCCCGCGCCTCGTTGACCTCGCATCCCGTCAGGCGGGCGATCGCCAGGGAGAGGACGAGGAGCAGGAACGGCGCCCAGACGATCAGCACACCGGCGAGGAGCAGGAGCCGGCTCCCTCTGCGCAGGGGCAGGGCCCAGGGCTTCACCGCCCGGTCCCGGTGCAGGGGCGCCAGACCCGCTGGTAGCCGGCATCCCCTGGCCGGCCGTAGCACCAGCCCGCCGCGGCGAGCCGGCGGTCGATGGCGTCGCGCCGGTCGCAGGCCGCGAGCGTGGCGGGGTCGTCGCCGCGCCCGCCGCGGCAGGCGCCGTTGAGGGCCGTCCAGTCCCGCAGCAAGTGCGGGACGTCGGCGGCCTGCACGATCCCCCCGAAGCCGAGGAGAAGCGCGGCGAGCAGGAGGGGGCGGACCGCCACGCGCCGCCTCACCGCATCGCCACCGAGGCGGCCACCCGCTCGGTGCGGGCAAGGGCCTCCGCCTGGGACGCCGGCGCGAGGCCGAGGACCCGCAGATAGCCCGTCACGTCGAACCGGATCACCTGCGTGACCGCGACCGGGCGACCGCTCTTCGGATCGGTGCCGGCGGCGCGCAGGCGGTGGAAAACCGTGCCGTCGCGGGTCGAGCGGTCCTCCTCGGTGATCGTGACGTCCTTGATCTCCCGGAAGGTGGCGAGGGCCTTGCGGGCGAAGGCACCCTCCTGGCCGGGGGGAATGGCGGCGCGGCCCATCGCCGGGGCGACGACGACGAGCGGCTGCGTGCCGTCGGGATCGATGTCCTTCGGGCCGTCGGTGAGCATCAGGGCGTTGCCCATCAGCGTGCGCACCGGGCGGAAGCCCGCGAGGTCGCCGACGGTGTAGGGCAGGGCCGCCATCTGGTCGGCGAGACTGCCGGGAGCCCGGAACGCGATCGTGGTCAGGGCCGCCTCGACGGCCTCATCGGGTACCTGCCCCCGCGCGGCTTCCGGCACCTGCACGGTGACGAGGCCGGTGCCGGCCCCGCCCCGCACCACCGCGACCCACTTGGTGTAGCTCTGCCCGTTGGCCGCCTGGCGGCCGCGCAGCACCCGGCCCTCGCCGCCGGCGACGCGCAGGGCCGCCCCGGACCCCTGAGCCTCGAAGCCCGTGGCGCGCAACGCCTCGGGGGTGAATTTTTCGACGAGCTGGCCGTAGGCCTCTTCCGGCATCTCGGTGATGAGGATCGAGGCGCCGGACCGGTGCTCGAATCCCGCGAAGGCCCGGGAGGGCACCATGCCGGGCGGCGGCGCGAGGCCGACGGACGCGGCGGGGGGGAAGATCGCCTCGGCGGCGAGGGCCGGGGACGCCGATGAGAGCAGGCAAAGAGCGGCCAGAAGCCGGCCGGCGGTGCGAAGGGACGATGCCATCATGGGTCTCCCGAAGTCAGCGCGTCGCGACGCGGCTGAGCACGAAGGTGTTGCCGGAGAACTGGACCTGTCCCGGCGCGCTCATGTGCTCCAGCATCAGGCGCAGGTTGCGGCCGAGCCGGGCGGAATCGGAGCGGGTCTCGTACCAGTACTCGGCGGCCGACGCCCCCGCGCGCACCGGGCGGTGGTGCTCGTAGCAGCGGAAGGCCGCCATGTACTCCTCGGCCGCCTGGACCTCCTGGGGCGAGAAGCCGTTCATCCGCACCACGTAGGCCGTCGGCAGTCCGCCGCAGGCCTCCCCGCCGGAGGCGGCCGCGACCGCTCCCGGGCCAGGGACCGCCGCGCCCGTTCCCGCCGCCGCGCCTTGCTCCGTGCCGCGGCGGGGCGCCACCACCCCGTCGACCTTCGCGGTGAGCGCCGCCGCGACGTCGCCGGCGATGACCTTCGCCTCGGCGCCGACCCGCTCCAGCAGGCATTCGCGGTCGCATCCCTGCGGCAGCGGCGGCAGCTGCACGCCCGCCACCTCGAACGCGCCGAGGGACTGGCCGGTGCGCACGTTGAGGAGCCGGCCCGGAATGCGCACTTCCGGCCGCACGATGTCCGAATAGGCCGACTTCGACGCCGAGGCATAGATCTGGAACACCGCCACCACGTCGAGGGGCGGGTTCTGCACCGCGCGGGCGACCTCGATCAGCTCGGCGTCGCGCCGGCGCACCCGGTTCGGTTGGCTGAAGCCCATCGCCACCGCGGTCTCGTCGTAGACGTTGTAGCCGCGCAGGTTCATCGTCTCGGAGAGCTCGGCGATCACCCGCTGGAAGATGCGGTTGCCGCGCGGCACCGAATCCTCGTCGGCATCCTCACCCATCACCACGACGTTGGGCTTGGGCTGGGCGAGCGCCGGGCCTGCGACGAGCGCGAGGCCGAGGGAGAGTGCGGCGAGGGCGCAGCGGCGCGCGGCGGCACGGATGAGCGGCATCGTGGTCCTCCTGAAGCGGGGATGTCGGGTCACTCGGAGCAGGGGCGCGGCGTCGGCGCCGCCGCGAAATCGTCGAGGTCGAGGGCGACGCGCAGGCGCGGGTCGGCCAAGGTGTCCGCCAAAGTGTCGGCAGCGGGCTCGCCGCAGGCCGCCTCGGCGGCCGGGCCGATGAAGCGGAGCGCGCCGTGGCGGGCGGGGGCGAGCAGGCTGACCTCGACCCGGCGGTTGACCCGCGACAGCGGCGCGGCCGGGTCCTTCGGGCGGTTCGGCCCCCAGCCATGCACGCGCAGCCGGCCCGGATCGATGCCGTAAACCGCAACGAGATGGGTCCGCACCGCGCGTGCCCGGGCCAGCGACAGGCGCCGGTTATGGGCCGGGCTGCCCGCCGCATCGGTGTGGCCGGCGATGAGGAAGCCGTGGCCGGCGAGGTCCCGCGAGGCGAGGGCCTGGCCGAGCGGCTCGAGCTGGATGCGCGCCTCCGGCGTCAGGCGGGCGCTGTCATAGGCGAAGAAGACCGTGAGATCGACCGAGCGGGCCGGATCGACGCGGACGGACGGTCCGCCGTCGTCGGGGGTCAGCGCCCGCGCGGGGCTGCCGGGATTCCCGTCGGCGAAGGGGGCGAGGGAGCGGATGATCGCGGTGGCGGAGGGGTTGCGGACTTGCGCCTCCGCCGGCGCTTGCGCCGGCCCGGCCTCGTCGAGCCGCTCGGCCCGGCCCGGCGCCTCGGTCAGCGGGTTCGCCCGCGCCGCGCTGTTCAGTGCGACGACGAGGCCGAGAGCCAGGGCGAGGCAGGACCGGCCGAGGCGCCGCTTCGCCGTGCGCCGCAAGGCGCTCTCCTCCGGGACGGCCGGCCGCGCCGGGCCTGCGTCGATCCTTTCCATGATGTGTCTCCTCGCGGGCCTTGCTTCGGCCCCCACACCCCGTGCCTGGACAGGCCAGAGCGGCTTTCGCCGCGCCGGCGGACGATTTTTTTCGTGATGGGGTCAGCGCCCGCGCAGGATCGCGTTCATCCCGGCCGGATCGAGGGGAGCGTCGGGGGCGGGCCGGGCGGCGGGCCTCGCCGCCGGTGTCGGCTGCGGCGCCGGGTCGGCGGCGGCCGTGGCGGCGGCCGGGCGGCCCTGGCGGGCGGCGATCTCGGACAGGATGCGGCTGCGCCCGAGGATCGCCGAGAGACGCGTCGCGGCGTTGAAGCTCGACGGGTCCTTCGGGTCGAGGCCGCCCTCCTTGTGCAGCGCGACGCCGGCCACCGAGGAATCGTACATCAGCGAGCCGGAGGAGCCGCCGAGCGTGTCGCAGCGGTGGCGCAGGTCCGGGCCCTCGGCCTGCTCCTTCATGGCGAAGCAGCGGAAGCGGCTCATCACCTTCGGGCGCCCGAGGGGGTGATGGATGACGAGCATCGAGCGGTTGCCCGCCACCGCCTCGCCCGAGAGCCGGGCCGCGCCGTAGGTGGCGGTCGGGTTGCCGGCGACGCGGGCGAGGGCATAGTCGAGGCGCGCGTCGAACTCCACCGGCTTCGGGTCGATCTCGAACCGCCGCGAGCCCGCGCCGTCGAGGGTCAGGTAATCCATCAGGATCGAGGCCTTGACCGGGGTCAGGTCGCCCGATTGCGGCAGGCAATGGTGGTTGGTCAGCACGTAGTCGCCCGGCAGCAGCGAGCCGGTGCAGGAGGCGCCGACCATCTGACCGGTGCGGGCGTTCTTCAGCACGATGTCGACCCGGCCGATCGGGCGGGCCAAAGCCGCGAGGCCATCCTTCGGGTCGAGCTCGGCGATCGGCTCGAACGCGCCCTTGTTGCGGTCGACGTAAGAGGCCGCGTCGCCGGTCGTCTGCCGCAGCGGCAGTTGCGCGCGACCGTAATCCGCAGGATCGAACCCGACGCTCTGCGCCCGCGCAGGTTCAGCGGCGCCGAGCGCCAGGATCAGGCTGATGATTCCGCAAGTGTCCCCCTTGGTCGAGCGGCGTGTCCGGTGGCTTGTGGCCATCGCTGTCCTCCTCTCGGCGGCGGCTTTATGCCGCCTGCCGGCGCGCAAGTCAAAGAAAGTCGATTTCGGGCCGGATCAAGTCGTTACGGGACGAGGGCGTGGGTGAGCTGGTCGCCCGGGTTCGCGGCGCCCGGCTCGACTGGGTTTCCAGCGGCTCGGCCAGGATCGGCTCGGCCAGGATCGGCTCGGCCAGAATCGACCCGGCCTGGGATGACCTGGACGGCGTAGACGAGGTTTCGCCGGCCGTTCTCGCGCAGGAAATAGGCCTCCGCGCCGTCGGGCAGGCGCGTCGGCGGGAGCGCGGCGGCCGCAAGGTCGCGACCGACCGCGACGCGCGCACCGGGCTCAGCCGGACGGATCGCGAGGCCGCACAGGTCCGGCGCGAGGCGGCTCGCCCGCAGCCGGCCCGGCTCTTCGACGGGGACCGGGCGGCGCACAGGCGGATCCGCCCCGAAGGCGACGCGCCGGCACGACGAGCCCGGCGGGGCGACCAGCTCCTCCACCACGACCGCGCGCGCCGGCTCCGGCGCAGGCATCACGGCCGGGGGCGCCTCGACCGGCACGGGCGTGGCGTCGGCGACGACGGGCCGGTCCGGTTCCGGGCGCGGGCGGAGCATCGCGACGCCGGCGGCGAGGGTTGCGGCGGCCAGCGCTGCCGCCAAGGCTATCGGAAGGGCAGGGAGCTGGCGGCCGGGCGCGACGGACGGCGCCGGCCGCGCCAGAGCCGCGAGGGCGGCCGGCACCTCCGTGCGCGGCAGGAACACCGGCGGGCGGGCCCGGCCGAGGGCGCGAAACGCCCGCTCGGCCTCTTTCGCTTCCGGCCCGTCGGGGAGAAGCACCGCGAGGTCGGCCCGCGCCGCCGCTTCCAGCAGGGATCCAGAGCGCGCGATCTTGTCGAGGAGCGCGTAGTCGCCCGGCAGCACCGCGAGATCGAGGTCGACCGCCCCGGTCGCCCACAGGACGAGGTCGGCCGCCTCCGGCTCGGGCGCGAGGGTATGGCCCTGCGCCACGAGGCCGTGGGCGAGGCAGACCGGCACCTCCCACGAGCGGCCGGCATCGAAGGAGCCGGAGAGCCGCAATTCGTAAGGGCCGGCCTCGGCGTGCGTCCACTGCGCGAGCGGCCCGCCGCCGGCTGCGAGCCGCGCATAGTCGCCCGACCACGGCAGGGGCCGGTAATCGCCCGCCGCGAAGGCGGCGGAGGCCGGCAGGCCGGGGCGGGCCTTGAGGCTGCGCAAAACCACCGGACCGCCGGTCGTCGGCACCACGATCAGGATCGCGCAGGGCCTCATGCGGCGGTCGTCACAGCAGGAACACCGCGCAGTCCGTGTCCCGCAGCATCGCACCGAGCCGCATCGCCTCCGGCACCGCCGGATCGAGGGCGACCAGGATCGCGCCGTCGATCGCCGGCGGCAGGGCGAGCCGGACGGCCTCGTCGCCGCGCATCGCCTCGATGGCCCGCAGCGCCTGCGCCTCGGCGCCCCGCAGCACCAGGAGCGGCGGCCCGTCCTCGGTCGCGGGCAGGATCTCGAGGGTGAAGGCGCCGACGCGCCGCGCCGCGAGCGCCCCGTCCGAGGCCGCGATCGCCCGCGGGGCGTGGGCGATGGCCTGTCCGGCGAGCAGCGCCCGGTAGCGCCGGGCGGTCGCGGGATCGGACCGGATCGCCCGGGCCACCGCGACATCGACCGGCGCGTCCGCCGCGCGGGTGGCGTGGGCCCAGAGCGACGCGGCGCCCGGGCGGCCCGCCGCATCGCGCGCGGGCCCGCTTTCCCGCATCAGCGCGCGGGCGGCGTGGATCTCGGCGAGCAGCCGTGCCTCGTCGCTCACGCGCTCGCCTCCGCCGCATAGGCCTCGGCGAAGATCCGGGCAAAGACCTCCCGGTCCGCCGCGAAGGCCGCGTCGAGCGGCCGATTCCGGGACAGGCCCGCGATCGCGCGGGCGAGACGGCCGGCCTCCTCGGCGAGGCGCAGGAGCGCCGCATCCGCCGTGGCGAAGCCTGAGGCCAGCCGATCCGGATCGTCGAAGCCGGCGCGCCGGACCCGGCGGATGTCGGCGAGCGCCGCCGCGAGGGTGTCGCGCATCTCCGGTGCGAGGCCTTCCGCATCGGCCGGCACCCGCAACGCCGCCGCGATCCGCAGCATCCGGTCGAGATGGGCCGTCAGCGCCTCGGCCCGCCCGGCGAGCGCCGAATAGGTCTCGGCCTCGGCGCAGGCGGTGCGCTCCGCGATGCTCGGGCCCCCGCCGCCCCGTCGCAGGCGGTTGGCGAGGCCGGACTGCACCCGCCCGAAGCTCGCGGCCCGCAGCGTCGTCAGCGGGCGGGTGCGGTGGAACGGCTCCAGGCGCAGGAACTCGGCGAGGTCGTCGCGCTCCGCTCCCGTCAGGATCTTCGGGCCCTCCGGCAGGCCTTCGAGCAGGGCCGCCAGGGCCTCGGCCGGCTCGGCCGCGGCGAGGTCCGCCAGCGAGGCGTCGAGCCGCTTCTCCCAGCCTTCGACCGCGTCGAGCGAGGCGGGGGCGGAGAGTTCCGCGAGCCCGCCCAGCAGGGCGGAGGCCGCCTCGAAGGTCACGAAATGCTCGGCCACCGTGCGGAAGCCCGGCCGGTCGTCGCCCTGCATCTGCCCGCGCCAGAAATCGAGGATGTCGTCGTCCGTGAAGGCGCGCCGCCCGTCGAGGAAGCCGAGGATCGCCCGGAAGCGCCGCTCCAGGGGGGCAAGCGGCAGGTGCGCCTGGCGGTAGGCGGCGAGATGACGCGCCAGGCGCCGGCTCAAGGCCGCGGCGCCCTCCGCGTCCGGCGCCGCGGCGAGGTCGTCGAGCCAGCCGGTGACGCAAGGGAAATGGCCCAAGTCCTCGGCCGTCAGCACGAACTCGGCGAGGGCCAGGAGCCGCGCGAGGCCGGCCCAGGTCGTGCGCCAGCCCGCCGCTCCAATGAGGCCGCGCGCATCGACGGCGGCGCCCGCCCCCGCGAAGCGCGCCTCCGCCCGGTCGGCCCGCGCCAGCCCCGGATCGAGGGCGAGGGTGACGAGATCGCGCCCGTCCCGGGCGCCGGCGAGACCCGCCAGGGCGGCCAGCGCGTGGGCGAGGTCCCAGAGCGGCTTGTCGCGGTTCGGCCGCACCGCGCCGGTGACCACCCGGGTGAGCCAGGCGCGGTCCTCGCGGGAGAGGTCGCGGCCCTCGGCCACGGCGGCGAGGTCGGCCGCGCAACGCTCGTCGTATCCGCCGGTCATGCGCCCGCCTTCAGCCCCGCGCCGGTTCGTCGCCCATCGGATACTCCCGGTCTGCTCATCCGTCATCCCGAGGCCGTCCTCAGCGGCCGACGATGCGCGGCGCGACCGTGCGGGCCAGGATCTCGACCTGGCGCGCCGCCGCCTCGCGGCTGCCGGCCAGCGCCCGGATCGTCAGGAGGTCGCCGCCGCGCAGGATGATGGCGGTCGCGCCCGCGCTCGAACCGACGCCGTAGGTGGTGGCCCAGCCGACCGCCGGCGCCACCGACAGCCCGGACAACCGGCAATCGGGGCTCCGCTCCCGGCAGATCGCCTCGAGCTGCGCCATCGAGGTCCGGCCGGCGCGCACCCGCTCCTCGGTCCCGTCGGTCTGGCGGCCGAGCAGCAGGTCGACCATCGGCGCGCCCTCGCAGGTCGTGCATATCAGGGTGAGCCGCTCCGGCGCGGCGCGTGAGACGAAGCCGAATCCCAGGGCGGTGCCGGCGCTGGCCGCGACCGCGGCGAGGTCGCGGAGTGCGAAACCCTCGGCGTGGGCCGGTGCGGCCGTGAGGCAGAGGAGGGCCATGATCAGGTTTCGCATTCGATGGTCTCCGCAACGCCCCATCACCGCACCACGATCCGCGCCGTCGCCTCGGTCACGCCCATCACCGCACCACGATCCGCGCCGTCGCCTCGGTCACGCCCGGCACCGCCCGGATCTTCTCGACGAGGTCGAGGACCTCGGGCGGCGGCAGCAGGCGTGCCTCGCCCTCGATGCCGGGGGCGGCGGAGAGCCAGCGCGCGGCGAGCTCCGGCGGCAGGCCACCGGGAATGCCGAAACAGGCGAAGAGATTCTCGAACGGCTCGCCCGCGACGATCTCCTCGAGGCCGTAGCCGCGCGGGTAGCGCCGGACGTCGCCGGGGCCGAGGGGCCCGAGGGAGGCGGCGTTGCCGCGTACCGGCAGCGCCACGAAGGCGGTCTCGTCCGGGGCGACCACCCAGCAATACAGGTTCTGGCGCGCCTTCGAATCGATGCGCAGCTCCAGCCTCTGGCCGGACGCGAACGGCGTGGCGGTGGCGGCGACCGCGAGGCGGCCGCCATCGGTGCGGGCCGTCGCCGCCAGGTGGTCGAGGAAGGGGCGCGGGGTCGGGTCGCAGCCCAGGCCCTCGATGCCGATGCGCCGCCGCCCGGTCGGCGCCAGCACCGCGCCGTCGCGCTGGAATTCCAGCTCCATCCAGGCGCGGCGCTCGCGGTCGGTGAGGAAGCGCCCGCGGGCCGTGACCGGGCCGGCGCAGGCGGTGCCGGGCGGGCGGCGGCGCACCGCGAGCCGCGCGCCCTTGAGGATGCGGTTCGCCGAGCGCGCCTCGGCGTCGAGGGCGATCAGCAGGCGGTCGGTCAGCGCCCCGGCGCAGGTCGAGTGGCCGCCCTCGGCCTCGAACGGGCAGACCTCGACGGCGCTGACGTTCGGTGCCGCCTGCCCGAAGGCCTTCACGGCCCGCTCCATCTCGGCATCGATGTCGGCGACCCCGGCGCCGACGCGCATCGGCACCGTCAGGGGCTCGCTCGTCGCCTTGCAGGAGGCCGCACGGGTGATCGCCTGGAGCCGGAACGTCGCGGTCTCGCCGGCCCGGCGCGGCTCGACCAGGAACACGCTGGCATCCCCCGAGAAGGCGGCGCGGATCTGCGCCTCGGCCTCCGGACCCGACAGCCCGGTCGTGCCCTCGCGCAGGGCCTTCACCCGCACCACGTCGGCCGCGGCCGCGAGCTTGACCCGGCCGGTTCCCTGCAACCGGCTCTCGACCGCGAGGCGCACCTCCTCGGCCTGCTCGCGCGACCACGCGGTCTGGCCGGGCTCGGGACCGATCACGGCGAGGGACAGGCCGGGCCGGCCGGCGCAGGCAACCACCGCGTCGAGGAAGGGCGCGAGACCGTCGGTGCCGGGATCGGCCCGGGCCGGCAGGGCCATCAGGAGCCCGGCGAGCGACGCGGCGAGAAGGCGTCTCATTCCGCCTCGTTCGCCTTGGCGTATTGGTCGAGCGCCCGCACGAAGACCGGGTTGAAGCGCCCGTCGAGCGCACCCGGATAGAAGTCGGCCTGCTTGATCGCGCGCTGGACGGTGCGGATGGTCTCGGGCTTCAGCTTCTGCGCCGCGGTGTCGGTGGCCGAGACCGAGGCGGCGCCGATCTCGCCGCGCTTGAGCGCCCGCAGCACCAAGTCGGCGGCGCTCACCCCCGGGAAGTAGCGGGAGAAGCCGTTGTCGATCAGGGTCGCCATCGTCGCCATCGCGACGGGGTCGCCCTTCTCGGCCGCCTTGCGGAACAGGTCGAAGCCCTGGTGCAGGTCCTTCGGGAAGCCGTAGGCGCCGGTGGCATAGTGCGGCACGAGCTTGCTGATCGAGGCCACGTCGCCCCCGTCCACGGCGCGCTTGTAGAGCGCCACCGCGTCGGCCTCGTTCTTCGGGATGCCGTTGCCGTATTCGAGCATCCGGGCGGCATTCGCCAGCGCCACCACGTTGCCGGCCTCGCCGGCCTGGCGGTAGAGGCGGAAGGCCTCGACTTGCGAGCGCTTCACGCCCTGGCCGTTCTCGTAGAGCGTGGCGAGGTTGTTCATCGCCGCCGTGCTGCCGGCCCTGGCCGCCCGGTCATAGGCCGTGACCGCCTCCTTCGACCGGTCGGCCCGGTCGTAGGCCCGGCCGAGCTGGTAGGCGAGGCGGCGCAAGGCAGGATAGGCGGCCGAGGCACCGCGGCAGGCCTCGATCGCGCTCGCGGCCTCGATCCGCCCGTACTTCACGCCCGCGACGCCGCTCGGTCGGTCGGGATCGTCGGTACCGGCGGCAAGCGCGTCGCAGGTCTTCACCCGCGGGTCGCCGTTCGGATCGGAGCCGCCGAGATAGCCTTCCGCCAGGCCGCGATAGGCGCAAGTGTCGGTGCAGGTCTCGAGATAGGCCTGGTACTGCCGTTTCGTGCCGTACTTCGCCCAGTTCTCCTGGTCGACCGCCGCCGCGTCGCGCTGCCGCCCGGCGAGCAGCCGGTCCATCGCCTGGGGCCGGTAGGCGCAGACCTCGCCGCAGGTGCCGACATAGGATTCGAAGGCCTCCCGCGTCCCGCGCTGCTCGGCGCGCCGCCACGCCGCCTCGTCGCGGACCGTCGCGACCCCCTTGGCGACCGCGTCCACGGGCAGCGCGGCCTTGAGCACGATCGGCGCGTCGTCGATCTCCGGCACCTGCTCGCGGCCGGAGGCGCGCCGGGCCGCTTCCTCGACCTCGCGCCGCAGGTAGCCCTTCAGCTCCGCCCAGGTCACCCGCCCGTCGCCGTCGCCCTGCTGGTCGCGCGCGTCGGCGAGCCCCGAGACGCCCATCAGGAACCGGCTGGTGAGGAGGCCGAGGCGGTTCGCCTCGTCCCAGTTCGCCGGCGTCGCCCCCGAGGTCGCGACCAGCCGCACGATGCCGCTCTCGGCCTTCGGCTTGGCCGGGGCGAAGCCGGGGGCGGAGACGGCGAGCAGGCTCTCGCCCTTGCGTCCGGTCTCGCCGGTGAAGCAGGCGTCGACCATCACGACGAGCTGGCGCTCGGATCCGATCTTGCGCTTCACGAGGTCGAGGTTGCGGTACAGCGTCTCGAGGGCGTAGCCGCTCTCGCCCTGGTTCGGGTTGCCGTCTTCCGGTAGCAGGAAGGGCTGGCGGCTGGCGAGGTCCGGCACGCCGTGGCCCGAGTAATAGACGAAGACGTTCGAGCGCCCCTGGCGCACGCTGCGCCACAGCCGGCCCGATTGCGGGTTTCGCTCGGTGCCGAAGACCTGGTTGAACTCGTTGAGCGTCGCGTCCTTGAGGACGAAGACGTTGGCGTCGCGGTAGCCGAGGCGCTGGACGAGGTAGGACCGCATCGCCTCGGCGTCGTGATGCGCGTAATCGACCGGCACCGTCTGCTTGTAGCGGCTGTTGCCGATCACCACGGCGACCGAATCGGCGTTGTCGGCGAAGGCAGCGGTGTCCGGAGCTTGCGCCTCCGGCACGGCCCGGGCCGCGACCGGAGCGAGGCAAGCTGCCTGCACCAGGAGGGCGAGCCCGATGCGGGCGACGCGCCCCCACACCACCACGGCCTTGGTCATGCGCGGTCTCCTTGATCTCTGCGGCGGGAGGCGGTCCTCCCGGCATCGGCTCCCGTGATGGCCGGAACTCCCGGCCCAGGCGGCCGGAGCGTGGATGCGGGATCCGGCCGTTGCATGGTGGTGCGATCGTCTATCTCGCGATCAGCCCGAGGGCGAGGCTGAGAAGGGCGAGGTGAAGCGGCGAGAGGGTCGTCAGCATGGCGGGCTCCCTCAGCGCAGGTAGAGGCCGCGCCCGCACCGGCGCACCCGCCGCGGCTCGATATAGCCCGTGACGCGGTTGAACACCTCGACCGTACGATAGAGGCAGTACCGTCCGGAATCGCGGCCGTTGTAGTAGACTCCGCCATTGTCGAGGTCGACGCCGATGAACTCCTGGTTGCCGCGGCGCTCCCCGGCCTCGCCGGGTTCCTGCGCGAGGGCCGGGACCGTGCCGCAGAGGAGGGCGAGGGCGGCGAGGATCGGAAGCGGTCTCGTGGTGGGTCGCATGGCACATCTCCGTTCGGGCGCTGTCCGCCCTTGCCGAGGCCATGGGCAGGACAGACCGGCTTTTGCCGGAGTGAATCGGCGTGCTTGCGAATTTTTTGCGAGGGCCGCCCGGCCGGGATGCTGGCTGGATGATGCGGAGCGCAGGCAGGCAACGGGTCATGCAGGCGGTCGCGGCTCCCTTCTCGATGGTCCTCTCGGCGACGGGGCGGCGAGTTCCAGAGCCGGAAACCTGATCGCCCTGATGATGAGACTATCGGCCCATGCCACGTCGCTCCCTCACTTGTTCCGAGACCAGCGACTGGATCAGCAGCGACGAAGTTTTTTTATTCGGCTCACGGTCGCGCTGAAGGTGCCATGACGGCTGATCATCGACAGTTGCAGAGATCGACAATAGGCAGTGGCATCGGTTTAATCCGAAGATCGATTGTCGGTCAACCGTCGATGGTCTGATGGCGCGGCCGATTGGTGATGCGTGGCCGGTGCGGGCATGCCGTGATGCGGGTCGGACTCCGCAGAATGTCAAAGGCGATGGGAGACTGACCCGAGCGCCCGCGCCTGGCGCGCCAGCCAGGGCAGGAGGCTCCGGTGGCGGGCCGGGCGGTTGGGGCCCGGCGAGGCGCAGGTCTCGGTTCAGACGACGGTCGAGATCGCGCCGGGCGGACGGGTCAGGAGCGTCGCCAGCAGGCTGAGACCGTAGCGCAGGGTCTCGGCATCGGGGGCCGCGCCGAGGGAGACGCGGATGGCCTCGGGGGCGGGGCCGACCGCGAAGGCGTCGCTCAGGATGACCGACAGTCCCAGCTGCCAGGCATGCGCCCCGAGCTCGCCGCGCCGCCACGGCTCGGGAAGCCGCAGCCACAGGTGGTGCCCGCACGGATGCGCCCAGACGTCGAGATCCCACAGGACCTCGCGGGCGACCGCCTGCCTCAAGCCGTTCTCCTGCCGGATGGCGGCGACGATCGCGTCGAGCTCGCCCTCGACGATCCAGCGCGAGGCGAGCGCCGCGGTCAGCGGCGGTGCCATCAGGCTGAGGGCCCGCAGCTCGGCGGCGAGCCGGACCGCCTCACCGGTTCCCGGCACTGCCGCGTAGGCGATGCGCAGGCCCGGGCTGACGCATTTGGACAGGGTCGCAATGTGCCACGTGATCTCGCCGGCGAGGGCGGCGATGGGAGGTGGCGCGTCGGGCAGGAGGGCGCCATAGGCGTCGTCCTCGATGATCGTGACCCCGTGGGTGCGCGCGATCGCCGCGATGGCCTCGCGACGCGCCAGAGGCAGCGTCACGGTCGTCGGGTTGTCGAGGGTCGGGACCAGGTAGAGGGCCCGCGGCCGCTCGGCTTCGCAGAGGTCCCGGAACGCGTCCGGGACGAGCCCATCCGCGTCGCAGGCTACCGGAACGAGGCGGGCGCCGCGGCGCTCCGCCGCCATGCGCAGCCCCGGATAGGTCAGCGACGGCACGCAGAGCGCGTCGCCCCGCTTGAGGAGGGCGGCGAGCGTGGCGGCGAGCAGGGCCTGCGCACCCCCCGCCACCAGCACCCGGGACACCGGAAGCGGTCCGAGCCGCCGGCCGAGCCAGTGCGCCGCCGCCGCCCGGTCGGCCAGGTTGCCGGCGCTGTCCTGGTAGTGCAGGCGGTCGAGGAAGCCGGGCGATCCGGCGAGGTGCCCCAGCCCCGACCCCAGACGCTCGACCAGACGCGCCGCCACCGGCTGGGGCGGCATGTTCATGCTGAAGTCGATGCTCTCGGACGGGGCGGGTGCCCGTGCCGGCGCAGGCACCGCTGCCGACGCAAGCGCGGCTGCCGGGGCGATCGGTGCCGGGCCGCGCACGAAGCTGCCCCGGCCCGCCGCAGCCTCGATCAGACCCGCCCGCCGCGCCTCGTTGAAGGCGCGCGTGACCGTGGTGAGATCGACGCCGAGGCGCTTGGCCAGGGCCCGCTGCGGCGGCAGGCGCATGCCCGGAGCGAGACGGCCGGCGCGAATGTCCTCTGCCAGCGCCCGCAGGATGGCCAGATATTTCGGCCCGGCATCACCGGCGATTGTCGGGCTCCATGATTCCATGATTGACCCATACTTTTGGTGCGGTGTATGCAGACATATGCCGTGCAAACAAGGCGATGCACGGTATATACGGCCTTCTTTCCATCGAATGTATGGATTTATAGCCCATACATTCTGGGGGTGCAAGGCGGGCGCCGTGTGCCGAGGCGGCGAACGGCTCAGGAAATGGGACGATGCATAGCTCGACGGATCGATCGCTCCTGTCAGTCGGCCTGCGGTGCCGCTGCCCCCGCTGCGGCGAGGGACACTTGTTCGACGGGTTCATCACCCTGAAGCCAGCCTGCGAGGCCTGCGGGCTCGATTACGGCTTCGCCGATCCGGCGGATGGGCCGGCCTTCTTCATCATGATGACGATGGCCCTGCCGGTTACCGCGTTCAGCATCTGGCTGGAACTGACCTACGAGCCGCCGCTCTGGGTCCATGCCGTCGTGACGGTTCCGCTCCTGCTGCTGGCCTGCGTGCCGGTCATCAGGCCGCTGAAGGGCGTCTTCATCGCCAGCCAGTACGTGAACAAGGCCGAGGAAGTTCGTTTTACGCCCCGCGCCGCGCCGCATCGAGATCCCAAGACCGAGCCGTAGAGGCCGCACGACACCGGGTCTTCGTCGTGCGACTGGGCGCTGACTTTCGCTACGCCGTTATCCTGCGAGGAGAGCGTCAGAGTCTCGAACCACACCGCC
>NZ_CP028844.1:150000-197500 GCF_003058325.1 Methylobacterium currus
ATCGATTCGGAATGGCCCACGGCCAGGTAGCCGCCCGGGCGCAGGTGGCTGGCGAGCCGTCCGAGCACCGCCTTCTGCGTCGGCCGGTCGAAGTAGATCAGCACGTTGCGGCAGAAGATGACGTCGACGTCGCGGTCGACGGAATAGCGCTCGTCCATGAGGTTGAGGTGGCGGAAGCGGACCCGGCGGCGCAGCTCGGGCACGATCCGGCCGACCTGCCGGGCGGGGTCGCGGGCCGTCATGACGTAGCGGCGCCGGGATTCCGGCGGCACCGCGGCGAGCATCTCGTCGGAGTAGATCCCGTCCATGGCGGACCGCAGGACCTCCGTCGAGACGTCGGTGCCGAGGATCGCGTAGGCGAAGGGGTGGCCCGCCGCGATCATGTCCTGCAGGACCATCGCCAGGGTGTAGGCCTCGGCCCCGGTGGAGGCGGCGGCACTCCAGACCTTGAGGAGCGGACGCTCGCCGCGATGGGCGGGAAGGGTGCAGAGCCGCGGCACCAGCGTCTCGCGCAGGAGGTCGAAATGCGCCGGCTCGCGGAAGAAGTCGGTCTTGTTGGTCGTCACGCAATCGACGAGGTGCACGAACTCGTCCGCCAGCCGCCCCTCGTCGAAGAGGTGACGGGCATAGGCGTCCAGGCTCTCGAGCTGGAGAGCCCGCACGCGCTTGCGCAGGCGCCCCTCCACCATCGTGCGCTTGGAGGGCGGCAGCTGGATGCCGACGCGCTCCTCGATGACTTCGGCGATCGACCGGAAGTAACGCTCGCTCAGCTGCTGCGACGTGAGGGGGAGGGGCGTGGGGGAGAGGGGCACGGCAGGACGAGCCGCTCGCGGAAGGGTCGCTTCAGGAAGGATCACTTGAGCCCCGGTTTCTCAGGCCGCCAAAGCAGGACCGGCGAGAGCCGGCTCGTCGCCCGCCATCAGGCGCGCGAGGTCGAATACGACCACGAAGGCGTCGCCGCGCCGGCCGATGCCGGCGATGTAGCTGGAGCGCCAGCGTCCGCCGACCTCGGGGGCGGCCTCCATCTCGGCGCGGTCGAGCTCCGTCACCTCGAAGACCCGGTCGGCCACGAAGCCGACCCGCATCGTGCGCTCCGCCATCGGCACGTTGAGCAGGATGATCCGGGTCGCCGGCGTCGGTTCCTCCGGCGGCAGGCCGAGCTTGGTCCGCAGGTCGACCACCGGATAGCTCTGGCCGCGCACGTCGATCATGCCGACGAGGAAGGCGGGTGCCTGCGGCAGCGACGCGGGCACGCGGTAATCCAGGATCTCCTGGACGTTCTCGATGTCGATCCCGAAGGTCTCGCGCCCGAGACCGAGGGTCAGATATTGCCACACACTCGACATCCTGGCGCTCCGCCTTGCCTGCGGCCGGCCTCGGGACGACGAGGCACGACCTGGTGATCGCATGATGGGGTGATCGGAGAGGCTCCCGGCCGGGGGCCTTCGGTGCACCTCACGAAACGCCCGCTTCGGGGGTGCCGTCCTCGCAGGAGGAGGAAAACGGGAGCTTCGTGAGAGGCACGGGGACGGTGGGGCCTGCGGGCGGACACGCCCGCAGGCCGTGTCCGGCTCAGGAGACGCGGGTAAAGTCGGCGTCGTGCTCGTCACCCTCGCCCATGTCGAGGACAAAGCCCCCGCCGAGCGATCTCGGCGCCGGCCGGCCCGCCGCGACCCGCTTGGCCGGGGCCCGGGCCGGCGACTTCACCACCGCCGAGGGAGCGGCCATCCGGGACGCCGTGGCCCGCAGCTGCGACACGGCTCCGTCCACGCGCCCGTTCGCTGGCCGCGACCGCCCCACGGAGGGCTCGCCCCCCTCGATCCGGAAATAGGCGATCGTCGCCTGCAACGTCTCGGCCTGCGCCGCCAGCTCCTCCGACGTCGCCGACACCTGCTCCGACGCCGACGCGTTCTGCTGCGTCACCTTGTCGAGCTGCTGGATCGCCTGGTTGATCTGCCCGGACCCCACATCCTGCTCCCGGCACGCCGCCGAGATCTCCTCCACCAGGGCCGCCGTCCGCTTGATGTCCGGCACCAGACGGCCCAGCATGTCGCCCGCCGCCTGCGCCGCCTTCACGGTGTCGATCGACAACGTCCCGATCTCCGCCGCCGCCGTCTGCGACCGCTCGGCGAGCTTCCTCACCTCGGAAGCCACCACCGCAAAGCCCCGGCCGTGCTCGCCGGCCCGCGCCGCCTCGACGGCGGCGTTGAGCGCCAGCAGGTCGGTCTGGCGGGCGATCTCCTGCACGATGGTGATCTTCTGGGCGATGGTCTGCATCGCCTCGACGGCACGGCCCACCGCCACGCCGCTCGCCTCGGCGTCCTTGGCCGATTGGCGGGCGATGGTCTCGGTCTGGCCGGCATTCTCGGCGTTCTGCTTCACGTTGGCGGCCATCTCCTCCATCGAGGCCGAGGCCTCCTCGGTCGAGGCGGCCTGCTCGGTCGAGCCCTGCGACAGCTGCTCGGCCGAGGCCGACAGCTCCTGGCTGCCACCCGCAACCTTGCCGGCCGCATCCGCGACATTGACGGCGAAGGTCGTCAGGCTGTCGACCAGCGCGTTGACCGCCTCTTTCATGCGCTGATGGTCACCCTCGCATTCGATGTCGACACGCTGTGTCAGGTCGCCGGAGCTGACGAGGCTGAGGACGCGGTTGCCCTCCATGATCGGCAGGATGATGGCGTCGAGCATCCCGTTGATGCCGAGCACGAGCTTGGCAAAATCCCCGACATATTGGCTGGCATCGCCTCTTTCGCTGAGGCGACCCGCCGTAGAGGCTGTTATCAGGTGCTGGATTTCGGCGGTGATCGATCGGAGATTGGTGCGCAGCGTCTCGATCGTGTCGTTGATGAAGGCTTTCTTGCCGGGGAATGCCTCGAGAGGCGCATTGAAATCGCCCTCTCCGAACGCTTTGACGCAGGCCATCGCCTTCTTCTTCACGGCGATGTGGCCGGCGACCATCTGGTTGATGCCCTGCGCCATCACGGCGAAGTCGCCGCTGAAGCGATCGACCGGAACGAACACGTCGATATCGCCCTTGTCGTGCTCGGACGACATGCGGTTCATGTCCGCGATCAGGCGCTTGAGATTGCCTCTCAGCGTCTCGATCGTGTCGTTGATGAAGGCTTTCTTGCCCGGAAACGCCTCGAGAGGCGCATTGAAATCGCCCTCTCCCAACGCCTTGACGCAGGCCATCGCCTTCTTCTTCACGGCGATGTGGCCGGCGACCATCTGGTTGACGCCCTGCGCCATCACGGCGAAATCGCCGCTGAAGCGGTCGACCGGAACGAACACGTCGATATCGCCCTTGTCATGCTCGGACGACATCCGGCCGATGCAGTCGCCGAACGAGAGGGCCGGACGTGTCGCGGCTTCGAGCAGCCCGTTGACGGCGACCAGGATCGCCCTCGCATCTCCTGTTGCCGTCTCCAGATCGGCTCGCGCAGACAGGTTGCCGCTGGCCATCACCTGCCCCAGCCGATGTATCTCGTCCAGGGCCACCCGTGTCTTGGATGAACTTTTCATCCCTACGAAGAGAGACATGAGCATTCTTTCTGGAAAATAAGGGAAACGGATCAACGGACAGGTGCGGAATGCGCACGAGCGGGCGGCCACGCGCCGGGTGATGATCTCGGCCGATCCGGACGCCGCCGCGGCGTCCGGATCGGCCGCATCAAGCGCGTTTGAACTCCTGGTCGCGGACGTCCTCGGCGGCGCTCATGTCGAAGGCGAAGCCACTGCCATGGAGCCCGTTGGCCTTGGGCTTGGCCGCCGAGCGGGCCGCCGCCCGGGAGGGCGACTTCACGGCCGCCGACGGAGCGGCCATCCGGGCCGCCGTGGCCCGCAGCTGTGACACGGCTCCGTCCACGCGCCCGTGCACCTGCTGCGGCCCGGCCGCCGGGGCGGTGGCCCCGTTGATCCGGAAATAGGCGATCGTCGCCTGCAGCATCTCGGCCTGCGCCGCCAGCTCCTCCGACGTCGCCGACACCTGCTCCGACGCCGACGCGTTCTGCTGCGTCACCTTGTCGAGCTGCTGGATCGCCTGGTTGATCTGCCCGGACCCCACATCCTGCTCCCGGCACGCCGCCGAGATCTCCTCCACCAGCGACGCCGTCCGCTTGATGTCCGGAACCAGACGGCCCAGCATGTCGCCCGCCGCCTGCGCCGCCTTCACGGTGTCGATCGACAACGTCCCGATCTCGGCTGCCGCCGCCTGCGAGCGCTCGGCGAGCTTCCTCACCTCGGAAGCCACCACCGCAAAGCCCCGGCCGTGCTCGCCGGCCCGCGCCGCCTCGACGGCGGCGTTGAGCGCCAGCAGGTCGGTCTGGCGGGCGATCTCCTGCACGATGGTGATCTTCTGGGCGATGGTCTGCATCGCCTCGACGGCACGGCCCACCGCCACGCCGCTCGCCTCGGCGTCCTTGGCAGACTGGCGGGCGATGGTCTCGGTCTGGCCGGCATTCTCGGCATTCTGCTTCACGTTGGCGGCCATCTCCTCCATCGAGGCCGAGGCCTCCTCGGTCGAGGCCGCCTGCTCGGTCGAGCCCTGCGACAGCTGCTCGGCCGAAGCCGACAGCTCCTGGGACCCCGCCGACACGTTGCTCGCCGCCGCGGAGGCTTCCGACACGACGGTGCGCAGCTTCGCCAGCATCTGCTCGAGGGCGATGCCGAGCCCGTCCTTGTCCGAGAGCCGCTTCGCCTCGATGGTCAGGTCGCCGTCGGCGATCGCGGTCGCGACGTCGGCGACGGCCCGCAGGTTCGTGGTCATCGCGCGGAGATTGGCCTGCACCTCGCTGCTGAGACCGCCGTAATCCTTCGACAGCGACTTGGAGAAGTCGCCGACCGAGGCGGCCGCCAGAACCTCGGAGATCTCCCGGAAGGCCTGCTCGACCGCGAGCGCGGTGCCCTGGATCTGCCCGACCTCGTCGCGCCGCCCGGTATCGAGCGGGGTCGCGAGGTCGGCAAGCTTGGCGCTGACCCGGTTCACGGGCCTCGCCACGGTGCGGATCAGCATGAAGGCGATGCCGGCCACGATCAGCAGGGTGGCCAGGATGCCGAACACGATCATCTGCGTCGTCGTGTCGAAGGCGGCATCCTGCGCGTTGCGCCGCGTCTGCATCAGGGCGTTCTCGGTGCCGATCACCTCGGCGACCTTGGCGCGCAGGCCGTCCATCGCCTCCTTGCCGGCGCCGGCGCCGGCGATCTCGGTCTGCCGGGCGGCGTCGCGCGTCTCGGCATTGGCCATCAGGGCGATGCCCTTCTCGGCCACGCCGTTATGCCACGCTTCCGCCAGCCGGTGGACCGCCTCGAGCCGCTCCTGCTGGGCCGGGTTGTCGGCCGTCAGGGTCTTGGCCCGGCGCCAGGCGTCGTTGAAGGTCTCCCAGCCCCTCTGGTAGGGAGCGAGGAACTTCGGGTCGCCGGACAGGAGGAAGCCGCGGTAGCCGGTTTCCTGGTCGACCATCCCGGAGAGCGCGCGGTTGGTCGCGTCGATCACCTGAATCGTGTGATCCGACCAGTTGACCGCCTGCCGGATCTCCGACGACTTCCAGTGCACGACGGCGTTCACGCCCAGCTCGACGGCCAGCATCACGGTGAAGGTGAGGGCCAACTTTCGAGGCATCGAAATATTGTCGAACATGCTCATCGAAGAAACCTTCCCATGATCGGGTCGCAGAGGAATGATCGGTGCGCGGACCTCCCGTGGAACGGCCCGGCCGGGAGTGGGGACTGTGGGTGATCAGAACTTGCGGTCTGGGCTCGACGACGATCCGGGCGGATCGCCCGGAATGCCCGTCCGGGCAGGGGCGGAGAGATCGATGGATCTCGATCGCGTCCGTCCGGACGGGGGGCGGCAAGCCGGGCCTGCCGCCGGCTCGCATCAGGCGACGCGGGTGAAGTCGGCGTCGCGCGCGTCGCCCTCGCTCATGTCGAGGGAAAAGCCGCCTCCGCCCGCAGACTTGGCGGCGGCAGATTTCGGCGTGACGGACTTAGGTGTGGCCTTCGGCGCCGGGCGGCCCGCGGCGAGGCCCTTGGCCGGGGCCCGGGCCGGCGACCTCACCACCGCCGAGGGAGCGGCCATCCGGGCCGCCGTGGCCCGCAGCTGCGACACGGCTCCGTCCACGCGCCCGTCCACTGGCCGCGACCGCGCCGCCGGAGCGTCGCCCCCCTCGATCCGGAAATAGGCGATCGTCGCCTGCAGCGTCTCGGCCTGCGCCGCCAGCTCCTCCGACGTCGCCGACACCTGCTCCGACGCCGACGCGTTCTGCTGCGTCACCTTGTCGAGCTGCTGGATCGCCTGGTTGATCTGCCCGGACCCCACATCCTGCTCCCGGCACGCCGCCGAGATCTCCTCCACCAGGGCCGCCGTCCGCTTGATGTCCGGAACCAGACGGCCCAGCATGTCGCCCGCCGCCTGCGCCGCCTTCACGGTGTCGATCGACAACGTCCCGATCTCGGCTGCCGCCGTCTGCGAGCGCTCGGCGAGCTTCCTCACCTCGCTCGCCACCACCGCAAAGCCCCGGCCGTGCTCGCCGGCCCGCGCCGCCTCGACGGCGGCATTGAGCGCCAGCAGGTCGGTCTGGCGGGCGATCTCCTGCACGATGGTGATCTTCTGGGCGATGGTCTGCATCGCCTCGACGGCACGGCCCACCGCCACGCCGCTCGCCTCGGCGTCCTTGGCAGACTGGCGGGCGATGGTCTCGGTCTGGCCGGCATTCTCGGCGTTCTGCTTCACGTTGGCGGCCATCTCCTCCATCGAGGCCGAGGCCTCCTCGGTCGAGGCCGCCTGCTCGGTCGAGCCCTGCGACAGCTGCTCGGCCGAGGCCGACAGCTCCTGCGACCCCGCCGACACGTTGCTCGCCGCCGCCGCCGCATCCGCCACCACGGCGCGCAGGCGCGTCAGCATCGTCTGCAGGGCGAGGCCCATCGCGTCCTTCTCGGAGAGGGGCCTGGCCTCCACCGTGAGGTCGCCGCCCGCGATCGCGTCGGCGAGGCCGGCGGTCGCGCGCAGGTTGCTGGTCATCCGGTTCATGGCGGTGACGAGGTCGCCGATCTCGTCGCGGGAGGTCACCGTGACCGTCTGGCTGAGATCGCCCAGCGCCACGGCGTCGGCGAGCGTCACCGCCCGGCTCAAGCCCCGGGAGATCGTGACGGCCAGCCAGGTCGCGATGGCGAGGCCGAGCAGGAGCGCGCCCGCGATCACCGCGAGGAGCAGCGTCTGGCCCTCGCTCGATTCCGCCTTGGCCCGCGCCACCGCATCGGCCATGCGCTTGTTCTGGAACTCGACCAGGGCGTCGAAGGCACCGACCGCAGTCGTGCTCGCGGTCGAGTAATCGCCCGAGGCGAGGGCCGCGGCCTTGATGCTGCTCCCGCTCTCGGCGGTCGCGAGGGCCTTCTGGAACGACGCGGCCCAGGCATTGAACTTCTGCCGGATCGCCTCGACCGGGACGTTGCGGGCGGCGGCGACGCGGAGCAACTCGTCCATCGCGCGCGTGATCTCCTCGCGCACCTGCTTGGCGGCCGTCACGCGCTGCTCCAGCGCCTCGACGCTCGTGGCACCGGTCGCCGACTGCATCTGGCCCCAGGCCCGCTCCAGACGGGCCTGGAAGCCCGCCGCGGCACGGACGAACTCGTCGTCGCCCGGCTCGCCCGACCGGCCCTTGATGATCGCCTCCAGGTCCGCCCGCAAAGCGGCCGTGGCGGGACGCCCAGTCGTGGTGATCTCCGACCACGTCCGGGCATTCGAGTTGAGCCGGGTCAGCTCCAGCACCTTGGCGCCCACGGCGCGCACGGTGTCGTACTTGGCGGACAGATCCTCGAAGAGGCGCCGGCCCTCCTCGGAGTTGATGTAGGTCTTCGCCTTCGCCATCGCGGCGAGCGTGTCGGCGGCGTTCTCCGCCACGCGCTTGCTGAAGTGGGCCATCTGGGCGTCATCCGCGCTGATGACCGCGGCGCGCGTGTTCGAGATGCCCCGGAGGGCATTGGCCTTCGCGTCGAGCACGTGCGTCTGCACCTCGGCGCGGCCGACGACGAACTTCATCGCCTCGTCGGCCGCCGTCAGCTTCTGGTACCCGACGCCGCCGGCCACGCCGGCCAGGACGAGGACCGAGGCGAAGCCGCCGGCGAGTTTCGCCTTGATCGTGAAACGCATGGAATGTCTCCGGCCTCGCTCAGTTCAGGATCCGCTCGACGTCGGGCAGGATGACGAAGTCGTCCCCGCACTTGACGATCGACTTGATGTATTCGGGCCGCCACGAGGTGCCGACCTTCGGCACCTGCTGCGCCGTGCCGGTCTGGACCTCCGTCACCTCGAAGACCTTGTCGGCGACGAGGGCCACGACGACGGGATCGCCCGCGATCCCGACCTCGATCACCACGAAGCGGGTATCCGGCGTCACGGCCTCCGGCTTCATGCCGAAGCGCTCGCGGATGTCGGCGAGCGGCACGACGTTGCCGCGCACGTTCATGACCCGGTCGAGATGCGCCCGCGCCCCCGCCACGCGGGTCGTCGAGATCGGGTCGATGATCTCGCGCACCATGCCGGCATCGAGCGCGAAGGTCTCCGAGCCGATGCGCACCATCACTACCTGCAGGCCGCCCACCTGCCGCAGGGCTTCCACTGAGCCTGTCATCATGCCACCTCTTGGTATTCGCGCGGCAGCTCCGCATGACCGCCGGTCACGAGCCGTCCGACGTCGATGATGAGGGCGGCGGTGCCGTCGCCGAGGATCGTCGCCCCCGAGAAGGTCGTCACGTCGGCGTGCAGCTTCGACAGCGACTTGATCACCGTCTGGTGGTTGCCGATGATCTGGTCGGCCACGAGCCCGACCCGGGTCGCGCCGACCGAGACGATGATCACCTTCTGATACGGGTCGGGCTCGCCCTCCGCGTCGAACAGCGACCGCAGGCGCAGGAACGGCACGAGGGCGCCGCGGATGTTCAGGAAGTCCCGGCCGCGGCTCGCCCGGTCGTTCTCGGGCAGCTCGACGCATTCCTCGACCGCCGAGAGCGGGACGACGTAGCGCCCCTCGCCGACCCGGATCAGCAATCCTTCGATGATCGCCAGCGTCAGCGGCAGCCGCAAGGTGACCGTGGTGCCGGCCCCCGGCACGGTCGCGATGTCGATCGTGCCGCGCAAGCCCTCGATCGTCTTCTTGACGACATCCATGCCGACTCCGCGGCCCGACAGCGCCGAGATCGTCGCGGCGGTCGAGAAGCCGGGGGCGAACAGGAACTGGTAGACCTGCTGGTCGGTCAGCACGGCACCGGGGGCGACGAGCCCCTTCTCCTCGGCCTTGGCGCGGATGCGGGCCGCGTCCAGCCCGGCGCCGTCGTCGCGCACGCTGACCCGCACCTGGGCGCCGGCATGCTCGGCCGAGAGGGTGATGCGGCCTGTGGGGTCCTTGGCCGTGCCCGCACGCTGCCCCGGATCCTCGATGCCGTGGTCGATGGCGTTGCGGATCAGATGGACCAGCGGATCGGCCAGGCGCTCGATCACGGTCTTGTCGAGCTCGGTCTCCTCGCCCTCGGTGACGAAGTCGACCGGCTTGCCGAGATCCCGCGACAGGTCATGGACGAGGCGCCGGAAGCGGCCGAACAGCGCCCCGATCGGCACCATGCGGATGCTCATCGTGGTGTCGCGTAAGCGCGCCGAGAGGCGCTCGATCTCTTCGGCCACCGTCTTGATTCCGGAATCGGCGTGCAGGCCGGCGAGCTGGCTGAGCCGGGCCTGGGCGATGACGAGCTCCCCGACCCGGTCCATCAGCTCGTCGAGGCGCCCGGCCTCGACCCGAACCGTGCTGGCGGTGCGCTCCTCGCTCCGTCGCGCGCCCGCCCGCGGCTCAGGCGGCGGCGGGGCAGGGGGAGCGGGACGAGCGGCCGGCGGCATGGCGGCGAGCCGCGCCACCGGATCCGCGGCGGCCTCCTCGGTCACGACCGGCTCGGGCGGGACCTGCGCCGGAATCTCCGCCGGGACCGGCATCGCGGCCTCGCCGCCGAGCGGCGTCAGGGTGAGGGTCATCTCGTCCTGGACGAACAGGAACACGTCCTCGATGGCCTCCCGGGTCACGCCGGCCGGCAGCGTGACCTCCCAGCCGATCGACAGGGCCTCGGGATCGAGCGCGGCGAGGTCGGGCACGGCGTCGAGCCGCGGCACGATCGTGCGAGCCCCGAGGTCCCGCAGGTCGTCGAGGAGGGCGAGCGGGTTCGTGCCGTTGCGCAGGATGTCCGGCGCGAAGGCGATCCCGACCCGCCAGCCGGCCGCCCCGGCGACCGGTGCGGCCCCAGGGGCCGGCGCGGCCTCCGCACGGCCCGTCGCCCGGCCGACGAGGCCGCTGAGCTCGTCGAGGATGGCTTGGCCGAAGATTGGCTCGGCCCCGTCCGGATCCTCGATCAGGAGGCGGATATAGTCCTTGGCCGAGAGCGCGACGTTCACGAGGTCGACGCTCGCCGGGACCCGCCCCTGGCGCACGAGGTCGAAGGCGGTCTCGAAGTCATGCGTGAACGCCGCCACGCGCTCGAAGCCGAACATCGCCCCCGAGCCCTTGATGGTGTGGAGCGCACGGAACGCCGTGTCGATCAGGGCTCTGTCCTGAGGCTTCTCGCCGAGATCGAGCAGCGTGGTCTCGAGGCAGGCGAGAAGCTCGTCGGCCTCCATGCGGAACACGTCGACCGGGTTGAGGGAAGTCATGTCTGCATCGACCCTTGGATCGCGCGGGACTCTTGGATCGCGCGGGTATCACGAAGACGAATGCGTCACGCCGCCCCCGGCCCACCTCCGTCAATCGCGTCCCGTGCCGCAGCCCGGGTCGTGCGAGGGGCGGCAAGATTCGTAAAATTGCGAAGATTTGCTGAGAAATACGGAATTTCGCAGGACGGTATCTTGGCCTGTCATGGGATAATTTTCGGTTAGCAATCGAACGCTACGCGCTCCCTTACGGTAAAATTTGCCGTCTACCCCAAGGGGAGCGGGGCGAGGAGGGGCCGCGCCGGGCCGATGGCGCACGGCGTCGCGGGCGCGGCGCGGCGCGCTTACGCAGATGACGGCAAAGGCCCGGCTTGGATCGAGCTGGCCGGCTCGATACCGGCCGTCCGTGCGGCTCCCCGCGTGGCGCCGGGCCGACGCCATGGCGGCGGCGACGCGGGCTGGACCGGCCTCCCGGGTGATCGGTCCGATCGTGCGGACGCGCTCCCCCCGCGACCCGCGCGAGCGCGCCGTCAGAACAGGTCGATGCCGTCGAGATCGTCCGCCGACTGCGCCGCGTTCGCGGCCTTGTTGGCTTGCGCGCAGTCCGGCCTCCGGCCCAGCACGTGCTGCCGGAGGCGGTCCCGCACCTCGCCGAGGGTGCAGGCGGCGATCATCGCCTCGGCCCAGGCCTGGTCGGGCTCGGTTTCCGGCGCATCGAGCCCCCGCGCCGCCGTCGCCTCGGCCATCCGCCCGAATTCGGCGGCCAGCGCCCGCAGCACGGTCTCGCCGTTCTGGAGGCGCTGCTTCGTCAAGTCCTGGAACTGCATGGCGACGATGGCGCCCGACACGTCGGCCGTGATCGACTGCGTCGTCTCGGCGGTCTGCTGCAGGACGCCGGCGAACCGGGAATTCTGTGCGACGAGCGCCTGCATCACCGTGTGGACGCGCGCCTCGGCGCTGCGGCTCTCGTCCGAGACGTCGACGGTCGCGATGTCCTGCAGGAGGCCGTGGCTGTCGCGCAGGCCGGTGGCGATCGAGCCGATCTGCTCCTTGATGGTGCCGGAGAGCGCGTTGATCGATTGCGCCAGCTGGCGGACCTCGTCGGCCACCACCGCGAAGGCCCGGCCCGCCTCGCCCGCCCGCGCCGCCTCGATCTTGGCGTTGAGCGCCAGGAGGTTGGTCTGTCGGTTGATCGCCTCGATCCGCGCGACGCTGCCCTCGACCGCGTCGATCTCAGCCAGGACCGAATCGAGCGCCCGCGCCGTCGCGCCGCCCTCGCGCGAGAGCCGGCCGACCTTGTCCATCAGCGCCGTCAGCGTCTCCCCGAGCCCGGAGGCGACGTCGGCGAGGGGGACCGAGCGTCCGTCGATCTCGACGGCCTGGATCGAGGTGACGAGGCCCTGCACGATCTCGGCCTGGTCGCGCGTCGTGGCGGCGATGTTCTCGAAGCGATGCGTCAGGCCGTGGACGCTCTCCTCCATGTGGCTCGACGCGAGACCGAGCTCGCCGACCAGCGCGTCGAGCGCCCGCCGCTGCAGGGCGGACAGGCCGAGCCAGGATTGCAGGAGATCGCAGGAGTGCTGGAGATCGGCGGCGGCCGACGCGGCCGGCGCGGCCGGTTCGGCGCCGGAGACGACCGCAGCCGGGGCGACCGCAGCCGCGACGAGGGCCGGCGCTTGCGCGCGGGACTGCAGCCACCGTGTACGGGGGCGCTCCCGCGTCACCTGCGCCACCTCGGAAATCATCGTCCTCACTCCGTCGGACCGTTCGTAGCGTCCGCGCTCGTCACGGCGAGTCTCGGATCGTGGTGACGCTACGGGCCCCATGCTTGCGGAAGCGTTAGCGTTCGGTCCGCGACCGGATCGATCGATTCAAGGAAGTTTTACGGGGAGTCCGCATAGTCTTCCTTCGAGGCGCGGTTCGGACGCCTCGCCAGGATCTCGGCGCCGTCATGTCAGATTACCTCCCCATCACGATGCCGGGCGATTGCACCCTACGGTCGATCCGCGCCCTTCACGGCGAGATCGCCGCCGCCCTCGCATCGACCGCGGACCTGGCTCTCGATTGCGCCGGGGTCGAGCGGGCCGACATCGCCTTCGTGCAACTCGTCGTCTCGGCGGCCGGCACGGCGGAGCGGAGGGCGAAGCGGCTCACCCTCGTCGGCGCGTCCGACGTCGTGCAGGGCGCCTTCGCGCGGGCCGGCCTGACCACGCGGCCTCCTTTCCGCAACGCCGCCTGAGCATCGCGTCGCACCGACCTCCCCTCGTCCTGCACGCCCTCCCCGCAACACGATCTTCCCGGAGTTTTCCTTCCCATGGCTACCGTTCTCGCCGTCGACGATTCCTTGAGCATCCGGCAGATGATCAAGGTTGTTCTCGGCCCCGCCGGACATACCGTCATCGAGGCAGGGGACGGTGCCGAGGGGGTCGCCAAGGCCAAGTCCAACGCCCTCAACCTCGTCATCACCGATCTCAACATGCCGGTGATGAACGGCCTCGACATGATCAAGGCCCTCCGGACGCTGCCGGCCCTGACCGGCGTGCCGATCCTGTTCCTGAGCACGGAATCGGACGAGGGCATCAAGCAGCAGGCCAAGGCCGCCGGCGCGACGGGCTGGATCACCAAGCCGTTCAAGCCCGAGCAGCTGCTCGCCGTCGTCTCCAAGCTGACCCGCGCCTGATCCCGGCCGCGGCTCCGGCGGTTCGCGAGGCTCCGGGGGCCCGGGCTCGCCGCGATGGGTGTTCGGCCGCCTCGACCCGCTCGACGGGGTGAATCCCAGCCATGCTGCGGGTTCCATGCGGGTCGGCCGACCGTGATGGACCGCCGAAGCGACAAAGCGTTCGATGGATGGTCACCCGCCGTGCTCAAGTCCGCGCGGCGGGTGCGGGGCACCGTGGTCTCAGGCGGTGCCGAGGAGGTCCAGGATGATGCGGCGATCGGCGACGACGCCCGGATCCTCCCGGTGGCGCGGATAGGGCCGGTCGCAAGGAATATCGGCCCGGATGCGGGCCGGCCGGTCGGAGAAGACGAGGATGCGCTGCGCCAGCATCAAGGCCTCCTCCACGTCGTGGGTGACCAGCAGGGCGGTGAAGCCCTTGTCCTGCCACAGCCGCACCAGCTCGGCCTGCATGGTCAGGCGGGTCAGCGAATCGAGCTTGCCCAGGGGCTCGTCGAGGAGCAGCAACGGCGGCGCGTTGACGAGGGCCCGGGCGAGCGCCACCCTTTGCGCCATGCCGCCCGAGAGCTGGTGCGGGAAGGCGTCGGCGAAGCCCGACAGCCCGACGAGCGCCAGAGCCTCCTCGACGCGGTCGCGCTCCGCCCGCAGCCGGCCCCGGGCCTCCGGCCCGACCGCGACGTTGCCGATGACGCTGCGCCAGGGATAGAGCGTCGGGTCCTGGAACACGAGGCCGCGGGAGGGGTGCGGGCCGCGCAACGGTGCCCCGTCGACGCTGATCCGGCCCTCGTTCGGCGGCTCGAGCCCGGCGGCCAGACGCAGGAGCGTCGACTTTCCGCACCCCGACGGCCCGAGCAGGGC
The DNA here is from genome assembly GCF_003058325.1 of Methylobacterium currus. Lineage (NCBI taxonomy): Bacteria > Pseudomonadati > Pseudomonadota > Alphaproteobacteria > Hyphomicrobiales > Methylobacteriaceae > Methylobacterium > Methylobacterium currus. The sequence continues at coordinate 164,217 of NZ_CP028844.1, forward strand.
CACGAAGGCGCCGGGCTCGACGTCGAACGAGACGCCGTCGAGGACCGGGAGCGGCGCCTTCTTCAGCGCGAAGGCGTGGCGCAGGTCGCGAACGGAGAGGGCGGCGCCGCGGGCGGGCGCGGGACCACCTGCGGGAACCGGGACGGGGCTTCTGGACGGGGCGACCAGGCCGGCTACCATTGGACGAGGCCCTTCTGCCAGGAGAGGAAGCGGTCGCGCACCCGGAACAGCAGGGTGATCAGGCCGGAGCAGGCCAGGGCCATCACGGCGAGCGCCGCGTACATGTTGGCGTAGGCCGCCCAGCCCTGCGCCCATTGCAGGTACCAGCCGAGGCCGGCCTTCACGCCCAGCATCTCGGCCACGACGAGCACCGCGAAGGAGCTGCCGAGGCCCATGAACAGCCCGACGAAGACGTGCGGCAGGGCCGCCGGGATCGCCACCCGCAGGATCAGGAATCCCTCGCGGGCGCCCAGCGTCCGGGCGACGTCGTAATAGGCCTTGTTGACCCCGGCGATGCCCGACCACGTCAGCACCGTGACGGGAAATCCGGTGGCGAGCGCGACCAGGAAGGTCGAGGCGGCGCCGCTCGACGGGAAGACGAAGAAGGCCAGCGGCAGCCAGGCGGTAGCCGGCAGCGGGCCGACGAAGCGCAGGACCGGGTGCACCCAGTAGCCGACGCTGCGCGACCAGCCGACCGCGACGCCGAGGCTGAAGCCTGCGAGCGCCCCGAGGGCGTAACCGCCGGCGAGGAGGCGCAAGGAATGCCAGACGCTGTCGGCCAGCCGCGCGTAATCCTCGACGAAGACCTCGACGATCGCCTGCGGCGGCGGGAAGAACGGCATCGGCAGCCAGCCGCCCTTGGCGGTCGCCACCTCCCACAGGCCGACCAGGCCGGCGAGCACGACGAGCCAGGGCGACCCGCCCTGGACCCGCCGGACGAGCCCGGCCTCACCGGGACGCAGGAATCCGGCCGCCAGGACGAGGACACTGACGGCCGCGAAGCCGGCGGCGAGCTCGCGGGTGAACCCGAAATCCGCGAGATCGGGCGGCCAGGCCACGAGAGCGGAGAGCCCGGCCCAGGCGGCGGCGGCGGCCACCGAGGCCGGGGCGGGCCGGAAGGCGGGGCGCCGGACGGCGTCGTCCGCGCGGGCAAGCGCGATGTCGCTGGCTATGTCGCTCATGGGGACCGCCCTCAGCTCAGGACGTCGGCGGTGACGCGCTCGGCGAATTGCCTGGCGTCGGTGCGGGCGCGGATCACCTTCACGATCTTCAGCTCCTCGACATAGGCGGCGATCTGCTGCTTGAGATCGGCCCCGAGGGGATGGTGATGGTGGGTGTGGCTGCGCAGCATCGCGGCGAGATCCTCGACCGAGCCCTTGCCGCCGTAGCCGGCATAGACCTTGGCGGCGTAATCGGGATCGTGCGCGACCCGGGTGCCGGCCTCGAGCAGCGCCCGGGTGAGGGCGGTCGCCACCGGGCGCTCGTCGCGCACCAGCGACCCGCGCAGGGCGAGCACGCAGCAGGTGCGGTCGTGGTACTCGGCCGAGAGATTGCTGGCGATCTCGGTCAGGCGGGTGTCCTTCCTCCACAGGAAGGTGCGCGGATCGCTGTCGGCGAGCGCCTGGGCCTCGCCCTTCTCCACCGCCAGGGCGAGGAGATCGAGGGGATAGGCCCGCCACTCGACGTCACGCTCGGGATCGATGCCGCGCTTGGCCAGCAGCAGGCCGAAGAAGTTCTTGGCCGGCGAGGCCTGGTCGCTCACCGCGATCACCTTGCCCTTCAGCGATTCGAGGCTGGTCGCCCCGGCGGACGTCGCGCCGAGCAGCCGCATGCAGCCGCCATGGATGCCGGCCGTGACCTTGACGTCGAAGCCCTGCTCCAGGGGCTTGAGCCAGCGCAGGGCCATGCCGATCCCGCCATCGGCCTTGCCGGTCGCGATCGCCTCCAGCAGCTGCTCCGTCGAGCCGCCGAAATTGACGAACTCGACGTCGAGCCCATGCCGGGCGAAGACTCCGCTCTCCTTGGCGACGGGGGCCGCCGCGGTGCAGATCGCCGAGGCGTTCCAGGCGAGCTTGATCGGGCGCAGGGCGCCTCCCGGTGCAGGCCCCTCGGCTGCGACCCGGCAGATCGGCGCGCCGGCGAGGTCCGGGACCGGCAGGAGCCCGGCGGAGGAGGGCGATCCGACGAGGCCCAGCGGCGCCGCGAGGCCGAGGGCGCCGGCGCGGGCGAGGAAGCGGCGACGGGTGTGGGGGAGCGTGGGGAGCGTCATGGTGCGGGGGCTTCGCAGGATCTCGGGGCTTGGCGGGGGCGACGGTCAGGCGGCCTGAGCGGGCGCTTCGGGCGCGCGATGGTCGAGCGTGCCCCGCACGGTCTGCGGGGAGCGCAGGAGGTTGAGGATCGGGCAGAAGCGGTCGACCTCGGCCTCGAGGCGGGCTACGGCCTCGCGGGAGGCCGGCGAGACGACCCTGACGACGTACGTGATGTCGTGCGGGCTGACCGGCACCGCCTCGAAGCCCGGACGCCCGGCGCGGGCATCGAGCCGGCCGCTCACCGCCACGTCGACCGCGTCGAGGGGCACGCCGAGGCGCGCGGCATGGATCAGGTAGGAATGGGCGAGGCAGCTGCCGAGGATGCCGAGCTGCAGCTCGGGCGAGCCGGGGCCGAGGTCGTACCCGGCGAAATCCGGCGGCGAATCCGTGATGACCTGATGGTTGCGGATCCGAATCCGGCGCACGCCGCTGCGGCCCTCGACGCTGACCTGCGCGGCGAGCGGCACCGGCCCGAGGCTGCCGGACTCGATCCGCGCCTCCCGCGCGGCGACGGCGGCGCGCTTCTCCACCAGGTACTCGTTGAGCGACGTCATGCCATCCTCATGCGTTGGGCGCGTCGTCATTCGGTGCGCGCGAGTTGTCGTGAGGTGCTGATCTTGTCGTTGCCGATGATGATCGTCAACGAGACAAGTTTGTTTTTATATTCCGGTTTTCTGTAATAGATGTGCGCGAGTTGCGCGGTTGACAGAACAGTTCTTCTCGGAAGACCGATTTCGCCGTCCGCACGCAGGCTTGGTCCGGCGCGCAAAGCCGGGCAGATGCCATCTCGCGGAACCGTGCGAGCGCGCCTCTCTGCGGGCCTGATCCCGATATGATGGGCCGCAGGGCCGTCTGCCCTCGCGCTGGCCGGCGTGGCGATCGAGCCGAGATGTGCAGCCCTCAGGGCCGCTCGGTCGTCTTTCAGGCTCAGGGTGTCGCGCCCCGGGTCTGCGCCGGGGCGCGGACCGGGTCAGAAGTCCGGGGCGGCCGGGGCCGGCAGAGCGGGCTTGTCCTTCGGCTTGTCCGCCACGAGCGCCTCCGTGGTGACGAGCAGGCCCACTACCGAGGCCGCGTCCTGGAGCGCCGTGCGCACGACCTTCACCGGATCGACGATCCCGGCCTCGATCAGGTCGAGGTCGGTCTCCCGTTGCGCATCGAAGCCGCAGGTGTCGGAACCGCTCTCGCCCACCATCGCCACCACGATCGAGCCCTCGACCCCGGCATTGGCGGCGATCTGCCGGATCGGGGCTTCGCGCGCCCTCAAGACGATCGTGATCCCGGCCGTCACGTCCGGGTTGCCGCCCTGGAGCGCCGCGACCGCGCCGCGGGCCCGCAGGAGCGCGGTGCCGCCGCCCGGCACGATGCCCTCCTCGATCGCCGCCCGCGTGGCGTTCAGCGCGTCGTCGAACCGGTCCTTCTTCTCCTTGACCTCGACCTCGGTGCCCCACCGACCCGCAGCACCGCGACGCCGCCCGACAGCTTGGCCGGGCGCTCCTGGAGCTTCTTGCGGTCGTAGTCGGAGGTCGTCTCCTCGATCTGCGCCTTGATCTGGGCGACGCGGGACGCGATCTCGGAGGCCCCGCCCGCCCGCGCCGCCGACGATCGTGGTGGTCCTGGGCAGGGATCACGCCGCGAGGGAGACGGGCGCAGCCCGCAAGCCCGCCTGGCGCATCAGCGGCAGCACCCGCTCGCCGAAGAAGGCGAGGTCGGGCTTGAAATCGTAGAAGCTGAGCTGGAGCCCATCAATCCCGGCCCGCTTGAGCGCGGCGAACTGCGCCACGACCTGCTCGGGCGAGCCGATCACCCGGATGTTGCCGCCGATCGCGGCATAAGGATCGGCCCGGCCCTCCCGTCCCTTCCAGGCATGGGCGTCGGAATCGAGCGTACGAAAACCCTTCGGGCTGCGCGGGTCGGCATGGGCCACGATGGCGTCGGCATAGGCCCAGGCCTCGGCGTCCGTCTCGCGGCAGATCACCAGCGGATTGATCAGCGTGCGGATGTCGCGCCCGACCGCGCGGGCCGCCGCCTTCACCCGGGCGGTGTGGTCGGGCAGCGCCTCGAGCGCGCTGTCGATGTCGGCGCCCGCCGGGCTCGTCACGAACACGATGTCGGAGTAGCGCCCCGCGAAGGCGATCCCCGCCTCCGAGCCCGTGGCGTTGACGAGGATCGGCCGGCCGTAGCGGGGCTTCGGGGTCACGAAGCCGTCGCCGAGGCACCACGAGGATTCGCCCGTGAACGAGAACGGCGCATCGTCCTGCCACAGGCGCTGCACCACCTCGACGAACTCGGCCGCGAGCGCGTAGCGCCGGTCGTGCTCGATGCGCGGCCAGCCGAACATCTCGTGCTCCACCGCCCGGTGGCCGGTGACGACGTTGAAGCCGAAACGGCCGCCGGAGATGTGGTCGAGGGTGGCGCCGAACTTGGCCAAATGCAGCGGGTGCCACGGCCCGTAGAGCACGTGCACGGTCGCCACCAGCAGGATGCGGCGGGTGAGGGCCGACAGGGCCGCGACGCTGGTGAAGGAATCGAGGGCCTGCCCGTCGAGCACGCCGCCGTAGCCGCCCTTCGGCAGCCATTGCGACAGGGCGAAGACGAGGTCGAAGCCGAGCCTCTCGGCCTCCAGCACGAGGTCGCGATTGTAGTCGAAGCTCCAGTCGGTGGTGCGTGGCAGGGTCGAGGCGGTCCAGCCGCCGGCCTGGATCGGCAGGAACAGGCCGAGCAGCAGCGGCTCCGCCAGAGCCCGCGACAGCGGACTGTCCGGGAAATTGGTCGGGCTGGCGAAGCCGGATCGGCCGACGAGAGCGCCCGGAGGATGGATGAGGGTCATGACGGTGCTCGCCCGGGAGGTCGCGGGCCGCGGGCCCGCTCGATGGCGCCATCCTATAGTTGACAAAATAGATCGACAATATCAATTTAGCGCCGTCGTCGCGACCCGGCGGCGCCGAGCCGGAGTGACCCGCCATGGACCGAACACGCCGCCTGCTCCCTGTTTTGGGACGGGCGCTCGCCGACGCGGTGCCAACGGCTCTCCTGATCCTGGTGGTGAACTTCTTCCTCTTGCGCCTTGCCCCCGGTGACGCCGCCGAGGTGATGGCCGGCGAGGCGGGGGCGGCGACCGAGGAGACGCTCGCGGCGATGCGCAGCCGCTTCGGTCTCGACCTGCCGCTCGTCGACCAGTTCCTGGCCTACCTGAACAACCTCGCCCATCTGAGCCTCGGCGTCTCGCCGCGCTACAACATGCCGGTCGCCGAGCTGATCGGGCAACGCCTGCCGGGCACGCTGATGCTGATGGGCCTGGCGCTCGCCCTCGCGCTGCTCGCCGGCCTGGCGCTCGGCGCGCTGATGGCCCGGGCGCCGGGCGGAATCCTCGACCGGGTCCTGTCGGTGGCGGTGCTGCTGTTCTACTCGGTGCCGGGCTTCTGGATCGGCCTGATGCTGATCGTGCTGTTCTCGGTGAAGCTCGGCTGGCTGCCGAGCGGGGGCGCGCGCACCATCGGGCAGGGGCTCACCGGCGTCGCGGCGCTCATCGACCAGCTCCGCTACATGGTGCTGCCCGGCCTGTCGCTCGCCCTGTTCTACGTGGCGATCTATGCCCGCCTCGTGCGCGCCGCGATGCTGGAGGTGCGGGCCCAGGACTTCGTGCGCACCGCCGCCGCCAAGGGCCTGTCGCCGCTGGCGATCACCCTGCGCCACGTCCTGCGCAACGCGCTCCTGCCGGTCACCACGGTGGCGGGCATGCATGTCGGCGGGCTTCTCGGCGGCGCGGTCGTGGTCGAGACGGTCTATTCCTGGCCCGGCCTCGGGCGCCTCGCTTTCGAGGCGGTGATGGCGCGCGACTTCAGCGTGCTGCTCGGCGTGCTCCTGCTCTCCTCGCTCCTGGTCCTCGTCGCCAACGTGGCGGTCGACCTCATCCAGGCGATCCTCGACCCTCGCATCGCGGTGCGCTCATGACCTCGTCGCCGATGACCCTGCCTCTCGCGCAGGCCCCCGCCGCCGTGGAGCGTGGGGCTACGCTGCCGGCGCCCGCGCCGCGCCGGGCGTTGCGGGCCTTCCTGCGCAACCCGACCGCCCTGTCCGGCCTCGCGATCCTCGGCGTGGTCGCGGTGGCTGCCTTGGCCGCGCCGTTCGCCTATCCCGACGATCCACTCGGCATGGTGGCGCAGCCCTTCCTGTGGCCGGGCCAGGACCCGGCCTATCCGCTGGGCACCGACTCCCTCGGCCGCGACGTCGCCGCCGGGATCGCCCACGGCGCCCGGGTCTCGCTCCTCGTCGGCTTCGCGGCCACCGCCACCGGCCTCGCCGTTGGCGTGCTGGTCGGCGCCACCGCCGGCTATGCCGGCGGGCGGATCGATCGGACGCTCGGCCGCGTGATCGCCCTGTTCCAGACCATCCCGTCCTTCATCCTGCTGGTGGTGCTGGTGGCGATCGCGCAGCCCTCGATCCCGGCGATCACGCTCGCCATCGGCGCGACCTCGTGGCCGATTGTGGCCCGGCTCACCCGGGCCGAGTTCCGCTCCTTGCGCGAGAAGGACTTCGTCACCGCCGCCCGCGGCCTCGGCTACGGGCCCGTGCGGATCGTGTTCGCCGAGATCCTGCCGAACGCCCTGCCGCCGATCGTCGTCACCGCCTCGGTGATGGTCGCTTCCGGCATCCTGATGGAATCGGCCCTGTCCTTCATGGGGCTGGGCGACCCCAACGTCGTGAGCTGGGGCAGCATGATCGGTGCCGGCCGGGAGGTTCTGCGCAGCGCCTGGTACCTGACCGCGATCCCCGGGGTCGCGATCGTGCTCAGCGTGCTCGCCCTCAATCTCGTCGGCGACGGGCTCAACGACGCCCTCAACCCGCGTCTCGCCGGGGAGGCGTGAGATGGCGCTTCTCGACGTCCAGGGCCTCGGCATCGCCTTCCCGCGGGCCCGGCCGGTGCAGGACCTGAGCTTCACCGTCGATCCGGGCGAGACCGTCGCGCTGGTGGGAGAATCGGGCTCGGGCAAGTCGCTCACCGCGCTCGCGCTGATGCGCCTCCTGCCGCCGCGCGGCCGGATCGAGGCCGGCACGATCCGGTTCGATGGTCGCGACATCGGGAGTTTGAGCGAGCGCCAATTCCGCGAGATACGCGGGCGCGAGATCGCGATGGTGTTCCAGGAGCCGATGACGGCGCTGAACCCGGTGCTGACCGTCGGCGTCCAGATCGCCGAGGTCCTGCGCCGGCACGAAGGCCTCTCGGCCCGCGCCGCCCGGGCCCGCGCCGTCGACCTCCTCGACCGCGTCCGCCTCCCCGATCCGCACAGGCGGGTCGACGCCTACTCGCACCAGCTCTCCGGCGGCATGCGCCAGCGGGTGATGATCGCCGTCGCGGTCGCCTGCGCCCCGAAGCTCCTCGTCGCCGACGAGCCGACGACGGCCCTCGACGTGACGATCCAGGCTCAGGTGCTCGACCTCATCGACTCGCTTCGCCGCGACCTCGGGATGGCGGTGCTGCTCATCACCCACGACCTCGGGGTGGTCGGGCAATGGGCCGACCGCGTAATGGTGATGTATGCCGGCCGCCGGGTCGAGGAGGCGAAGCCGGACGCGCTGTTCGACGATCCCCTCCATCCCTACACCCGCGGCCTCCTCGCTGCCTCACCCCGCGGCCGGACGACCCTCCATGGTGAGTTCCGGCGCGGCGAGGCCCTGCCGGAGATCCCGGGTTCGATCGCCTCGGCGCACGGCCAGCCCGGCTGCGCCTTCGCACCCCGCTGCCCGCTGGTCGAGCCAAGCTGCCGCGCCGCTCCGCCGCCGGCTCTGGCGCGGCCCGACGGGCGCATCGTCGCCTGCCCGGTCACGACCGCGATCGCCCATCCCGCCCTTCCGCCCCGCATTCCCGGCCATCGTCATGACGCTGCTCTCGGTCTCTGACCTCACGACCGCCTATGACGGGGTGCGGGCGGTCGACGGCGTCAGCCTGACGGTCGCGCGCGGGGAGACCGTCGGCCTCGTCGGCGAGTCCGGCTGCGGCAAGTCGAGCCTGGCGAAGAGCCTGCTGCGCCTCGTCGAGCCGCAGGGCGGCGAGATCGTCTTCGACGGGGTGGCGGTGCGCGGTCTCCGCGGCAGCGATCTGCGCGCCTATCGTCGCCGGGCGCAGATGGTGTTCCAGGACCCCTTCGCCTCGCTCAATCCCCGCCAAACCATCGGCAGCATCCTCGAGACGCCGCTCAAGGTTCACGGTCTCGGCGGCCGGGGCGAGCGCCGCGCCCGGATCGCCCGGGCCCTCGACCAGGTCGGCCTGCCGGGGAGCGCGGCGACGCGCTATCCGCACGAGTTCTCCGGCGGCCAGCGCCAGCGCATCGGCATCGCCCGCGCTCTGGTGGTCGAGCCGCAACTCGTGGTCTGCGACGAGCCGGTCTCGGCCCTCGACCTCTCGGTCCAGGCCCAGATCCTCAACCTGCTCGCCGCGATGCGCCGCGAACTCGGTCTCGCCTACCTGTTCGTCTCGCACGACCTGTCGGTGGTCCATCACGTCGCCGACCGGGTGCTGGTGATGTATCTCGGCCGCATCGTCGAGAGCGCCCCGACCGGGGCCCTGTGGGTCGCCCCGCGCCACCCCTATACCCGCGCCCTCATGGCCGCGGTGCCGGATCCTTCGCGAAAACGCCAGGCGCCGCCGCTCGGCGGCGACCTGCCGAGCCCGACCGACGTGCCGGCCGGCTGCCGCTTCCACCCCCGCTGCCCGCTGGCGACCGACCTCTGCCGCCGCGACGATCCGGCCCTGCGCCCGGTCGCGGACGGCCATGCCGTCGCCTGCCACCACGCCTGACTGAATTCCCCAGCACGAGGATTTTCCATGAGCCTGCGCCAGACTGCCCGCTTCCGCATCGTCGGCTTCAGCGGCAATACCCACCGGCCGTCGAAGTCGCGGGCCCTCGTCGGCGCCATCGCCGAGGCCGTGGCCGCGCGCCGTCCCGTCGACGTCCAGCTCCTCGACATCCTCGATGGCGGGCCGGAACTCGGCGCCGCCTACATCCCGAACGACCTGAGCGCCCGCGCCGCCGCCCTGATCCGGGCGATCGCGGAGGCCGACGCCCTGATCGTGGCGAGCCCGGTCTACAAGGGCTCCTATGCCGGCCTGTTCAAGCACGTCTTCGACCTCATCGACCCGGCGGCGCTGGCCGACCGGCCGGTGATCGTCGCGGCGACCGGCGGCGGGCACCGCCACGCCCTCGTCGTCGAGCATCAGTTGCGGCCGCTCTTCGGGTTCTTCGGCGCCCACACGGTGGCGACCTCGGTCTATGCCAGCGATGCCGAGTTCAGCGACGGCCGCCCCGCCGACGCCGCCCTGGAGGCCCGGATCGCCTTAGCCGCCGGCCAACTCGTCGAGGCCCTGGCGCACCGCACGCCCCGCGCCGCGGTTCCGGTGGCCGCCTGATGACCAGCTTCCTTACCCGCCGGGCCATCCTCGGCACCGCGCTCGCGGCTTCCGCCATCGGAGGCGTTCGCGTCAGTCCCGCCCGGGCCGCGTCGCCCCTGCGCATCGGCACCACCGCCGGCCCGGTCGGCCAGACGCTCGACGTCGCCGCAAAGCTCGCCAAGGCGCAAGGGCAAAGCGTCGAGATCATCGAGTTCACCGATTGGGTCACCCCGAACGAGGCGGTGGCGACCGGCAGCCTCGACGCCAACCTGTTCCAGCACGTGCCCTTCCTCACCAGCGCCATCAAGGCGAGGGGCTACGCCCTGGTGCCGGTGGCGCCGGCCATCATCCTGCCGGTCGGCCTGTTCTCGAAGTCCATCAAGCGCCTTGAGGACGTGCCGAAGGGCGCCTCGGTCGCGATCGCCAACGACCCGGTCAACGCCGCCCGCGGCCTGCACCTGCTCGAGAAGGCCGGCCTCCTCTCCCTCAAGCCGGGCCTCGGCGACGCGGTCACGGTGGCGGACGTCGTGCAGAACCCGAAGGGCTTGCGCATCCTCGAACTCGACGCCGCGCAGCTTCCCCGCGTCCTCGATGACGTGGCCCTGGCCCAGATCAGCTTCACCTACCTGATCGCCTCCGGCGGCGACCCGAAGACCGCCCTCATCACCGACGGGGCCGGCGACCGGCACTACACGCTGAGCTTCGTGGCGCGTCCGGACAATCGCGACGACCCGCGGCTCACCGCCTTCATTGCCACCTACCGCTCGCCGGAGGTGAAGCAGTTCCTGCTCGACCGCTACGGCGGGTTCCTCGAGCCGGCGTGGTAGGGGCGGGGCCGGGACGCCCGGCCCCCCGTTTGTGAGCCTGGAAGCAGGGGAGGGCCTGCGGGCGCTCCTCACGCCTCCCGCGGGTCGATGTACAGATCCGAAAAATTTCCGGTGATCCCCTCGGCACCGGAGGCGAAGTTCTTCACCTTGCGGTGCGCCACGATGATGCCGGAGGGGGCGATCAGGTCGACCGACGGCAGGTCGGCGCGGATGCGACGCTGGAAGGCAACGAACAGGTCGCGGCGGCGCGCCTCGTCGGGCTCGATGGCGGCGGCTTCGAGCAGGCGGTCGACCTCGGGGTCGGCATAGTGCGCGGCGTTCGAGAACGGCAGGCCGAGCTTGAAGTTCTTCGACCAGTAGGCGCGCTGCACCCCGATCGTCGGGTCGAAGGTGTTCGACAGGGACTCGATCGTCACGTCGAAGGCGCGGTCGCGGTAGACCCGGGTGAGATAGGTCGCGAGGTCCAGGCGCTGGAAGTCGACTGCGATGCCGATCCGGGTGAGCGCCTGGCGGATGAAGTCGCCGTAGCGCCCCTCCAGGAACGGGTTGAGGGTGAGCCGCAAGGGAAAGCGGATCCCGCCAGCACCGCGGCGGTGGCCGGCCTCGTCCAGCAGCGCCTCGGCCCGCTTCACGTCGAACGGCACCGGGCCGAGGCTCGCATCGTGGAACTTCGGGTGCACCACGCTGACCGGGGTCGGCGAGACCGCGCCGTGCCCGAAATACACCGCCGCCAGCAGGGCCTTGAGGTCGATGGCGTGCGCCACCGCCTGCCGCACCCGCCGATCCTGCAAAACCCCCGTGTCGAGGTTGAAGAAGAGCTGGGTCTGCGGGCCCGAATAGGCGTAGGTCGTGGTGTCGACCACGAGCTTCGGCAGGGCGCGCAGGCGGGCGAGGTCGGCGAGCGGGACCGGGTTGCCGCCGAGATCGACCTCGCCGGCCTCGAACGCCGCCGCCCGGGCGCCCGGATCGGTGATGATCCGCATCACGATCCGGTCGAGATAGGGCTTTCCGGCGTCCCAGTAGTTCGGGTTCCGCTCGAACAGGAGGTGGCTGCCCGGCACCCATTCCTTGAGCACGAACGGCCCGGTGCCGATGGTCTGGGCGAGGCTGGCATTGGCCTCCGGCCGGATCGCCTCGTAGACGTGGCGCGGCACGATGGGGGATTCCGCCCCCGCGAAGGCGCTGATCAGGAACGGGGCCGGCCGCGACAGCACGATCTCGACGCTGTGGGCGTCGGGCGTCCGCACCTCGGCGACGTTGGCGAAGGTGACGCGCCCGCGCGGATGCGCCTCGCGCAGGCGCAGGAGCGAGAACGCCACGTCGGCGGCGGTGAAGGGCCGACCATCGTGCCAGGTCACGCCGCGCCGCAAGGCGAAGCGGTAGCGCAATCCGTCCGGGCTGATCGTCCACTCCGTCGCCAGGTTCGGCAGCGGGGTCATGTCGTAGGCGTAGCGCAGCAGGCCCTCGTTGATCTTGCTGCCGATGGTCTGGCCGGTGCCCGAGGTGGTGTTGATGGCGATGATCGCCTGCGGCTCGGGAAAGAACACCCAATTGAGCGTGCCGCCGCGCACCGGCGTCTCGGCCGGGGCCGCGAGGAGCGGGGAGCCGGACAGGGACGCGGGCAGGGCGGTGCCCGCGGCGGCGCTCAGGAGCAGGCGGGTCGCGTGGCGGCGCGTGAGGGGCATGACGCGGGCTCTCCGAAAGGGGGAGCAGGGTCGGCGTTCGTTCCTTAAAGCGAACATCATCCGACCATGCGGCCGTGATTTCACGATTTCGCTATTGGAGTGTCAAGCAAATGCAGCCAGACTATCTCGGTTCGCCAATCGTATTCTCCATGAGATGCAGATGACAGGAGATATTTCCGCTGCCAATAGTTCTGTAAAAAGAACATTCTCGTTGACCGGACGGTTCGGCGCGGCGAGACTGCCGCTCCGTGAGAACGTGCCCAGCCGCGCCGGAGACCGATCGATGCCGGAGACGCAGCCCCGAAGGATCTGCTGCCAAGCGACCAGCCGTCAGGATCCGAGGCCGGAATCCGTCTCCCGCGGCCGGCACGTCCTGGTGATCGGTGCGACCGCGGGCGGACTGGGACTGGCATCCCACCTGCTGCGGCGCGAGGCCCGGGTGCAGGTCACCGTGATCGAGGCGCAAGCCTCCCGCTGTCGCCGCCTGCGCCGCGGCGAGTACGCCGCCCTGATGGCAGCGGAGACCGGCCCGCTGCCGGCCGAGCCCCTGCACCTCGTCGAGGCGCTGCGCCGCCATGCCGGCCGTCTCCACGTCGCCGAGACGACATGCCTGTCGGTCGCTCTCACGCCACGGGGCGTGGCGGCGCGGACCGCCGACGGCACCACCTATCTCGGTCGCGCCGCGGTGCTGGCCTTCGCCTTGCAGCCGCCGTCCCTGGGGGCTCCGCCGCGGGAAAGGAATGCCGCGATCCGTGCCCTGCGACTCGACCCGGCCGACCTGCCCCTCGGGACCGGCGCCGCCGCCTTGGTCCGCGCCCTGCGGGCGCTGGTGCGGGAAGCGCGCACCCGCGGCGTCGCCATCGACGAGGTTTTGGCCGGCCTGCGCCTGCATGCCCCGACCCTGTGGCACAGCCTGCCCGACGAGACGCGCGAGCGCCTGTTGCGGCACGGACGACGGGTGTGGGACCGGATCCTCGGCGGCGGGACATCCGGGCCGGTGACGCGCCGCGATGCCCCGGGACCGCTTCCCCTCGCGCGGGATCTCGTCTCGCACGGCCTGATGCTGGCGCGCGCCGGCGGCCTCTCCGTCGCGCCGGAGGCGGGGGATCGGCTGTTCGCGGCCGATCCGACGATCCTGATGCCCTACGCGGCGCCCCGGCTCCTCGACCTCGAAGCCGCCTGCGCCTGGCTCGCGGGGCGCGTCAGCGACGGCGCTGCAGCGCCTGTCGTACCGTCGGCTGCGGCGCTAGCGGGGCGGGCATAGAATGCGTTCAGATGTGGTAGGTGAGGCTCGCCGCGGCCTCCGCCTGCGGCAAGGCCCGCATCTGCTCCAGGGTCAGGTTGTCGAGGATGCCCGCGATGCTGTTGCGCACCGCCAGCATCGCGAGGCGCACCGAGCAGGCCGCCTCGTCGGTGCAATCCTCGCAGGGGCGGTAGGCCGTGCGGCTGGCGCAGGGAAGCGGCGCCAGCGGGCCGTCCAGGACCCGCACGACGTGGCCGATCCGGATCTCCTCGGCCGGGCGCGCCAGGGCGTAACCGCCTCCGGGACCCTTCTTGCTGTGCACGAAGCCGGCATTGCGCAGGTCGCCCAGGATCGCGTCGAGGAATTTCTTCGGGATGCGGTGCGCCTCGGCGATCTCGGCGACGCCGATCCGGGCGCCCTGGGGCAGCCCGGCGAGGTGCACCATCGCCTTGAGGCCGTACTTGCCCTTGTTGGTCAGCATCGTCGTCCTGCGTGAAGCGCCTGCGGCGGGAGCCATAGCCGGCGCGCGGTGCCGCAGAGATGGGAATTTGTCGATCGGTTCGGTAGACTTCGCCTCGGCCGGGCGCCGCGACGGCATGTCCGGCGGCGGGCCGGACGAGGGCAGCAACCAAGACCGCCATCATAGTCCATAAAAGCCATGAGCTAAATAGATTGGGCCTGTGAAATTCCCTCGCCGGACGGCGTGCTCCCCTCCGTCGCGAGCGGGGTCCTTGGCGAGCGGGGTCCTTGGCGAGCGGGGTCCTTGGCGAGCGGGGTCCTTGGCGCGCGGGGACGGCATGGCGCGGCGCGACGGCACCCTGCATCCGGGCGCCGTCCTACCCGCCGGTGGTCACCACGCCGCTTGGAGCGATGCTGGAGCCGGGGCCGGTCCGGGGCCACCTCGCGCGGCGCGTCAGCGCGCAGCTTCGAGCACGAAGTCGATCAGGCTGCGGATATGCACGGCAACGGCCGTCCGGGCCGCCGCGGCGTCGCCGGCGATCAGCGCGTCGGCGATCGCCAGATGCTCGCGCGAATCGGGCTTCAGACGCTCCTTCAGCCGGTCGATCTCGAACAGCCGGGTCGTCGCGCGCAGGTCCTTGAGGATGCGCGCCATCACCTCGTTGCCGGAATGGTCGATGAACATCGTGTGCAGGTTGTCGTCCGAGCGCCAATGCGCGTCGGTGTGGTAGGTCGTGGCCTCCAGCATCTGGAGCACCTCCTGGCGCACGCCGGCCAGGATCGTCCCCGGGATGCGCCCCGCCGCGAGCGCCGCCGCCTCGGGCTCCAGCACCTCGCGCACCTTCAGGCTCTTCAGGTACTCGCCGAGATCGACCCGGCGCACGACGTAGGAGCGCCCGGCCTTCACCACCATGCCCTCGCCCTCGAGGCGCTGCAGCGCCTCGCGCAGGGGGGTGCGCGACACGCCCAGGGTCTCGGCCAGGCGCGCCTCGACGATCGCGTCGCCGGCCCGCAGCCGGCGGTGGCGGATCATGTCCGACAGGGCGCCGTAGGCGAGGTTGCCGAGGTGGAGCGGCGCCGCCTTCGGGTCGGCCTCGCCGGGCGCCGGTTCGGCGGCGCGGTGCGAACGGTATGCCATCGGTACACTCATACGGGCCGCCGGCCGGCCCTCGCAAGATCAGCCACTCGGGATCACCCGCTTGCGCAACGGTACACGAACGGTATACCAAACGCTTGCGGAGAGCGGGAGAGAGCGATGGGCGGGCTGCGCCGGATGGTTCTGGGATGGTCGCTCGCGGCTGCGGCCGCATCGGGGGCGCTCGCGGCGGAGTGCACCTCGCCGGTCAAGCCCTCCGACCTGACGAAGCCCGGCAGCCTTGTGATGTCGACCAACCCGACGCTGCCGCCGATGCAATATGTGGACCGGTCGGGCCAGCTCGTCGGCATGCGCATCGAGCTCGGGCGCGAGATCGCCCGGCGGCTCTGCCTCACGCCGGACTACGTCAAGATCGAGTTCCCGGCGATGATCCCGGGCCTTCAGGCCGGTCGCTGGGACATGATCAATACCGGGATCTTCTTCACGCCCGAGCGGGCGAAGATCATGCAGATGATCCCCTACGAGAGCCAGACGATCAGCATCGCGACGGCGCTCAAGCCGAAGGTGCCGGTGACCCGGGTCGAGGATCTCGACGGCCGCACGATCGGGGTCGAGATGGGGGGCTTCGAGGAGAACAAGGCGAAGGCGCTCAATGCCGAACTGAAGGGCAAGGGCCTTTCCGGCATGACGATCCGCACCTTCGACAGCTACGCCCTGGCCTACCAGGCGCTGCGGGCCGGCCATGTCGAGGCGGTGGTGTCGATCGACGCCGTCGCCAAGGAATACGCCGACCGCGGCGAGTTCCAGCGTGCGCTCACAGGCCTGTTCCCGACCCCGGTCTCCCTGGCGTTCAAGAACCGGAACCTCGCCGACGCGGTGCTCAAGGTGCTGGAGGCGATGCAGGAAGACGGCAGCTTCGCGGCCCTGCTCGGGCGCTTCGGCGTGGTGCCGGTGCCCGGCCGCCTCGCCGTGCAGGGGCCGGCCGGCTGAGCGGGACCCGACCCGTGGCGGGCTGGAACTGGGCCGGGTTCTTCGAGTACCTGGCCAACCCCTACATCCTGATGGGCGCCTGGGCCACGCTCTGGCTCACCGCCGCCGCGATGCTGATCGGCCTCGCGCTCGGCTTCGGCCTCGCCTTGATGCGGCGCTCGCGCCATGTCTGGCTCTCGGCGCCGGCCGGCCTCTACGTCTGGCTGTTCCGGGGCACGCCGCTCCTGGTGCAGCTGATCGTGATCTATACCGGGCTGCCGCAGCTCGGGATCAAGTTCACGGTGATCGAATCGGCGCTGATCGGCCTCTCGCTCAACGAGGCGGCCTATCTTGCCGAGATCATCCGGGCCGGGATCGACGCCGTGCCGAAGGGTCAGGTGGGCGCCGCCCGGGCGCTCGGCCTGCGCGAGCCGCAGGTGATGGCTCATGTCGTCCTGCCCCAGGCCCTGCGCATCGTCGTGCCGCCGCTCGGCAATTCGGTGAACGGCCTCCTCAAGACGACCTCGATCACCTCGGTGATCTCGATGGAGGAGCTTTTGCGCCGCACCCAGGTGCTGATCCAGGAGCGCTTCGAGGTGCTGGAGCTCTTCTCCGTCGCCGCCCTCTACTACCTCGCCATGACGACCGCCTGGCAGCTCGTGCAGCGGCGGCTGGAGCGTCACTACGGCCGCTCCGACCTGCCGCCGACCGGCGCCGGCGCCTGAGGACCTCTTCTCCATGACCAAGCGCTTTCGCGGCACCTATACGGTGATGATCACCCCCACCGACGCCGAGGGCCGCCTCGACCTGAAGGCGCTCGCCGCCTTCACCGAGTGGCAGATCGCGCAAGGGATCCACGGCCTGATCCCCCTCGGCTCCACCGGCGAGTTCCTGTCCCTCGCCGAGGAGGAGCGGGTGGCGGTGGCCGAGACGGTGATCCGCGTCGCCGCCGGCCGGGTGCCGGTGCTGGTCGGCACCGGCGCCGAGGATACCCGCGAGGCTTTGCGCCTCAGCCGCCAGGCGGAAGCGCTCGGCGCCGACGGCGTGATGATCATCCCGCCCTTCTACGCGACGCCGACGGCGGACGAGCTCGTCCACCATTACCGCACGATCGGCGAGGCGATCGGCCTGCCGATCATGGTCTACAACAACCCGGCGACCGCGAATGTCGACCTGCGGCCCGACCTCGTCGCCCGCATCGCCGAGATCGACAATTGCCGCTACATCAAGGAATCGACCCTCGAGGTGACGCGGGTGCGCGACATCCTCCGGCTCTGCGGCGACCGGATGACGGTGTTCGGCGGCATCCTGGGCTTCGAATCCTTCGTCGAGGGCGCGGAGGGCTGGGTGGCGGTGGCGTCGAACGTCGCGCCCGGACCGCTCGCGCGCCTGTTCACCCTGGTGGCCGACGAGGAGAAGCTGCGCGAGGCCCGCGCCCTGTCGCTGCACTGGCTGCCGCTGATCGAGGCGGTGGGGGGCCAGGCCTACGTCGCCGGCACCAAGGCGCTCCTCACCCATATGGGCTTCCCCGCCGGCCCGCCGCGGCCGCCCCGCCTGCCCCTGCCGCCGGCCGCCGACGCGGCGATGCGCGACCTCGTCGCGCGGTTCGGCCTGCGCTTCGATGGGTGAGGCGGGCGCCTGGACGCTGATCGTCGAGGGGAGGGCGGTTCCGGCCGCTCCGGGCGCGAGCCTCGCGGCGGCGCTCGTCGCGGCCGGCCAACTCTCCCTGAACACCGCCAGGGACGGCACGCCCCGGGGTCCGTTCTGCGGCATGGGCGCCTGCCACGACTGCCTCGTGACGGTCGACGGCCGTTCCGGCCTCCGGGCCTGCATGACCAAGGTCCGGGACGGGATGCGTGTGTCGCGCCAGCCGGCCCTGCCTGAGCCCAGCGCCGACCTCGCCGCCCTCCCGGCCGGGATCCCGATCCTCACGACCGACCTGCTGGTGGTCGGCGCCGGGCCGGCCGGGCTCGCCGCCGCGGAAGCCGCAGCCCGCGCGGGCGCCACGGTCACGCTCCTCGACGAGCGCCCGGCCCCGGGCGGGCAGTACTTCAAGCAGCCCTCGACCGAGGACGCCGCGCGCGGGGCCGACTCGCAAGCGGCGACCGGGCGGGCCGCGATCGACCGTCTGCGCCGCCTCGGCGCGAGCCTCGTGTCCGAGGCCCTGGTCTGGGGTGCCGAGCGCGAGCCGGACGGCGCCTTGCGGGTCGGCGTCCTCGTCGCCGGCGAGGCGCGGACGCTGCGCCCCCGCCTCGTGATCGTCGCGACGGGCGCGATCGAGGCCGCCCCGATCCTGCCCGGCTGGACCCTGCCCGGGGTGATGACGGCGGGCGCCCTCCAGACCCTCCTGCGCAGCGACGGCGTGGTGCCGCCCGGGCCCGTGGTGGTCGCCGGCAACGGCCCGCTCAACCTTCAGGTCGCGGTCGAGCTCCTGCGCCGCGGCGGCACCGTCGCGGCCCTCGTCGAGGCGGCGGATCCGCCCTGGCGGCGGCCCGGCGACGGAGCGGCGCTCGCCACGGCCGGCCCGGGCTTGGCGGCGGCGGGCCTGCGCCAGATGGCGATCCTGCATCGGGCTGGCGTGCCGGTCCTGTGGGGGGCGCGGGTGGTCCGGGTCGAGGGCGAGGGCGGCGTCGAGCGCGTCGTCGTCGCCGGCCGCACCGGCGCGACCCGGACCTTCCCGGCCGGGTTCTGCGCCCTCGGCGAGGGCTTCCGGCCGGCCAACGAGCTGCCGCGCCTCCTCGGCTGCCGTCACGAGCCGGACGGGCGGGGCGGCCTCGCGACCGTCCGGGATGCGCACGGCGCGACCTCGCTCGCGGACGTGTTCGTCGCCGGCGAGGCCGGGCGCTTCGGTGGCGCGGTGCTGGCCGGGTTGCAGGGCACGCTCGCCGGCCGGGCGGCGGCGCGGCGCCTCGGCCGTCCGGTGCCGGGCGACGACGCGATCCTGCTGCGCCGCAGCGCCCGGGCCCGCGCCTTCCAGGACGCGCTCTGGCGGCTGTTCGCCGCTCCGGCAGCTGGTCTCGCCCGGGCCGACGACGCCACGATCCTGTGCCGCTGCGAGGCCCTGACCCTCGGCGACCTCCGGCGCACCATCGCCGCGGCGGGCCTGCGGGACGTCGCCTCGCTCAAGCGCCTGACCCGCGCCGGCATGGGCCGCTGCCAGGGCCGCCTCTGCGGCGAGCATCTCGGGAGCCTGGTCGGCGCCGCCCCGGGCGAGCGCGCCGGCCTCGCGCCGCAGATGCCGCTGCGGCCGGTCCCGATCGCCGCGCTCGCGGTCGAGAAGCCCGAATGGGGCGGCCACCGCCGCAGCCTGCTGCCGGATTGGGATCCGGCCGAGACCGGCGAGCGCGTGGCGCGGGAGGCCGACATCGTGGTGATCGGCGCCGGCATCGCCGGCCTGTCGACCGCCCTGTTCCTGGCCCGCGCCGGCCGCGACGTCCTGGTGATCGAGCGGGCGGAGCCGAACGCGCTCGCCTCCGGCGGCAATGCCGGCAGCCTGCACGCCCAGCTCCTCTCCTTCGACCACGGCGCCCGGGCGGAGGGCGGCGGCGGCCCGGCCGCCCGCACCCTGCCCCTCCAGCGCGATTCGATCGCCCTGTGGCTCGACCTCGCGCGGGAGCTTGACCGCGACGTCGAGATCGGCCGCACCGGGGGGCTGATGGTGGCGGAGACCGAGCGCGACCTGGCCTTCCTGGCGGAGAAGACCCGGATCGAGCGCAGCCAGGGCATCGACAGCCACGTGATCTCGGCCGCCGAGCTGCGGACCCTGGAGCCGGCCCTCTGGGAGGGGTTTGCGGGTGCCGCCTACTGCCCGCAGGAGGGCAAGATCAACCCGCTCCTCGCGACGCACGCGATCCTGGAGGCGGCGCGGGCCGCCGGCGCCCGCCTGCTCACCCGGACGGCGGTCACGGGCATCGCCCGGGACGGCGCCGGCTTCCGGATCGAGACCGCCCGCGGCCCGGTGCGGGCCGGCCGGGTGGTCAACGCCGCCGGCGCCTTCGCGTCGGTGATCGGAAGGATGCTCGGTGTCGAGGTGCCGGTCTTCGGCGCCCCGTTGCAGATGATCGTCACCGAGCCCGCCGCGCCGCTGGTCGGTTGCCTGATCGCCCATGCCGACCGCCACCTGACCCTGAAGCAGGCGCGGAACGGCAGCCTGCTCGTCGGCGGCGGCTGGACCGCCGGCCTCGATCCGGTCCACGGCCATCCGCGCCCGCTGATGGCGAGCCTCGAGGGCAACCTGTGGGTGGCGCAACACGTCGTGCCGGCCTTGCGGGCGTTACGGGTCGTGCGCTCCTGGGCGGCGATGAACATCAACATCGACGGCGCCCCGATCCTCGGCGAGGATCCGCGCCGGCCGGGACTGTTCCACGCCGTGACCTCGAACGGCTACACCCTGGGCCCGCTCGTCGGCCGCATCACCGCCGACCTGATCGCCCGGGGCGACACGGACCGCGACGTGGCGGGGTTCTCGGTGGCACGGTTCGAGGGGAAGGCGGCCGGCTCGTCCTCGGCATAGGCGCGCGCGACACTCCCGCTGCCCGCGGCTGAGGGGTCTGCGTGAGTCGCCGGCCGAATGCCGTGATCGACGGATCGTCTTGTCGCGAGCGCGTCGGAGGATCGGCAGACCGGATTGGCGACGATCGGGCGAAAGCTGCCGCGTCTCCGGCAACGCTCCGGCCGCCCGCGACTGGAGACCGAAGCGGCCACCGGCCGGCGTCGTCCAGACGCCGGCCGGTGGCCGCCACGGAGCGGTCAGCGCCGCGGCAGGCTGTGCAGCGCCCTGAGGAACGCGTCGACGTCCTCGCGGGTGTTGTAGAAGGCGAGCGAGGCCCGGATCGACTGGTCGACGCCGAAGCGGCGCAGGGCCGGCAGGGCGCAATGGTGGCCCGAGCGCACCGCGATGCCATGCCGGTCGAGGTGATGGGCGACCGTCTCGTTCTCGTATCCGTCGATCACGAACGACATCACGCTCGCCTTCTCGCGCGCCGTCCCGAGGAGCCGCAGGCCCTTCACATCGGCCAGCCCTGCCTGCGCATAGTCGAGCAGGTCGTGCTCGTAGGCCGCGATGCCGGGCAGCCCGACGCCCTCCAGGTAGTCGAGGGCGGCCCCTAAGCCCACCGCCCCCGCGATGTCCGGGGTGCCGGCCTCGAACTTCTCCGGCGCGCCCTTGTAGACGGTCTTCGCGAAGGTGACGTCCTCGATCATGTGGCCGCCGCCCTGCCAGGGCGGCATCGCCGCCAGCAGGTGGCTCTTACCGTAGAGCGCGCCGATCCCGGTCGGCCCGAATACCTTGTGGCCGGAGAAGACCAGGAAGTCGGCGTCGAGCGCCTGCACGTCGATGGGGATGTGCGGGGTCGATTGCGCAGCATCGACCAGCACCGGCACGCCGTAGGCGTGGGCGAGAGCGATGATCTCACCGATCGGGTTCACCGTCCCGAGCGCGTTGGCGACATGGGTCACCGACACGATCTTGGTCCGGCCCGACAGCAGGGCGGCGTATTGCTCGAAGATGATCTCGCCGCGGTCGTTGACCGGGATCACCCGGATCGTCGCGCCAGTGGCCTGCGCCAGGAGCTGCCAGGGCACGATGTTGGCGTGGTGCTCGATCGTCGAGACGATGATCTCGTCGCCCGGGCCGATATTGGCGCGGCCATACGAGTTGGCGACGAGGTTGATGCCCTCGGTGGTGCCGCGCAGGAAGACGATGTCGTCCTTCGACGGCGCGTTCAGGAAGCGGCGGGTCTTCTCGCGGCCGCCCTCGAACAGGTCGGTCGCGCGCGCCGCGAGCGTGTGCGCCGCCCGGTGGATGTTCGAGTTGTGGCGGCCGTAGAACTCACTCGTCGCGTCGATGACGCTCTGCGGCTTGTGGGTGGTGGCGGCGTTGTCGAGCCAGACCAGCCGGTGGCCGTTGACGCTCTGGTGCAGGGCCGGGAAGTCCCGGCGCACGCGCTCGACGTCGAAGGGCGCCGCGACCGGGCTCGATCCGAGGGCGAGCGCCCGCGGGGTCGGGCCGTCATGCCGCGCCGGCTCGACGAGCGGCCGGGCCGCCGGCCGTCCGCCGGGGCGGGCCGGGGCGGGGGCGAGGAAGTAGTATTCCGCCTCCGCGGAAGGCGACTCGGGGAGGCGGCCGGCGGGCGCCTGCGCCACGCCGCGTCGCGACGGATCCGCCGGGACGAGCCCTGACGCCACCGCCTGCGCGAAGGCGGTGGCGCGCGGATGGTCGGCGGCGATCTGCCGGAAGAGATCGGTGCCGCCGGGCAGGCCGGCCGCAACCTCCGGCAGCGTCGGCACGAAGTACTCGGGCAGGCCCCGGGCGGCCAACGGGTCGCTCAGGGGATGCACCGAGGGGATCGCGCCGAGATCGAGGACGTTCGCGCTCACCGGGGCCGACGTCGCCCCGACCGGGCTGGCGGCCGAGGGGCCGGTCAGGCCCGGCAGGCCAATGGCCGGCGTGCCGAAGGAGCGGGCGCCGAGGGCGGACAGCCCGGGCTCGACGCCCGAGGGGGCGCCCCCGGCCGGAGCCGGGGGAACCGCCGAGGGGAGCGCATCGAGGGCCTGCGGGACTTGAATGCCCTGCGGGAGCTGGGGTCTCGCCGGCAGCGTCGGCGCGAAGGGGGCGCTCGCGGCCTGGCCCTGCCCGCCGATCTCGCGGGCGAGTCGCCCGACGAGATCCGCGTGGGCGAGCTCGGCCGGCGTCCCGGAGGGGAAGCCGGACGGCGCCTCAGGCGTAGTCATGGTAGTTGCCGAGCAGCACGTTATCGAGACGGGCGATCGCGTCCTCGACCAGCACCGCGGCCGAGAAGTAGCGGGTCACGAGGTGCGAGGCGATCGAGTGGTCGTTGGTGCCCATGTAGCGCACCGACAGGCCGGGCTCGATCTCGCCGGTCACGCCCGACTTGTGCAGGCCGACCACGCCCTGCTCGCCCTCGCCGACGCGCAGCAGCAGGATCGAGGTGGTCTGGGCGCCGGTCACCGGGTCGATGTCGATCGGCAGCTTGTCGCTGGGGACGAGCGGCACGCCGCGCCAGGTGATGAACGGCGCCCCGAACAGGTGGACCACCACCGGCGGCACGCCGCGGCGGGTCGCCTCCCGGCCGAAGGCCGCGATGGCGCGGGGATGCGCGACGAAGAAGGCGGGCTTCTTCCAGACCAGGGTCAGAAGCTCGTCGAGGTCGTCCGGGGTGGGGGGACCGCCACGGGTCGGGATGCGCTGGCGCGGCGCCACCTCGTTGAGCAGGCCGAACTGCGAGTTGTTGAGGAGTTCCCACTCCTCGCGCTCCTTCACGGCGTCGACCGTGAGGCGGATCTGCTCGCGCAGCTGGTCGATCTCGTTGGAGTAGAGATCGGTGACGCGGGTATGGGTGTTGAGGATCGTCTGGATCGTCGAGAGGTGGTACTCGCGCGGATCGATCTCGTAGTCGACGAAGGTGGTCGGCAGGCGCGGCTCGCCGGCATGGACCGCGAGCAGCTCGATGCCGTGCTCGCCGTGGGAGTTGGTGTGGCCCTTGAGCCGGTCGCGCTCCTCGCGGTACTGGGCGATGCGCGAGGCGATGGCCTCGTCCTCGATCGCGGCGCGGTCGAGGGTCAGCAGCGTCACCGCCGAGAGCGCCTTGACGGCCGGGGCAGGGCCCGCTTCGCCGACGAGGTCGCCGTCGCCGAAATGGTCGCCGCGGGTGGCCAGCCCCTGGCGCAGGCGGCCCTTGTAGGGACCCGACAGGGTCAGCTCGACGGTGCCGTCGGCCACCACCACGAGGCTGCGCCCGGTCGAGCCCTCCTCGGCGATGACCTCGCCGGCTTGGTGCCGGCTCTCGGTGAACCTGGCCGCCAGCGCCGCCAGCTCGGCGTCGCCGAGGCGGCTGAACAGCGGCACGGCGCGCAGCGAGCCGGCCTTGACCGGGCGGGACTCGCCCTCGGCCGACAGGTCGACGCGGCCGGGCTTGGCCAGCACGACGGCGCGGCGGTTGACCCGGTAGACGCCGCCCGCGACGTCGACGAAGGGCAGGAGCCGCAGCAGGAAGCGCGGCGTATTGGCCGCGTTCTGGACCGAGGTGACGGTCGCGGTGGCAAGGTTGCGTGCGGCTGAGGCGCTGACGCTCAAACCCGGTCCGCTCATCGAAGTTCGTCTCCGTGTCGCCGTGATGGGCCTGTCCCGGCCCGGCATTCTGCGCGCACGACGCCGGGAACCGTCGCCGTTCCTGCGGAACGGCAAGTCGTGACAGATGGTCGTGCGACGATCATCTTGCCCGGTCCGGCGTCTCGATATCCGCGACGGCAGCAGACATTTCGAGAGACTGTCCGTTCCGCCGTTCGCTGACGCTGGGATAGCCCCAGCGAACAGCCAGGGTCAATAGAATGTTTTTTCGTTTATCGGCCATTCGGGCGAGATATTATCTTTAAATTAGTCACAATTTACATTTTTCATCTCATATATAGTAATAACATAGAAATATTTTCTAAGTCAGCGAGAGCAGTGCTGCGCTCTCGCGATGAACCGTCTCCGGAACGGATTTTTCGGGGCCGGTCAGATCCCCTCGCCGAAGAACTGGTCCATGGTCAGGGCCGGCTCCTCGTCGCGTGGGATGCGCGAGACCACCCGGGCCGGCACGCCCGCGACGGTGGTGTGGGGCGGGACCTCGTGCAGCACCACCGCGGCGGCGGCGACCTTGGCGCCCTCGCCGACCCGGATGTTGCCGAGCACCTTGGCGCCGACGCTGAGCAGCACCCCGCGCTCGATCTTGGGATGGCGGTCGCCGCTCTCCTTGCCGTTGCCGCCCAGCGTCACCGATTGCAGGATCGACACGTCGTCGGCGATCACCGTGGTCTCGCCGATCACCACGCCGGTGGCGTGGTCGATGAACACCCCCGAGCCGATGCGCGCCGCCGGATGGATGTCGCAGCCGAACACTTCCGAGATCCGGCTCTGGACATGGAGGGCCAGCGTCATCCGGCCCTGATGCCAGAGCCAATGGGCGACGCGGTAGCCTTCGAGGGCGGCGAGGCCCTTGTAGAACAGGAACGGGTCGAGGTAGCGCCGGCAGGTCGGATCGCGCTCGCGGATCGCGATCAGGTCGCGCACCGCGTGGGCGCCGGCCTGCGGGTCGGCCTCGAAGGCGGCGAGGCAGAGGTCGCGCATCGACAGCCGGGCGAGGTCGCCGTCGCCGAGCCGGTGGGCGAGGCGGTAGGCGAAGGCCTGCGCCAGGCCGCGCTGGTCGAGGATCGTCGCCTGGATGATCCCGGCATAGAGCGGCTCCTCGATCAGGGCCGCCTCGGCCTCGGCGCGCAGCTCCGCCCAGACGTCGGCCTCGGCCGTGCTGTGGCTCGTGGCGCGTAAGGAAGGCTGGCGCAACGCGGCGGTGTTCACGCGAATGGCCTCCGCCGAGGCAGCCGGGGGTGCCAGATCCATGCCGATCAAGGTCGTTCCGCCAAGTTTGGTCTGCCAAGTCTAATGTGCAAAATTCATGTCGATGGCCTCTCGCACGGCGGTCACTGCACGCGCCGGAACAGGTCCGGCAGGTAGCGCCGCAGGGTCTCGTGGCCGTCGAACTTGACGTCGACGGTGGGGATGCGGCCGTCCTGGCGGTGGATGCCGACGATCCGCCCCTTGGCGTTGCGCCAGATCCCCAGGGCATCCGCAAGGTCGAGCCGGTCGAACACCACCTCGTCGCCGCGCGTCATCATCGCCGAAACCATAGCGTCCTCCTCCGATCGGTCTCGCGAAGGGCCCTGCCGCGCGACGCGACCCTGCGGGCGGGAAGACCCTTCCTCAATTCCGGCGAGACCGGAGAAGGGTATGGTCGCAATCTGAGCGGACGAGAGCATTTGCTTCGCTAAGCTATTGATTTAAATCGATAATCGACGAAACAACGGCGCACCGCAAGCCCTGTTCCGCACCCGTCCTCCGTTCCGTCGGGACTCGCGGGGCCGGGTGGCGTCGACCCGGGCCCGCCCCGCGGTCCCGTCACGGCGCGAGCCAGGTCTCCGAGAAGTCGCCGGCGGTGAGGTCGATGCTGTTGAACAGGCGCCGTACCCGGGCGTTCTGCACCGTGATCGTCGGGATCGTCACCAGCGCCAGGGCCGGCAGGTCGGCGCCGACGATCGCCTGGATCTGTCGGAAGGTCTCGCACCGGCGGGCCTCGTCGACCTCGGTCGCCGCCTGGCGGAAGAGGTCGTCGACCGCCGGGTTGTCGTAGTGGGCGGCGTTCAGATAGGGCAGGGGGTGCTTGATCCCGTCCGACCAGTACAGCCGCTGGACACCGGCCGTCGGGTCGAACAGGCGGCTGATGCCGTTGAGGTTGAAGTCGAAATCGCGCTCTGTATAGACGCGGCGGATGAAGGTGGCGAGATCGCCGTCGACGACCTCGACCTTGACGCCGAGGCGCGCGAGCGCGGCGCGCAGGTACTCGGCGGTCTTCCTGAAGGTCGGTCCCGGAAGGAAGGTGAGGCGGAGGGGAAACCGCGTGCCGTCCGGCCCGCGCGGCAGCCCGGCCTCGTCGAGCAGCCGGTTCGCCCGGGCGAGGTCGAACGGGTGGGCGAAGGGCGCCTCGTCGTTATAGGCCTTGAGCGAAGCGGGGATCGTCGAGCCCGCGGCCTCGGCGTGGCCATAGAAGATCGTGCCGGTGATGATCCGGCGGTCGATCGCCGCGGCGAGGGCGTGGCGGACCTCCCGGCGCGCCAGGACCGGCCGGTCGAGGTTGAATTCCAGCACCTGCGCGTTGTTGAGGTAGTCGTCCGGGGCGGTCGTCACCGCGAGGCGCGGATGCGCCCGCAGCCGCTCCAGTTCCGGCAGCGCCGCGCTGTAGGTGACATCGGCCTCGCCGGATTCGAGCGCCGCCGAGACCGCCATCGTGTCGGCGACGAAGCGGATCACGATGCGGTCGAGAAAGGGCCGCCCGGGCTGCCAGTAATCCGGGTTGCGGCTCAGGACGACGTGGCTGCCCCGGGCCCATTCGGTGAAGAGGTAGGGCCCGGTCCCGATCGGCGCCCTGCCGTTCGGGCTGTCGCCATAGGCCTCGCCCGGATAGGCGTGGGCCGGCACGATCGGCGACTCGGCCGCAGCGAGCGCCTTGAGGAGGTATGGCGTCGGCTTCGACAGGACCAGGATCGCCGTCAGCGGGTCCGGCGTCTCGACCTCGACGAGGTTCGCGAAGGTGATGCGCCCGCGTGGGCCGATTGTCTTCAGCGCCAGGAGCGAGAAGCGCACGTCGGCGGCGGTGAACGGCTTGCCGTCGTGCCACCTGACGTTCGGGCGCAGGGTGAAGCGGTAGCGCAGGCCATCCTGGCTGACGCTCCAGGCCGTCGCCAGCAGCGGTTGCGGAGTGAAACTCGCATCGAAGCGCAGCAGGCCCTCGGTGACCTTGGTGCTGATGTTGCGGGTGCGGGTGTTCGTGTCGGTGAGCGGCACGAGGGTGGTCGGCTCGCCGACCTCGACGAGGGTCAGCGTGCCGCCCCGATGCGGCTCCGCATCCTGTGAACGGGCGAGGCGGGCGCCGAGCGGCAGGAGCAGCGTCGAGGAGAGGAAGGCGAGGGCTTGGCGGCGATCGGGCATGGACGGCCTGGGGAGAGGGAATCGGAAGGGCGGCCGGCCTCGGTTGCGGCTATCCGGGGCGGCGGGCCAGGTATCGCGGCGCTCATGCTCCGCTCCGGGCCTGCTTCATGTCAACGAGAATGTTCTTTTTATAGAACGCCCGCAAGGGAAACGGCGATCCTCTCGCGGCGCCCGAGAAAACAAGACTCTTTTGAATTCGGAGGATTTCAGGATTCAACGGCGACGACGTCTTGTCTTCGTCACGGGCATCGAGGAAAACTCCCCTTTCACTGGCCCTCCACCGTTCTCTTCAAAGAACGTCATGTCGAAAGCGCAGGTGCGCGTTCGACATGTCAGCCCGACGATACCCTGCGAAGACAGTTCCATAGGACGGACCATGCTCGCCCTCGCCAGACGCACCCTGCTCGCCGCCGCCGCGCTCTCGCTCCTCTCGGGCGCCGCTCTCGCCGCCCCCCTGCGGATCGTCGCCTCGCCGGTGCCGCACGCCGAGATCCTGCGCTTCATCAAGGACAAGCTCGCCCCCGACCTCGACATCCAGGTCATCGAGATCTCCGGCGACATCCGGCCGAACTCCCTGGTGCTCAACGGCGACGCCGACGCGAACTTCTTCCAGCACGCGCCCTACCTGCACACCGAGGAAGCTCAGCTCGGCACCACCTTCGCGGTGACCGCTTCCACCCATGTCGAGCCGCTGGGGATCTACTCGCGCAAGGTGAGGAGCCTCGCCGAGGTGCCGGCCGGCGCCACCGTGGCCGTGCCCAACAACGTGACGAATCTCAGCCGCGCCCTGAACCTGTTGCAGGCGGGCGGCCTGATCACCCTCGAGGCCGGCCTCAAGGACGGCCAGCTCGCGACGCCGTCCGACATCGCCGGCAACCCCAAGCGGATCGCCATCGTGCAGGTCGCCCCGGCCCAGCTGCCGCGCGCGATCGACGACGTGACGCTCGCGATCATCAACGGCAATTACGCGCTCGAGGCCGGCCTGATCCCGGCGAGGGACGCGCTGGCGCTCGAGAAGGCCGAGAACAACCCCTATGCCAACATCCTCGTCACCACGAAGGCCCTGGCGCAGGATCCGCGGGTCCAGCGCCTCTCGGTGCTCCTCGCCTCGCCCGAAGTCGCGACCTTCATCCGCGAAAAATACCGCGGCTCGGTCGTCCCGGTGCATGGCGGCTGACGGCTGACCGTCCCGGGCGCCGGCCCCGCCGGGCAATGGGTCTTCACCGAGGCCCCGCCGGGCTTCGAGGAGCATGGCGGCGCGGCCATGGCGAGGCCGCCCCGCGCGCTGAGGACCGGCAGGGCGGGGTGCATCCGGTAAGTTCGACATCGACTACCCGAGATCGGCCGAGCCCGTCCCGGCCCCGCTTCCGCGACGTGCCCCGGTCGCCCACGCATGTCGCAGATCAGTTGAAGTGCCCGACCCAGCGAACGGTGTAGCGCTGCCCCTCCGGACGGTTCTGCGCGCCGAACTCGTAATAGGCGTTGAAGAACAGGAAGTTGTCCTTGTCGAGCGCCAGCAGGGCTCCGGGGCCGGGGGCGAAGACGCGTTCGCGCCGGCCGGGCACCGCGACGCCGTTGGCCAGCGTGTCGCTGATCTGCTGCAGCCAATAGCCGTTGACGCCGAGCTTCAGCTCCTTCGTCACGCTGTATTCGCTGGCGAAGTTCGCGTGCAGGGCCTGCCCGGCCTGGGTCGAGACCACGGTCGGGCCGAAGCCGATATTCGGGCGGTCATTGGACGCGTTCCAGAGGTAGTGGAACCGGGCCGAGACGGTCCAGTCCGGCGCCAGGAACAGCGTGCCGGCGATGGAGCGGGTTGAACGAGAAGGTGTTCGAGCCGAAACTGACCGCCGCGATCGGATCGTAGCGTCCGGTCGGCAGGATCATCTGGGCCTCGACGCGCCCCATGAAGACCGGGCCCTCGTCGCCCATGATCGGGTCGAGCTGGATGAAGGGCCCGACCAGGAGGTCGCCGATGCCCTGCTGGGCCTCGAGGACCGCCCCGCCCAGGCCGTCATCCGTGCTCGAAGCCGGGATTGCCGGGAGGATGAGGTCGAATCCGAAGGCGCGGGGGCCGACCTTGAGCGGCGAGACGTAGAGGAGTTGCGTCAGGCTGGCGAAGACCGTGACGTCCTGGCGGGGCAGGCCGAGGCTGCGGCCGCGATTGTCCGTGAGGCGGCCGGCCGTGTAGACTTGGAGATACTGCGTCGGATACCAGCCGGGCCCGGAGGGCGGGGCGCCGTCGAGGAAGCTGGTGAAGCCGAGATTCACGCTCGGCAGGTCGTAGGCCGACGCCGTGCCCGGGATGCCGAGCGTGGCGGCCAGGGCCGTGCCGGCCCTCTTGGCGAAGGACCGGGCTCGCCGCGGCAGCCCGGCGATCCGTCTCGTCATGATGCCCCTCGTGGATGGGGTCCCCTCGTGGATCGACCGTGCGGCGGGGGACCGGGTTGCCGCGTCGTCGTCGCCCGTCGTGGCGTCTCGGGGACCTCGGCGGCCGGGCTCACGCGCCCGGCACGGAACCCGGCGGCAGGAAGTCGACCTCGCAGGCGGCGGAGCGGCGCACCACCTCCTCCGGGTCGGTGAGGTCGTGGAGCAGGTCGAACAGCTGCTTCAGCTTGCGGCCCGGGCTCACCCAGAAGATCGCCCGGTTGGGCGTGTCGGTGCGGTTGTAGTAGGCGTGCGGCTTGCCCTTCGGCATGCAGACCAGGTCGCCGGCCTTGGCCTGGAGCCATTCGCCGTCGAGGTAGAGGTCGAAGGTCCCTTCGAGGACGTAGATGAACTCGTCCTGCGTCGGGTGGACGTGCGGCGGCACGAAGGTGCCTGGCGGATCGTAAGTCTCGAAGGAGAAGGCGCTGTCGCAATTCGCCTTGAAGTAATAAGTATGGCCGAGCACGTTCCATACCGTCCCGTCGATGGCCTCGCCTGCCCGTATGATCCGCGCAGGAAGCGGTCCGTTCTCGCTCATCTTTTCCTCGCTGTGCTGATTGATTGAGCGTGGTGGCGCGATCTTGTCTCTCATCTGCTGATGAATACTCGGGCCTCGCGCCGGCGCCGGCTATCCACCCGGCGTCGGCCTTATCCACTTTACGCGGGAAACGGAGGGCCGGCCGGCGACGGGGCCTTGTGCGGGTTTCGGCGCCACAGGCATTCTCTTCCTCTCGGGCCTGGACGAGCGGTTGGGGCCATGGACGACGAGACGCTATCCGATCCGCCCCGTTTGGCAGGGGCCGCCCTGCCCCTGGCGCGCTACGCCGTCGTGGCGACGCGGGACCCCGCCCTGGCGCGCGAGCAGATCGGGCGGCTCTTCTGCCCGCACGGCCTGATCCTTCCCGGCTCGGAGGCCGCCGCACGTTTCGAGGCGCGGCACCATTCCGCGGCCTTCGGCGGCCTCACGATCAACTTCGTGTCCTACGGCGCCCGGGTGGAGATCGACCCGGGCTGCCTCGACCGCTTCTTCCTGCTGCAGATCCCGCTCGCCGGCTCGGCGCTGGTGCGCAGCGGCCGCCACGAGACCCTCGCCGATTCCCGTTGCGCCACCCTGCTCTCGCCGGCCCTCCCAACCCGCATGGTGTGGGAGGCGGGCTGCGAGAAGCTCATCGTGCTCGTGCCGCGGGGGCTGCTGGAGGAGCACGTCGTCCGGGTGCTCGACCGGCTCCCGCGGCCGTTCGACTTCGATCCGGCGATCGACCTGCGGTGCCCCCGGGGGGCCGCGATCCTGTCCCAGGCGCGGCTGCTGTAGCACCTTGCGGAGAGCCGCGCGCGGCCCGGCTCCGCATCCGACGCGGTCGAGCGCGAGCTCGCCTCCGCCTTCGTCACGCTGCTGGTCGGGCACATGCTCGAACGGGGCGGGGGAGGGACCGTGCCGGCGCAGGCGCCGCGCGTCTCGCTGGCCCCCGCTCATGTCCGGCGGGCCGAGGAGTACATCCGAGCGCATCTCGATTCCGCCCTGAGCCTGCCGCACCTCGCCGAGAAGGCCGGGAGCAGCATGCGCTCGCTCCAGGAGGGCTTCCGCCAGTTCCGCCACAGCACGATCTCCGACTTCATCCTGGCCCAGCGCCTCGACCGGTGGCGGGCCCTGATCCTCGCCGCCGACCCGGAGGCGAAGGTGGGCGACCTCGCCCTCGGCGTCGGGCTCAACCATCCGGGCCGCGCCGCGGCGGCCTATCGCGACCGCTTCGGCGAGACTCCGTCGCGGACGCTGCGCCAGCGCCGGCGCTGACGCGCGCGCAGGGGCGTCAGGCGGCGCGGGATGTGCCGACGATCCGCGCCGCCTGCTTGGCGGGTGCGCCGGCCTGATAGGCGGGGGCGCGGGCGAGGAGGTCGGCATAGACCGGCGGCCGGAGCGGCGCGAACAGGGCCGTCACGGGGTTCGCCTCGCGGGTCGGCACCCCGATATCGGCGAGCAGGCTGGCGAAGTGGCGGTTGTGGTAGGGCGCGATGCACAGGCCGCCATAGCCCTTCGCCGAGGGGCGCTCGTGCTGGCGCCACACGCGCAGGCGGGCGATCTCGGCCTCCATCTGGGCCCGGGTCGGCTGGCGCGCGAGCCGGCCGTCCATGTACCGCACCAGCCAATGGGCGCCGAGCTCGGCCGACAGGTTGGTGGCGAAGCTCGAATTGAAGCCGACGAAGCCGAGATCGGGCAGGTCGGGGTTCACCATCCAGCGGTAGAGCCTGTACTGGCCCTCGGCATCGACGAGCGTGGCGCGGTCGGCGGCCGCGAGCACCGGCACGTCCTGGCGCCAGCCGGTGGCCATCACCACGAGATCGGCCGGGATCCGCTGGCCGCCGGTGAGCACCGCCTTCGAGCCCTCGTAGGCCGCGATCGTGCCCTGGATCGTCGCGATCCGGCCCTCGGTCACCAGCGCGTAGAAGCCCGGCGTCTCCACGGCGAGGTTGCAGTGGATGTCGTCCTCGATCCGGGTCTTGGGCCGCAAGCCATTGCGGCGGAGCTTGAACTGCGCCGTCAGCAGCGTCTCGAGGGCGCGCCAGTTCGCCCAGACCAGCGGGGCGGCGAGCCTCTGCACGAAGCGCCGGACCGGCCCGGCATCGAAGGGCAGGAACATCGCCTCCGCCGCCCGGCAATAGAGGATCCGCTTGAAGTTGATCAGGCCGCCGAAGAAGTAGGGGATCTTCCAGGCCGGCTCCAGGAAGACCACCGTGACGGAAGCGGCCCCATGCCTGACCGCGCTCACCGCGACGTCGGTGGCCGATTTCGAGTAGCCGAGCACGACGACCCGCTGGCCGCGGACCGATTCCGCGTCGTTGTGCTCGCTCGAATGCAGGATGCGTCCGCCGGCGGCCTCGAACGCGTCGGCGCCGGGATGCACGGGCTTGTTCTTGTGGCTGAACTGGCCGGTGCAGACGGCGACGAAGTCGTAGGACTGCGTGGTTGCGGTGCCGTCGGCCCCGGTCGTCGTCACGTCCCATCCCCGGTCGGCGCGCTTCGCCAGCCGCGTCACCGACTGGCCGGTGCGGATCAGCGGGAGGAGGCCGAACCGCTCGGCATATGCCCGCAGATAGGCGAAGACCTGCTGCCCCGACGGCCATTCCGGGTAGCCGTCCGGCATCGGCAGCTCGCTGAAGGCGTAGATGTCCTTGGGCGTCTGCGTCCTCACGTCGGGATAGGAGCGCGACGGCTCCCAGACGCCGCCCAGATCCGGGCCGCGCTCGATCACCGTGACCTGGTGCCCGCTCTCCCGGAAGGCCTTGGCGGCAGCGAGTCCGCTGATGCCGGACCCGATGACGCACACGTTGCGCTGCGTGACCATGA
>NZ_CP028844.1:832500-974745 GCF_003058325.1 Methylobacterium currus
GATGCCGAAGCCGGGCGAGATGGTCTCGATCTTGTCGCACAGAAGGCGCGTCAGCCGCTTCGCGTCGCGCACCGGCGTGGCCATGCCGACCCGCACCGCCTGGGCCCGGCTATCGACGCGGTGGCAGATGAGATCGAGCCTGCGTGCGCCAAGCCCGCTTTCCTCAAGGCGTTCGCAGAGCTGCACAACAAGCTTGCCGATGTAACGGGCGATTGTCTCGGCTGCGCCGATCGGCTCGGCGAAGGCGCGGCGCACCTCGATGAGATCGGCAGGCCGAACCGGCTCAATGAGTTCGGCCGCAATGCCCAAGGCCTGGTCCAAGCGTCGGCCGAGTTCCGGGCCGAAGCGAAGCGTGAGCGGCGCGCGCGGCTGCGCCAGAAGATCGCCGACCGTTCGGAAGCCGAGCGTGCGCAGCGCCGCGACGGTGGAGGCCGGAATGCGTAACGCCTCAAGCGGCAACCGCTCCAAGACGGACGAGCCATGCCCCTTGGGCGCGATGACAACCGGCTGCGCTGAAAATCGGGCCAGTGCATGGGCCGCTCCCCAGGTGTCGGCGATCGCGCCTCTCGCGAAGATCCCGGACATGGCGAGGCGCCCGATCAAGCCGTCCAGCATGACAGTCTCGCCCCCGTGGAGATGATCAGCGCCGGTCGAGTCGATGATGAGGCCGTCGGGCGGATCGGGGGCGACGATCGGTGCATAGCGGAGAAGCCACACCGCGAGACGCTCAAGCGCCTCGGCGTCGGCAGCGGGATCGGCATCCTGCACGATGAGGCCAGGCACCAGCACTTGCGCCTTGGTGACGGGCATGCCGGCGCGCAGGCCGGTGGCCTGGGCCGCTGCATCCGCCGCCAGCACCACCCGCCTGTTCCCGTCGCGGCCAATCAGGACGAGCGGCGCCTCAGCCGGAGGCGCCGCGTCGCCAGCCTTCCGCCGCAGCCTGTCCGTGGACCAGCTCGGCAGGAAGAGCGAGACGACCCGTGTCATCGCACGCCTCCAACTCGAAATCTGCACTTTCGCCCGCTCGCGCGCGGATGAGTTCAACCAGCCAGCGGGCGCGGCCCACGCCGGGAACGGGTAGCGGCGTTGAGGGCATTACGGAGACGCGCCAGCGCGTCATCGCAGAGGTCGGTTGGCCGAAATCCGTCGCCTCTGTCTGTCGCCGCCAGCGCCGCAAAGCGATCCCGAGCGAGCCGGCGCCTTCGGCCGCCAGTTGCAGCCGTCTTGATGCTGTCATCGAAAGGCGGGCGACCTCGCCGATGACGGCCCCGAGGCCGCCGTGGCGCAATCCTTCTTCCATGCAGGCGAGGACGGTCTTGTCGTCCCCAGCTTCGAGGTAGATGACGCGGTCGCTCGCGAGCCCTGCCTGGGCAATGGCGGGCGCGAATAGGTCGGCACGCGTGATACACCAGAGGATTTTGCCTTTGGTGCGGGCCGCGAGGCCCGCGCTGAAGCAAGCCGCTGCGGCTCCGTCGACCGCTCCGTTGCCGCCGCCGGCTATTTCATGCAGCGCGCCGAGGGCAAGGCCGCCGCCGGGGAGTCGCGAATCCACCTCGGTGATCCCGAAAGGAAGGACCGATTTGGCGCGCCGGCTCCGGCCTTCGATCTTCTCGATCTGCGCGCGCAGGGACTCTATGGCGGGCTGGGGCCGCAAGTGCGTTCTTGACCTCCGAAGGCGGTGTAGTCATGTTCGCTATTTGTTCTGATTTTCGGGTCGTAGAGTCAAGAATGATTCTGCGGTCTTGCCAGCGCGGCGATAACTTGAAGCGGAGCTTCCGAGCCCTGCGGGGGATCAGGCCAGGTGCGCTTTGCGGCGCCGCAGGATGGGAGCGAACTCGGCCAGCCCCTGCCGTTCGAGAATGTCTATGAATTCCGCAATGGATGGCGTCGTGCGTCTGAGGTTTTCGCGCGCTCTCGCGATACTACTGAGAAGGGCTTTCGGATAGGCTCGGTGCAGGGCCGAAAGGAAGGCGTCGGGCGACACAGCGGCGATTCCGTGAGGGGCGATCTGCGAAGCGGGGAAATCCTTCAGGTTCCAAGTGACGATCGTCTCGGCACCGCCAGCGATCGCGGCCGCAAGCACATGCCGGTCATCCGGATCGGGCAAGGAAAGGCTCGGAATCAGGCTCCGATGGTTGGCGACATTGGCGTCAGGCAGGACGGCTTTCATCATGTCGCGGGTGGTCTCGAAGCGCGTAACCGGCGTGCTGGGGGAATTGGCGGCCAGATTGCGTATCCATTCCGCGTGAATGTCGTCGGTCCAGCGCGCGGCGACTAAGCCATCGAAGGCGCACTGGATCAGGACATTGCGCAGATGGAAGGGATAAAGGACGCAGGCGTCGTAGACCGCGATGGGCGGTCTAGAGGCCATGGTTGACGACAAGATCCTCTGTGTCTTCGGCCAAGGCGTCCATCGCCTTCCGGCGAGCGTCCAGCATCTCCTTCAAGGCCAGCACGTCCTTCAGCGATGCCCGGCGGTGCTTTCCGACATAGCGGAACGGCAGATCGCCGATGTCCATCCGATGGACGACGAGCGGACGCGAGATGCCTAGGATCACCGATGCGTCGGTCGGGCTCAGCTCTTGATCTTCCGTGAGCACGGCGACCCTCTCGCCGTTCAGCAGGCGAGACAGCAGCGTCTCGACGGCGCTGATGGCGGCCGGCGGAAGGGACAGGGTCTGCTCCCGTCCATCGCGACGCCGCACATGCACCTCCACGTGATCGCCCTCTGCCAAGGATGGCAGAGGCGTCACGGTCTTGCGGTCGCGGTCGGACAAACCGGCGAACTGCACCACTTGGCTGGCCATGATCGTGTCTCCTGACCAGCCAATATAAGGGTTGCGGGGCTTAACTGCAATAACTGAAACCCCCATCGCGCGATCAAGCTGCAAGCAACTGCTCCGAGTCCTCGGCCGTGTCCTGTTCGGTAGCGGCGGCCTTCTGCAGGAACCGCGCGAGGGCGGCTTTCCGGGAGTCGCGGTCCAGGGCGTAGGCCGTCTGTTTGAACTCGATCCCATCCAGAAGCCCCTGAATGTAGCCCGAGATAGTGTCGGCGGCCATGATGAGCGCGGTATCGAGCGTATGGATGTAGTTGCTCGTGACCGATCCCTTCGCATGCCCGACCAGCGCGGCGATCGTGACTTCGGTGAAGCCGAGATCGTTGGCGATACTGGCGAAGCTGTGCCGCAGGACGTGTGGCGTGATGTCGGCGAGCGCGGTGTCCGCGAATATCTGCTCCCAATGGTTAGGGAAGCTCCCGAACGCATTGTCATCACCCTGGCCGGGAAAGACGTAGGTGCCGGTCTGCTCCTTCCGGCGGTTTTCGAGATACTCCACGACAGGCAAGCCGATCGGACGGATCGAGCTTCCTTCCTTACTGTCGATCAGCCGGAGACAGCTTGAATCGGTGTCAGCCTCGCTCCAAGCCAAGGTGATCATCTCGGTCCGACGGCATCCGGTGAGCGCGAGCTGCCGGATGATGTCGACCGACAACTCATACTTCTCGTTCTCAGCAGCCTTGGTCAGGATGTCGCCGAGCAGGCGATATTCGGCCTCGGTCAAGCGCCGTCCGCGCACATTGTCCTTCGGCCGCCGGACGCCGTGGACGGGATTGAGGTCGATGATGCCTGCTTCAACCGCGTAGGTGAGGATGCCGCCGAACAGTCCGATCGTGCGGGTAGCCGTTCCGGCACCGCCGCGTACGATGGCGCGGCCGCGGAGCTTCTTCGTCTTGACGCTGCAGCGGGTCTTGCCGGCCATGATGTCTTTCAGGGCTTTCGTGATGTCGGCCTTCACGAGGTCCTTGACCCGTCGAGTGCCGAGCAAGGGCACGATGTGGCGCTCGATGCGTCCTGTATCCGAGAGGATCGTGCTCGCCTTCTTTGGCCGGCCACCCTTACCCAGGATGAGGCCAGCCTTGAGATCAGCGACGTAGAGGTCGCACAGCTCCTTGACGGTGATCGCCTTGTTGTCGAGCTGCTTCTCCTCGGCGGGATCTTCACCCTGAGCGATGCGGCCTAGTTGGACCTTCGCTTCCTGGCGCGCGCGCTCGGGCGTCCAGATGCCATGCAAACCGATGGTGAACCGACGTGAACGCTTGCCGAGGCGATACTGGATGACGTAGCTGCGCTTGCCCGACGCGAAGACGCGGAGGCCGAAGCCGGGGAGTTCGTCGTCCCAGATGACGTAATCTTTGGAGCGGCTTTCAGCGGCGTCAACGACCCTTTTGGTGAGCTTAGACATGGGCTTTCTCCGACCCGACAGCGCTCTCTCGCGTAAGCATCACGTAAGCAAGCGGGCGAAAACTGTGGCGAGACAGAGCGTACTTCCGGCGGAAGCCGAAATCAAATTCTTTAGCGATTACAGGGAGATAGGCGGTCATCGGCGGCTCCTGGCGTTTATTGGCGGAGCCAGCGATAATCCCTCCGAAGGCAAAGGTCACACGTTCGAATCGTGTCGGGTGCGCCATTCTTCCCAACCACTTAGCTCCAATTCGACCGCCCTGTGTCCAAGGGTTGTCCAATAGGCGGCAGTGAGCCCGGGTAGACCTCACCCATCCTCGCGAGCCTTGCCGTCAGCGCCCTGAGTGGCGGAACGGCGATCTATGGCCGCGTCATCGAGCATCACCAGGATCTGATCCACCACGTCGAGGGCGAGCCCGGCCAGGCGCTCGACCTGCTCGCGCGGGATGCGCTCTGCCGGGACGGGGCGGCCGGCGGGGAAGCGGATGATGTTGGTCATTGAAGCGTCCTATCCCTGGACGCCTCGACCGGAGCTTTGACATCGACTCCGTCAGGGGTTGCCACCGTTGATCGGCTAGCAAGCTCGTTGAGCAGGGCGTTTTGGATCGAGGCACAACGTTCGGCCTCATATCAGTCCGACAGCCCCCGCGGACCCCTAACTCGGGGCAGAACATGTTCCGCGAGAACGCGCGCCCGACCTGCTCGTATACACTCAGGAGAGCATCGAGTTCGCCAATCGGCATACCACCAAGATTGAGAGGGGCAATCTTAGCACCTCTAACGGCCTTGTCGGCCTTTTTTGGCTTGTCGACCGAAAAAGGGCAGATTTTCCCTACAGCGACCGACGATTCAGAGGCGAAGATCTCGTGGCGACCCGTGGCATCACCCGATCGCAACTGGTCGCGACGAGCAGCAATTGCGCGACTTTCAGCGTCGATTGACTTGCGATGACTATCGTGACTCCGCCCGCCCAGGCCCGACACGCGCTCGGACTCGCTGTCCACAGCGGACGCGTTGCCCTTGCTGCTCGCAGCGGCGAGCAAGCGCCCGGCCTCCTGGCGAAGCTCAGACGCCCTTTCGCGCAGGCCTTCCCCGTCTCGGAACGGAGCGGGGCGCGTCTTGCGTGCGGGAGCCATCACAGGCCTCCCTCGACCAGAAGCGCATCGAAGACTTGGCGTTCAGCCGGGCCTAGAGAGGCGAAGTCGCGGCGCAGGCCGTCGCGAAGCGCCACGAACGCATCGGTGTCGCGGGCCAGATCCTGTTCGACCGGCGTCAGCACGGAGGCGTCGTTGTCCATCGCCACCTCCCTCAGAATGGGCGCAGGACGCCGTCGCCGACGATGGTGCCGGCCACGAGGATAATGGCCGCCAGCGGCCCGCCGGTGGCGCTCAGGAAGCGCAGGGCGCGGACGTGTGGAGTGTCGGGCCGGACCGGCTGGACAGCCCCCGCTCAGGACCGGCGCCGCCCGCGCCGGGTGGAATGTCGGCCTGGAGAGAGGATCAAGCATCCGTCATGGTGGCCCACCGCCCTCCCCTTCCCGGACAATGCGGAGTCCCGATCGACCTCCCTACCGCGGATCGCCGGGGGATCCCGGTCCGGGACACGAGCCGCATGCCGTGGAACGCTTGGTCGGGCACTGGCTCCACCGTCCTGTGACGCACCGTGGCGACATCGCTGATGCCACGTCGCGCGTGATTCAGACGCCACAGCCAGACTGTCCGGATGCGCCGCCAAGCGCGTAGCTTGCGTGGGGCTTGCGCCGGCCTCGCCCTCCTCTGCCGAAGCGATCCACTCCTCTCGCTTGCGGTGTTATAATCGATTTCACCGTTTTACCGTGAACGAGGCAGGCCGATGCAGCAAAACGTTCAGCCGAGCGGAACGCCGGCACCCAGCCACACGGCGGGCCACGATGCCAAGATCCTGGGTGCGAAGCTGCGCGAGATCGCATCCGTCGTCTTCTCGCCGGCCGAGGCCAAGACCCTGCGCCGCTACACGTCGGGCGAGGTCGCCCGCATCCTCGGGGTGACGGACAGCCGGATCCGCCAGCTCCCCCCCAGCCTCCTCGTCTCCGAGCCCGAGGTCGCTCCGGGCGGGCGCCGGATGTTCACCCTGGCCGACATCCACGCCCTGCGCGCCCATCTCGACGAGATCGACCGGGTCGGCCGGCGCTACGTCCCGCATCGGGATCCCGCCAAGGGCGAGCACCTCCAGGTCATCGCCTGCGTGAACTTCAAGGGCGGCTCGGGCAAGACCACGACTTCCGCCCATCTCGCCCAGTCCCTGGTCCTGCGCGGCTATCGCGTGCTCGCGATCGATCTCGATCCCCAGGCCAGCCTCTCCACCCTCCTCGGCGTACGGCCCGAGAACGAGCGGGAGCCCTACCCGACCATCTACGACGCGATCCGTTACGGCGACCAGCGCCGCCCCTTCGACGAGGTGATCCGGCGGACCTACTTCACCGGCCTGGACCTGGTCGCGGCCGACCTGGAGCTGGAGGTCTTCGAGTTCGAGGCGCCGATGCAGTCGGCGCGGCGCAAACCCAACGACCCGGAGCCGCCATTCTTCGCCCGCATGGGCCTCGCCCTCAACGAGGTCGCGGACCGCTACGACGTCGTCGTCATCGATTGCCCGCCGCGCCTCGGCTACCTGACGATCGCGGCGCTCTGCGCGGCGACCGCGCTCCTGGTCACGATCCACCCGCAGATGCTCGACGTGTCGAGCATGCGCCAGTTCCTCACCATGATGGACGAGATCATGGAACCCGTGCGCGAGCAGGGTGCCGCCCCGGCGCATGACTGGTTCCGCTACCTCGTCACCCGCTTCGAGCCCCAGGACACGCCGCAGACGGAGGTGGTCGCGATGCTGCGCGGACTGTTCGGCGAGCGCGTCCTGACCAAGGCGATGCTGCAATCGGCGGCGATCTCGAATTCCGGCCTGCGCGGCCAGACCGTCTACGAGACGCCGCTCCGGCGTGACGAGGTCACCGGATCGACGTATCGTCGCGCCCTCGACGCGCTCGATGCCGTCAACGGCGAGATCGAAGGGCTGATCACCCGCGCCTGGGGCCGCACATGAACCAGAAGAAGCGCCTCAGTGCCATCATGGGCACGCCGGTCCAGGCCGATGCTCCACCACAGGCCTCGGCTGAAACGTCAACGGGTTACACCCCTGTAGCAGGTGCTACGCCGCCCTCCCCGGCCCTGGAGAAGCGTCCCGCGGCGGCGCGCTCCATGGCTGCCATGTGGGCGGCGTCCCGCCCCGCTCCGGCGGAGGCGGACGGCGCCATCGTCGAGCTCGACCCCGACCTGTGCCTGCCCTCGGCGATCGCCGACCGGGTTCCCGACGTCACCGACGAGGCCTTCGACGCCTTCGTGGCGCAGATCCGCGAGCAAGGCCAGCACACGCCGATCCTGGTGCGGCGCCATCCCCGGCAGGCGGGGCGATACGAGATCGCCTACGGGCGCCGCCGGACCCGTGCCGCCAAGGCGCTCGGCAAGCCCGTCCGCGCCGTCCTGCGCGACCTGAGCGATACCGAGCTGGTGGTCGCCCAGGGCTCCGAGAACCTGGCCCGGGAGGACCTGTCCTATATCGAGCGGGCGCATTTCGCCCGCAACATGGAGCAGGCCGGGATCGCCCGGGACGTGATCCTCAAGGCGATGGGCGTGCACCGGCCGGATCTCGCCAACTACCTGGCGGTGGCCGAGGCGATCCCCGCCCCGGTCCTGGCCGCGATCGGGCCGGCCCCGAAGGTCGGGCGCCCGCGCTGGCTCACCCTCGCCGAGCGGATCAAGGCCGCGAGGCCGGAGCAGGTCGAGACCGCCCTCGCCTCTCCGAGCCTCGCCGGCAAGTCCTCGGACGAGCGGTTCACGGCGATCCTGACCGCGCTCGCGGCGCCGCCGCCGCGCAAGGCGAAGCCGCGGGCCGAGACCGTGAAGGATGCCAAGGGGGTGAAGTTCGCGCGCATCGAGCGCAGCTCCGACGGCATGCGGGTGACGCTGGACGAGACGGCTGAGCCGGGCTTCGCCGATTACCTCGCCGAGCGCCTGCCCGAGATCCTGGCCGCCTACCGGCAGGGCAAGGGCTGACCCCTTTCGCACAGGGCGGAGGCGGGGACGCCGCCAGGGAGGATCCCGCAGAGAGGGTGCCGCAACGAGAACGGGCCCGCCGGATTGCCGTCCGGCAGGCCCGTTCTCTGTTGGTCTGGATGATCCCGGCGGATCCGGCCGAGGCGGGAGCCGGCGCGGCGGGCCGCCGCCGGGACGGGACGGGCCGGCCTTCAGCGCGGGGTCGGCGCGATCAT
Organism: Methylobacterium currus; assembly: GCF_003058325.1. Classification (NCBI taxonomy): domain Bacteria; kingdom Pseudomonadati; phylum Pseudomonadota; class Alphaproteobacteria; order Hyphomicrobiales; family Methylobacteriaceae; genus Methylobacterium; species Methylobacterium currus. The sequence continues at coordinate 841,042 of NZ_CP028844.1, forward strand.
CGTCCGCGGATCGACGAGGCGGTCGTACTCTTCCCCGTCACGAAATCGAGCGCGACGGCCGCCGCGCGCGGGATCATGGTCTCGGCCATCGCCTTCCGGGTGATCGCGGCGACCCGGTCGTAGCCGAGGCGCGGATTGAGCGCCGTCGCGAGGAGCAGCGCGTTCGACACGTTCGCGGCGAGGCGCTCCCGGTCGACGTCGAGGCCCTGCACCAGCTTCACCGCGAAGACGCGGGACCCGTCCGCCAGGAGGCAGATCGATTGCAGCAGGTGGTGGACGAGCACCGACTTGGCGACGTCCAGCTCGAAAGTGCCGGAGGCGCCGGCGGCCGAGATCGTCGCGTGGTTACCGATCGCCTGGAAGGCGGTCTGCATCAGGGCCTCGGCGATCGTCGGGTTGCGATTGCCCGGCATGATGGAGGAGGACAGGCCGTCATCGGGAACGACGAGATCGCCGAGGCCGCACCGGGGTCCGGAGCCGAGCAGGCGGATGTCGGTGGCGATCTTGGTGAGCGACATCGCCAGCACGTTGAGCGCGCCCGAGACCTCGGCGAGGGCGTCGTGGGCGCCCATTCCCTCGAACTTGCTCGGGTTGGGCCAGAAAGGCAGCCCGGTCAGGTCCGCGACCTGGTCGCAGACGGCCTCGTCGAACCCGGCCGAGGCGTTCAGGCCGGAGCCGACGGCGGTTCCCCCTTGCGCGAGCTGGTACAGGCGCGGGGTCGCAGCCTCGATCCGGTCGATGCCGTGGCCGATCTGCCGCGCGAAGGCGTCGAAGGCCTGCCCGGCCGTCATCGGCACCGCATCCATGAGATGGATGCGGCCGATCTTCACCACGCCGTCGAACTCCACCGCCTCGGCGGCGAAGGTGTCGCGCAGGAGCGTGAGCGCCGGCATGGGCCGGTCGCGCAGCTCGGTCGCCGTGCAGAGATGCATGACGGTCGGAAAGCGGTCGTTCGAGGATTGCGAGCGGTTGACGTGGTCGTTGGGGTGAACCGGCCGGCGCAGGCCCAGGGGCTCCTCCAGGCTCTCGTTGGCGCGGTTGGCGATGACCTCGTTCGCGTTCATGCTGGTCTGGGTGCCGGAGCCGGTCTGCCAGATCGTCAGCGGGAAATGATCGTCGAAGCGGCCCTCCCACAGCTCCCGGGCCGCCGCCTCGATGGCGTCGGCGAGGCAGGGGGCGAGCGTCCCGGGGCGGCGGTTGGCGCGGGACGCCGCGAGCTTCGGCAGGCCGAAGCTCCGCACCAGGCAGGCGGGGAAGCGCTCGTCGCCGATCTCGAAGACGCCGAGCGCCCGCTGGGTCTGCGCGCCCCGGTAGCGGTCGGCGGGGATCTCGACCGGGCCGAAAGCGTCGTGCTCGATCCGGGTTCCGGTTGGGCCGTTCATCTGCAAGGTCCCTCGGTGGGCTCGCGCCGGTCACGATGTCGGAGGCAAGGGGAGGGAGCCCCCCGGCTCCCCGGAGGCGTCACGCCGCGGCAGCACGCTCTCGGAGGAGGCGGTGCCGAGCACGATGGAGATCTCCTCGCGGATGAAATCGAGGAACTGGAACAGGTTGGTCCTGAACAGCGCCGAGATCCCGCCGGAGCACCACCACGATGAACAGGATCACCACGGCGCAGAAGCTCAGGATCAGGTCGATCAGCGCGAGGAGCACGCTGGTGCCGCTCGATCCGACCGCGAAGGCGACCGCCCCGAAGGTGCCGATCGGCGCCACCCACATGATCAGGTGGATAAACTCGAGGAACGCATCCGAGATCCGGTTCAGGCCTGCCTCAAGCGGGGCTTCTCGGGGGGCAGATGCAGCAGGGCGGCACCGAAGATCAGGGCGACGACCGGCACCTGGAGCAGCTCGCCCTTGGCGAAGGCGCCGATGAAGCTGTCGGGGAAGACGTTGAGGATGAAATCGAGGGTGGAATGCGGCGCGGCGGCGCCGCTCGGCGCCTTGCCGTGGGCGAGGCCGGCCCGGGTCGACTCGGCCATGCCCTGGCCGACGCCGAGCAGGTTGCCGGCGGGCAGGCCGACGCCGAGAGCGAACGTCGAGACGATCTCGAAGTCGAGCATCGCGATCAGGCCGACCTTGCCGACCCGCTTGAAGTCTCCGGCCGAGATCACGCCGATGACGACGCACAGGAAGACGAGCGGCGCCACCGCCGTCTTGATCAGGCGCAGGAAGATGTCGCCCAGCACCTTCCGCTGGACGGCGACGCTCGGGAGCAGGAAGCCGAGTGCGGCGCCGAGCACCATCGCGACGATGGTCTGGACGCCGAGGTTGCGCCAGAGCGCCTTCTTCGGCTTCACGGCGGCGGCAGGGGAGGGGGGGTCGCGGGGTCGGCGGGATCGCGTGGGATTCGAGCGTGGCGTCGGACATGGCGGTCTCCTGTCGGGGATGGGACGGCACGCGCTCTCGTGACCGCCGGGCGGGAGCCCGGCAGGGTGGCGCGCTCGGGTGCGGCGAGGATCATGGCGAGGCGGCGCCCGGAGATCGTGTCGGAGATCGTCTGGGACGATCTCCGGTCTCGGCGCGCGGCCATCGCCAGGATTTCGTCTGGATCCGAGCGGCGAACCGGATCCAGGACGTCGGGTGGAGCTTGCGTCGGGGTCCCGCGCCGTCGGCGTCAGGCGCCGCGGGCGGCCCCGGCGAGCACGCGGTCGACCGTCTCGGGGGCCGCACCGAGATAGTTCGCCGGATCGGTCAGGCGCTCGATCGCGGCCCGGTCGGGATGCGCCGTCAGCTCGGGCATCGCGGCCAGGGCGTCGGACAGGCTCTCGCCCCCCCGTCCTGCGCCGGCGCGTTGCAGGCCGAGCCGGGCAGCCACGCCCTCGCCATCCGCCGCCAGTACTTCCTCAGCCCCTACACCATGGCCGAGGTCTCTCTCAGCAGCCATCCGGCCGAGCGCTACGGCCATTCGAGCGCCCTCAAGCGGCACGACGAAGCGCCTTCCGAGAAATCCGAATAAATCGTGCCCTCGTGACCGCGGGCCGCCCGGCGAGACGCGCGCTTCGACCGTATCGTGGATCGCCAGGTCCCGCGCCATCCCGGCGGATGGCGGCCGGCGAAGCATAAGCCCGACCGTGCCCGCCCCGATGCGTCTCCGGCCGGCACTCCCGCGAGTCCAGACAAATCAGTTGGTAGGCAAACCAACTTGACGCGCGTGGCAGGCAGGCGCAGGCTGTTCCCGCGAGCCTGGAGCAAACCCGGCCGCATCCGGGAGAGAACGCCATGGCAGCCTCGACGGGTGAACCGCGCGTTGCCGGACCGCACGCGTCGGTCGTGCGGACGCCAACGGGACGGGAGGGCGAGCGAGCGGGCAGGCACGAGCGCGCGCCCGCCGGAGAGGGGAGGGCGGCATGACCGCCTCCGCCTCCCCCGCGCGGGCCGCGACCGATATCGGCGAGGTGCTCGATACCGGTCGCTGGACGACCCTGCAGAAGATCGTCGTCGTCCTTGCCGCCCTGTCGATCGTCATGGACGGGTTCGACGGTCAGCTGATCGGCTTCGCGATCCCCGTGCTGATCAAGGAATGGGGCATCACCCGCGGCGATTTCGCACCGGCCCTCGCGGCCGGCCTCGTCGGCATGGGGATCGGCAGCGCCTGCGCCGGCCTTTTCGCGGACCGGCTCGGCCGGCGCTGGGCGGTGATCGGCAGCGTGCTGGTCTTCGGGCTCGCCACCTGCGCCATCAGCCTCGCCAACGGCCTGTGGACGATCGGGATCCTGCGGTTCATCGCCGGGCTCGGCATCGGCGGGGCGCTGCCCAGCTCCACCACGGTCACGGCCGAGTTCACCCCGGCCCGGCGCCGGACGCTGGCGATCACCGCGACCATCGTCTGCGTGCCCTTGGGCGGGATGCTCGCCGGCGTCTTCGCCAGCCTCGTGCTGCCGACCCTCGGCTGGCGGGCCCTTTTTCTGCTCGGCGGTATGCTGCCCGTGGCCTACGGCCTCCTGCTGATCGTCGCCCTGCCGGAATCCCCCCGCTTCCTCGCCCGGCGGCCGGGCCGCTGGCCCGAGCTGACGCGGCTCCTCGGGCGCATGTCCCGCCCGGTTCCCGCCGGCGCGGTCTTCACCGATGCCGGCGAGCAGAGGCTCGAGCAGCGCGAGGGCATCCCGGCCCTGTTCGAGGCCGGCCGGGCGCGGGACACGATCGCGCTCTGGTGCGCGTTCTTCCTCAACCTGCTGGCGGTCTACAGCGCCTTCAGCTGGCTGCCGACCATGCTGAACGCCGCCGGGCTCGATGTCGCGGTCGCCGGATCGGGCCTGACCGCCTACAATTTCGGCGGCGTGTTCGGCGCCCTGCTCTGCGCCGTGGCGATCACGCGGTTCGGGTCGCGCTGGCCGCTGCTGCTTTGCTCGGTCGGCGGTGCCGCCACCGCGTTCCTCCTCACCGGCGTCGACATCCGCGCCTCCACCGGAATCCTGATCGCCGGGTTCGGCCTCCAGGGCTTCTTCGCCAACGCCACCCAGTCGACGATGTACGCGGTCTGCGCCTACGTCTACCCGACCACCGTGCGGGCGACCGGCACGGCCTCGGCCCTCGCCTTCGGCCGTCTGGGGGCGATCCTCAGCGCCTTCGCGGGCGCGGCAATCATCACCTCCGGCGGCGCCGGCGGCTACCTGGTGATGCTCGGCCTCGCCATGACCGGGGTCGCATTCTCCCTCGCCCTGGTCGGCCGTCACATCCCGGCGATGGGCCGGCCGGCCTCCGGCCTCGGGGCGGCGCCGGCCGTCGCGGCCGAACGCTGACCGGCAAGACCCGCGGCACGGGCGGTCGGCATGAGACACGGTCAGCGAGACGGAGCAGGGGAGGGGGCCGTCCGCATCCGGCGGCGAAGCGCAGGCCCGTTTGGCGGCCTGGGAACCAGCCGCTATGGCCGCTCCGGCGGTCGGGCGGCCATCCCCGCGTTCGCCGACCAGCGCTGGAACACCATGTCATGCGGAAGCGCGCCACGACCCGGCCCGGCAGGGCGATGACGGCCTCGCCCACCATCGAAGCCACCCACGGCGAAGAACCCCAGGGCGCCGCACCGGCTCCGGTTCAGCTCGGACGCCTGGGCGAGACGATCGCCTACAACCTCCGCCTCGCGCAGAACGCATCGTTCCAGGCATTCAGTGCCCTGACCGGGGATCTGGGCTTGCGGCCCGGCTGGTATGCCCTGCTGCAGCTCATCGGCGACAATCCCGGCGTCAGCCAGACCGGCTTGAGTCTCGCGACCAGCCGCGACAAGAGCACTCTGACCCCGCTGCTCGGCGAACTCGAACGCCGCCGGCTGATCCGGCGCGAGCCGGACCCCCTCGACCGGCGGGGACGCCGGATCAGCCTGACGGAGGAGGGGCGGGCGAAGCTGGCCCTGCTCGCGGACTGCGCGGCGCGCCACGACGCCCGGCTCAACGCCATGTTCGCGCCGGAGCAGCAGCGGCAGCTCGTCTCGCTGCTGAAGACCCTGACCGAATCCCTGACCACGGACACGCCGTCGCCCGACCCCGGCGCCGACGAGGAGTGAACCATGTACACGACGAGCAGCGCCTTCCTCGATGCCCTGATCGAGGCCCATGTCTCGTTCATCTTCGCCAATGTCGGCAGCGATCATCCGGCCTTGATCGAAGCGATCGCCGAGGCACGGGCCGCGGGCCGGGCGATCCCCGAGATCGTCACCTGTCCCAACGAGATGGTCGGCATGAGCGCCGCCCACGGCTACTGGCAGGCGAGCGGCGTGCCCCAGGCGGTCGTCGTGCATGTCGAGTGCGGCACCCAGGCGCTCGCGGGCGCGGTGCACAATGCCGCCAAGGGCCGCGCGCCGATGATCGTCTTCGCGGGCGCCTCCCCGTTCACCCAGGAGGGCGAGCTGAAGGGAAGCCGCAACGAGTTCATCCAGTGGATCCAGGACGTGCACGACCAGCGCGGGCTGGTGCGCGGCTACATGCGCTACGACAATGAGATTCGCACCGGCAAGAACGTCAAGGACCTGGTCCATCGGGCACTGCAATTCGCCAATTCCGATCCGAAGGGGCCCGTCTACCTGATGGGCGCGCGCGAGGTGATGGAGGAGGAGGTCGCGCCGACCGGAAACGACGCGGCCGCCTGGCGCCCGGTCGAGCCGGCCGCCCTCAGCGGGCGAGGCGTGCAGGCCATCGCGACGGCGCTCGCGGGCGCGCGCCGGCCGCTCCTCGTCACGTCCTTCGTCGGCCGCAATCCGCGGGCGGTGGCGCCGCTCACCGCCCTGTGCCGGCGGCTCGGCATGGGCGTGCTCGAATCGGTGCCGAATGCGATGAATTTTCCGCATACCGACCCGCTCTACCAGGGCAACCAGTGGAACCACCCGAGCCAGAATCCGGTGCTCGCGGCGGCGGACGTGATCCTGGTCGTCGACAGCGACGTTCCGTGGATCCCGACCGTCTCGAAGCCCGCCGACGGCGCCCGCATCTTCCACATCGACGTCGATCCGCTCAAGCAGCAGATGCCGCTCTGGCACATCGCCGCCGAGGGGGTGTTCGGCGCCGATGCCGAGACCGCCCTTCACCAGCTCGACGCGTGGTTCGACGCCAATCCGCCGGATGCGGCCGTGGTCGACGAGCGCACCCGTCACTACGCCGAGCGGCACGCGGCACGCGACCGGGAGCTTCGCGCCCTGGAACAGTCATCGGCCTCGGGGGCCGTGACCTCGGAATACCTGATCGCCCGCCTGCGGGACCTGGCGGGTGACGACGCGCTGTTCGTCAACGAGGGCATCTCGCACTACCACACCGTCTTCAACCACCTGTCCCTCGACCGGCCCGGGTCGATCTTCACCAGCGGCGGCGGGTCGCTCGGCTGGAACGGCGGCGCCGCGATCGGAATCAAGCTGGCGCGGCCGGACAAGACGGTCGTGGCGCTCACCGGCGACGGCTCCTACCTGTTCACCGTGCCGTCCTCGGTGCACTGGATGGCGCGGCGCTACGAAACACCCTTCGTCCAGATCATCTTCAACAACCGCGGCTGGAAATCGCCGAAGCTCTCGACCCTCGCCGTGCATCCCGACGGCTACGCCGCGCGGGCGAACCACCTCGATACCTCCTTCGAGCCGGCACCCGACTACGTCGGCATCGCGGCGGCCGCGGGCGGCGCCTGGGGCCGTCCGATCAAGGAGGCGGCGGAGGTGGACGAGGCCCTGGCCGAGGCGCTGCGGGTGGTCCGCGAGGAGAGGCGCTGCGCCGTCCTCGACGTGTGGCTGCCCCATCACTGAGTGCACCTCACGAAACTCCCGCTGCGCTGGCGCCGCCACCGCGAGCGATGACGGTGACCGGGAGTTTCGCGAGAGACACTGAGGCCCGACCGGGGGCAGGCACAACGATTCACCGACGCCGTGTTAGGGTGGCGCTCGAGGAATTGGTGTGCCGATGGCGAAGCTGCATCTCAAGACGCGCGAGGAGTTCGCGAAGCTCTCGCTCCACGAGAAGAACGAATACCTGCAAGGCGTCGCCCAGCAGGTCGCGCATCTGCGCGGCGACGCGTTCACCCCCCTGTCGAAGGACGGCCTCAGCCGCATCCGGCGCTTCTACAGCCGGCGCTCGTTCGCGGATCTCAAGCTGGCGGAATTCGAGGAGGGGGAGCCGCTCCGGAAGTCCCTCACGATCCTGGCCGACGCCATCCGCTCCGAGGAGGTCGCCAAGATCATCGAGCACGAGGTGCCGCGCCCGCCGCGCTCGCTCGTGCGCCCGCCGCCGATCGACGACGCCCAGCTGGCCTTCTTCGTGCCGACCGTTCATGACGCGCCGATCAAGGACGACATGAACCTGATGGACATCGCGCCCTTCGCCCTGTCGAAGACGACGGGGGAGGGGGTCATCCGCTACGAGCTGAAGGATTCCGTCATCACCGTCGAGGGGGGCGCCGAGGTAGGGCTCGCCACGGCCTACGACTACGACATCGTCATCAACATGATCTCGCACCTGGCGGAGCAGACGCGCCAGTACCGGATCGACGATTCGAAGGGGTTGCGGCCATCCCTGCCGCCCCGGACCTACCGCCCCGCCGCGTCGGAGATCCTGAAGTTCTGCCGGCGCGAGCTCGGCGGCAAGCAGTACGAGGACCTCGAGCGCGCCCTCGACCGCCTGCAGGCGACACGGATCAAGATCACCAACCTGTCGAGCGACAAGGCGAAGACGCGCCGCCGCGAGACCGAGGCCTTCCCGCTGATCGGCCGCTACAAGGTCGTGTCCCGCACCAGCGCCGACCGCATCGACCAGGTCGAGATCGACATCCCGGACTGGGTCTACGAGGGCGTCGTCAAGCCGGACGGCAAGCCGTCGATCCTGACGCTGAATCCGGACTACTTCCTGATCACCCGGCCGATCGCGAAGTTCCTGTACCGGCTGGCGCGCAAGGCCGCCGGCCAGACCGAAGCCCGCTACGGCATGACCGAGTTGCACAAGCGCAGCGGCTCGAAGCTGCCCAAGCACAAGTTCCGCCAGGCGATCAAGGAGATCGTCGACGCGGCGGTGCCCCTGCCCGATTACGACCTCAGCATCATCGAGGGCGAGCGCGAGCCGGTGCTGCGGATGGTGAACCGGTCGAATGACAGATCCGCCGTACATGAGTCCGCCGATCCGTGACAAAACCGGGAGAGGGCGGGGCGAGGGGACGATAACGGCAAGCAGCCTGCCAAAAACCCGTACTTCGGTCCGCCCGTCTCTGCCAAAAAGCGAATCGGTCTCCCCCTCGGTTCTGGCAGGCGCCGTACATCGGTCCGCCTCCGCATGACAAAAACGGGCCCTGTGGATCAGTGTGGATAAGACGGATTGCGGCGTACTTCGCTCCGGGGTTTACCGTACATCAATCTGTCAGCGGCGTAGAACGATCCGGCAGCGCCGTACTTGGGACTCCAGGCACCGGAAATTCACCTTCACGGTCAATGGCTTAAGGTGTCTTCGGCAGCCTAAAACCTAGAATCAAAACTAGAGAAACAGAATCTGAAAACGCCTTCGGCTGACAGAATTTCAGAATTTCCAGACAACAAAGGGCCCAGCGTATTTCGGTCCGTCTTGCATTTGACTCGCGTCGGAGCGGCAACCGTGCCAGACAAGGTGGGCTGATCGAGTCGGTGAGTCGTGTTCGTCGGGGTTTGTTCGACCTGGACGGCACTGAAGACCAACGCGCATCCATGACGGTCGCATCATTGATGATCCGGCAAGGCAGACGGCGAGGATCAGCGTCCGCATGAGGGGGCGAGGCGTTCCGATTTTCGAATCGGAGGCTGTTCGAGCGGGTGCATCAACCAGTCTGACACACGAGCCGACATCTCTCCACGTCATCCCTGAACTCTCCGACGGCGAGAATACGGGATCCATAACCGCTGGCGATGTCGGATGAAGCGACCCGCGTTCAAACTTCTTCTGAAGCGTCAGCGGTTACGATCCCGGGTTCCGCTGCGCGGCCCCGGTATGACGTCTCGAACTTGGGAGCGACCAGCCGACTGATACCATCGCGCTTTCGCATCGACACGTCGAAGCGAAAGCGTCCGGCGCATCAGCGCCGGCGCCCATTCGGGCTGAGCCAGCGCCTTCGAACGAGTCCGTTCGAAGGCGCGGCGGTATTAGTTGCGGTCTCAATGGGCGTAACGAATTGTGCATCGAGGTTGGTTCGCCGGTCGCGCGACCTGACCTGCGACAAGGCCGTCGATGACCGCAGGGGCCCTTCGATTGGCGATCCGGCGCGCGATTCTGCCCGGTGGACAACCGCCTTTTCCTGCACGGAGATTCTGAACCCCGCGCCGGAATCCAAAGTTCTTCTGTCGGCGCAGTCCCCGCGCCGGATGGGGAGGGTTGCGAGCAGGTGCGTCCGGCCAGCGGAGAGAATCGAGACGAGCGGCGGATTCGGCGCGTGGTGATCGGAGCTGCGCGCGAACGACCGGGATTCTGCGAGGATCGTCGGGCGGCGCGCCGGCCGCGAGACTCACTCGCTCGCGTGATCCGCCACGTAGCGGCCCAGCGCGCTCGCGGCGTTGAGCATGTGGGCGCGCATCCGCCGCGCCGCGGCCTCGCCGTCGCCCTCCGTGATCGCCCGCAGGATCTCGCCGTGCTCAGCGCGCGAGCGCCGGATGCGCTCGCCGTGACGCAGTTGCGTGCGGCGGAAGGCCGAGAGGCGCCCGCGGATCGCCAGCGCCTGCTCGGCCATGAAGCCATTATGCGTCCCGTGATAGAGCGCCTCGTGGAAGGCGCGATTCTGAGCGTCGTAGGCGTCGTAATCCTGCGCCGCCACCGCCGCGGCCGATTGCTCGTGCAGGTCCATCAGGGCGCTCAGCTCGAGCGGCGTCATCCGGTAGGTGGCGAGCCGCACGCACAGGGCCTCGAACTCGGCGGTGGTCTCGAACATCTCCATGATCCGCTCAGGCGTCATGCGTGTGACCACCACGCCGCGCCGCGGCCGCATCTCGACGAGGCCGCTGGAGGCGAGCTGGCGCAGGGCCTCGCGCACCGGCGTGCGCGAGGCCCCGAAGCGATCGGCGAGGTCCTGCTCGTCGAGGGCGATGCCTGCCGGCAGCGCGCCCGAGGCGATCTCGTCGGTGAGCGCGTTGCGGATCTGGTCGGAGAGGAGGCCTCGCCCTTCGACAATGTCGTCCATGCCGTCCTCCCCTCGCCGCCGGGCGCGTCCCGGGATCCGGGCGCCCGCGGTGTTCATCCCACCATCGCCCGCACGATCAGGAAGAACAGCGACGGACCGACGAGGCAGCCGATGCCGGTGTGGAACGTCGCCGTCAACGCCCCGTAGGGCACGAGCTTCGGATCGGTGGCGGCGAGTCCCCCGGCGACGCCGCTCACCGTCCCCATCAGGCCGCCATAGGCCATCGCCGAGCGCGGGTTGTCGAGGCCGATCAGCCGGGCGACCAGCGGCGTGCCGACCATCACCATCACGGCCTTGGTGACGCCGGTGGCGATGGACAGCGCCATCACGGTCGAATCGGCGCCGAGTGCCGCGCCGGTCACCGGCCCGACGATGTAGGTGATGGCGCCCGCCCCGATCGTCGTGATCGAGACCGCGTCGTGGTAGCCGAAGGCGAAAGCCGTCAGCGTGCCGACGATGAAGGGCAGGATCGTGCCGAGCGCCAGCGCGATCACCCCGAGGAGGCCGGCGCGGCGCGCCTCGATCACGTCGACCTCGAAGGCGGTGGCGACGATGGCGAAGTCGCGCAGCATCGCGCCGCCCATCAGGCCGATTCCGGCGAGCGCCGGGATGTCGGCAAGGCCCCGCTTCCCACCCGTCACGAGGCCGCCGACAGAGGCCAGCGCCAGGCCGAGCACGATGGCGATGGCCGAGCCATGGATGCGCCCTCTGGTCAGGCGCTTGCCGGCGAGGTTGGACACCAGCATCAGTCCGCCGACCACCGCGAAGGCCGCGACCAGGCTTTGCTCGACGAAGACGTGTTCCAGCATGTGCAGCATGGCGGTCACCTCCGGGCCGACCTGTGAAGGGGCGTTGGGGAGAGGGGAGCCTTGGAAAGGGGCGCGTCGTCGGTGTCCCCGGCGATCACCGCGCCGCCATGCTCGACCTCGGCGCTGGTCGTCGACCGGCCGCCGAGACGGCCGAGGAGCGCGGTCGCGGCGAAGCACAGGAGCACCGTGCTGACGGCCGCGATGATCACGATCGGGCCGCCGCTCACCGCCGCGACGACGTTCTGCTGCGCCGCCATCGCCACCACGATCGGGATGTACATGGTCGCCCAGAACTCGACCCCGAGCTTGGTCGCGTGGCTGAGCCGGCCGTGGCGGATCAGCCAGATCCGGGCGGCGATCAGCAGCATCATGGCGATGCCGACGCCGCCGACATTCGCCTTCACCTGAAGCAGCACCCCGAGCAGGTCGCCCAGGAACACCCCGATCAGGGTGCAGAGCGCGAGGAGCGCGACGCCGAGGATCGTCATCGATCGTCCTCCCGGCGAGTTCCCCCCGGCACGGATCGGCGGCCCGGACCGGGCCGTGTGCATGCACCCGCCATGGGGCGTCTCCTTCCCTTATGCGGTGTCTCGCTTTGGCTCCCTATTTGTATGCAAGTTATTGACGAAGGCGCAATATCGAATACACAATGGCTAAATCGGCGGCGTAAGGGATGCAAGCGAAGCCGCAGTTAGTTCTCTTGCATACGCCGGCGTCACAGCAGGGAGTGGAGCGGATGAGCGGCTGGCGTCAGGAACGGGCGGCCCGCGACGCGCGGATCGAGGCGGGCCGCGCCCACGCCTCCGGCAAGGTCGTGGCGGCCGCGCAGGTCGTCGACCTGCTGGAGGCGGTCCTCCGCCCGGGCGACCGGGTCTGCCTGGAGGGCGACAACCAGAAGCAGGCGGATTGCCTCGCGAGGGGTTTGAGCCAGTGCGAACCCGCCCGCGTGCACGACCTGCACATGGTCCAGTCCGGCATCGTGCTGCCGGAGCACCTCGACATCTTCGAGCACGGGATCGCCAGGCGCCTCGACTATTCCTATTCGGGGCCGCAGGGCGGGCGCATCGCCCGCATGCTCTATGGCGGGCAGATCGAGCTCGGGGCGGTGCACACCTACCTGGAGCTGTTCGCCCGCTACTTCGTCGACCTGACGCCGAACGTGGCGCTGATCGCCGGCGTCTCGGCCGACCGCGACGGCAACCTCTATACCGGGCCGAACACCGAGGACACGCCGACCGTCGTCGAGGCCACCGCCTTCAAGAACGGCGTCGTGGTGGCGCAGGTCAACGAGATCGTCGACCGCGTGCCCCGGGTCGACATCCCGGGCGACCGGATCGACTTCGTGGTCGAGGCGGACAAGCCGTTCTACGTCGAGCCGCTGTTCACCCGCGATCCGGCGGCGATGACCGAGACGCAGATCCTGATGGCCATGATGGCGATCAAGGGGATCTACGCCGCGTACGGCATCCGCCGGCTCAACCACGGCATCGGCTTCGGCACCGCGGCGATCGAATTGCTGCTGCCGACCTATGCCGAGCGGCTCGGCCTGAAGGGCAAGATCGCGACCCACTGGGCGCTCAACCCGCACCCGACCCTGATCCCGGCGATCGAATCGGGCTTCGTGAAACAGGTCCACTGCTTCGGCTCAGAGGTCGGCATGGACCGCTACATCCGCGAGCGGCCGGACATCTTCTTCACCGGGGCCGACGGGTCGCTCCGCTCGAACCGGGCCTTCTGCCAGACCGCCGGGCTCTATGCCTGCGACCTGTTCATCGGCTCGACCCTGCAGATCGACCTGATGGGGCATTCCTCGACGGTGACGCAGTCGCGGGTGGCGGGCTTCGGCGGCGCGCCCAACATGGGCTCGGACCCGCATGGGCGGCGACACCCCTCCGACACCTGGATGAAGGCCGGCCGCGAGATGGAGATCACCGGCGATCCGGCCCTGATGCGCGGGCGCAAGCTCGTGGTGCAGATCGTCGAGACCTTCGGCGACAAGCTCGTGCCGGCCTTCGTGGAGCGGCTCGACGCCCTCGAGCTGGCGAAGAAACTCGGGCTCGAGCTTGCCCCGGTGATGGTCTACGCCGACGACGTCACCCACATCGTCACCGAGGAGGGCATCGCCAACCTCCTCCTCTGCCGCACTGCCGACGAGCGCGAGCAGGCGATCCGCGGGGTGGCGGGCTACACCGAAATCGGCCGCAAGCGCGACCGCGCCATGGTCGAGCGTTTGCGCGAGCGCGGCATCGTGCGCCGCCCGGAGGATCTCGGCATCGAGCCCCTCGATGCCGACCGCTCCCTGCTGGCGGCGAAGTCGATCAAGGATCTCGTGCACTGGTCGGGCGGCCTCTACGAGCCGCCGGCCAAATTCCGCAACTGGTGAGGCCCGGAATGGAAAAGCTGAGCTTTCGACACACCACGCGTCGCGCGCTGCCGGGCGCCAGGGCGCAGGCGATCACGGGCGTGGTCGCCTCCGGCGACCTCGAAGTGCTGCTGGAGCGGGTGCTGCCGGCGACCGAGTGCATGGTCGAGATCGAGACCGCGATCCGCGGCTACGCCGAGGTCTGGGACGCGGTCATCGCCGATTTCGTCGCCCGCGCCGAGCCGGGCGGCCTGCGCATCACCGTCAACGACGGCGGCGCCCGCCCCGACACCGTGTCCTTGCGCCTGCTCCAGGGCGCCCGGCTGATGGAGGCCTGACGTGAGCGAGCGCATCACCGATCCCAAGATCACCGATCCAAAGGCCACGAGCTGGTACGAGGCGAGCGCCCGCGCCCGGCTCGACGGCCTGCTCGATTCCGGGACTTTTCGCGAGTTCATCGGCCCCGAGCAGCGCCGGATGAGCCCGCACCTGCCGCTCTTCGACCTGCCGCGCGCCTTCGACGACGGCATGATCGTCGGGGCGGGCCGCATCGACGGCAAACCGGTCCTCGTCGCCGCGCAGGAGGGCCGCTTCATGGGCGGTGCCTTCGGCGAGGTGCACGGCGCCAAGCTCGTCGGGCTCCTGCGCGCCGCCCTCGTGGCGCGGCCCGCCGCGGTGCTGATCCTGTTCGATACCGGCGGCGTGCGCCTCCAGGAGGCCAATGCCGGCGAGACCGCCATCGCCGAGGTGATGCGCGCGATCGCGCAGCTGCGCGCGGCCGGCGTGCCGGTGATCGGGCTGATCGGCGGCCGGGCCGGGGCCTATGGCGGCGGCGGGCTCATCGCCGGCACCTGCTCGCGGCTCGCAATCTCGGAGAGCGGGCGCATCAGCGTCTCGGGGCCGGAGGTGATCGAGACCAACAAGGGGGCGGAGGAGTTCGATTCCCGCGACCGGGCGCTGGTCTGGCGCACCATGGGCGGCAAGCACCGGCGCCTCACCGGCGGCGGCGACGCCTTCGTGGACGACACGGTCGCGGCGTTCCGCGAGGCGGCCCTCGCGCTGATCGGCACCGCGCCGGCCTTCGACCTCGCGACGATGGAGGCCGAACAGGCGCGGCTGGAGGAGCGCCTCGCGCGCTTCGGCGAATGCCGCGACGGCACGGAGATCTGGGCCCGGCTCGGGGTGAACGACCCGGCTGCCGTGCCCGGCATGACCACGGCCGAGTTCGATTCCCTTCTCGCCAGCCTCGGGGAGACCCACCATGACGCTCGCTGAGATCCTGTCGTCGCTGTTTCCCGAGGGCCATGCCGTCACGGCGGCGGACGGGCTGGTGAGCGGCGAGGGACCGTTCCGCGGCGGCCGGCTCGCGGTGATCGGAATCGACGGCGATACGCCCCTCGGCGTCGAGGGGGCGTGCCGCCTCGCCGGCCACGTCCTCGCTGTCATGCGCCGGGGCGAGCGCACCCCGATCCTGGTGGCGATCGACTCCGACAGCCAGCGGATGAGCCGGCGCGACGAGTTGCTCGGCCTCAACGAGTACCTGGCGCATCTCGCCAAGACCCTGCTCCTCGCCGACGCGAAAGGCCATCCGACGGTCGGGCTGATCTACGGCCACTCGGCGGCGGGCGCCTTCATCGCCACGGCGCTGGCGACCCGGGTCCTCGTCGGGCTGCCGGGGGCGAATCCGAGCGTGATGGACCTGCCCTCGGTCGCCCGGGTGACCAAGCTGCCCCTCGACCGGCTGGAGGCGATGGCGAAGGACACGCCGGTCTTCGCGCCCGGCCTCGACAACATGGTCAAGACCGGCGCGGTGCAAGGCGTGCTCGACCCGCGGGCTGCGCTCGGCCCCCAGATCGCCGCGGTGATCGACGCACTGCCGGAGCGCGACGCCCGCGACCGCGCCGGGCGCGAGCGCGGCGGCCGGCCGATCGCGGAAGGCATCGCCGCGCAGGTGGTGCGGGAAGCGACCCAACCCGACGCCCGCGCATGAATCCGGCCGCGGCGGAGTCCTACCGGCGCCACGACCTCCTCGACGTGGCGCCGGGAGCCTGGGCGGCGATGCTGGCGGACCGGCCGGACCTCAAGGACGTGCCGCAGGTCGCGGACTGGGCCCTGTTGCGGCGGCCGGTCATCCTGCGCCGGTCCCATCCGGGGGAGGGGGGACTGGTCCCGGCCGGCCTGCCGCTGCCGCCGCGGGACGGCAAGCGACGCATCGGCCTCGTGCTCCCGCCCGAGGCGGTGCGCCTGCGCGTCCCGGTCGCCCTGTCGGCGACCCGCGCCGCCTGCCCGGACGCCTGGGACGCCGTGGTGGCGGAGGTCGCCGCCCTCGGCGAGGCGCATGGCCTCGTGCCGCGCGCCTTCGGCAGCCTGCTCTGGCAGAGCCTGACCGGGCTGCCCTACCTGTCCGGGACCTCGGACCTCGACCTGCTCTGGCCCGTCGCCGGGGCGGTCCCGGGCGGGTTCCTCGACGGCCTCGCGGCGATCGACGCGCGGGCGCCGATGCGCCTCGACGGCGAGATGCTGCTGCCCGACGGCGGCGGCGTGAACTGGCGCGAACTGCACGAGGCCGCCCCGGGCGAGGCCGTGCTCGTCAAGCACCGCGACCGCCTCGCCCTGCGCGAGGCCGGGGCGATCCTGGCAGGAGATCCGGAATGAGATCCCGAATGAGTGCCGTCGCCACCGCATCGGCCGACCTCCCGCTGCACGCGGGGTGGTCCGAAGAGCATGAAGAGCGGGCCGCTCTCCTCTCCCCGCGAGAAGCCGGGCAAGTCCGACTTCGTCCGTCGGTTGCCGATCCCGGGCAAGCCCGGGATCTGTCGGGGAGAGGGGAGAGCCCACGCCTCGTCTTGTTCCCTGACAGCCCCGCGCTCCCCGCGGGGGACGAGGACCTTCGCGCCGCCGACGCGATCGCGCGGGCCGCCGCCGCCGCCCTGCGGGGAGAACTCGACACCTACCCGAAGCCCGGCCTCGTCAGCCCGGTCGATTCCGGCAGCCACACCGACATGGATGCGGGCACGTTCCGGGCGAGCGCGGCGGCGATCACGCCGTTCTTCGCGGCGCTGGCCCGCGCGGGCGCGGCGGGGGCCGCGATGCCGGCCCTGCGCCGCATCGGCCTCGACGCGGAGACGGCGATGCGGGCGGCGACCGGGGGCGTGAACACCCATCGCGGCGCCATCTTCGGGCTCGGCTTGCTCTGCGCCGCGGCCGGGGCACGGCCGGGGGCCGGCCCGGGGGCGCTGGGCCGCCTCGTTCGGGAGCGCTACGGCGCCGCGATCCTCGACGGTCCGGTGCTGCTCCACGCGCCGGGGGCGCGGGCACGCCGCCGCCACGGGGTGGGCGGCGCCCCGGCCGAGGCTGCGGCGGGTTTCCCGACCCTCTACCAGGTCGGCCTGCCGGCCCTGCGCCGGGGCCGGCGATGGCGGCCGGGCGACCCCCAGGCCGCCCGCGTCGAGGCCTGCCTCGCGCTCATCGCGCATCTCGAGGATACCTGCCTCCTGCACCGGGGCGGGCCGGAGGGCTACGCCTTCGCCCGCACGGAAGCGGCCCGGTTCATCGCGGAAGGAGGCGTGGCCCAGCCCGACTGGCGCGAGCGCGCGACACACCTGCACCGCGCCTTCGTGGCCCGCAACCTCAGCCCCGGCGGCGGCGCGGATCTCCTCACGATGACGCTGTTCGTCGACGGGTTCGAGGCGCCGTGACCCTCGCGGTGCTCCTCTCCGGCCAGGGCGGCCAGCATCCCGGCATGTTCGCCCTCACGGCGGACCTGGCCGAGGCCGAACCGGTCTTCGCGGCGGCCGCGCGCTTGCTCGGTGCCGACCCGCGCGCCCTCGTGCGCTCGGGGAGCGCCGACCTGCACGGCAACCGCACCGGGCAGGTCCTGTGCTGCACCGCGGCGCTTGCGGGCTGGTGCCTCGTCGCGGCCGCGCGCCCGGCCCGCGCGATCGTGGCGGGCTACAGCATCGGCGACCTCGCGGCCTGGGGCTGCGCCGGTCGTCTCGATCCCGAGGCCGTGCTGTGCCTCGCCGCGGCGCGGGCGGAGGCGATGGACGACGCGGCCCCCGCCGGGTGCGGCCTTGCCGGAATCAGGGGCCTGCCGCTCGCCCGGATCGACGCGCTCGCCAGGGAGCATGGCTGCCACCTCGCCATCCGCAACGCCGCCGACAGCGCGGTGGTCGGCGGCGCCCGCGACGCCCTCGACGCCCTATGCGGCGAGGCCCTCGCGGCCGGGGCACGCCGCGCCGTGGTGCTGCCGGTGCACACGCCCTCCCACACGCCGCTCCTGGCGCCGGCGAGCCCGCGCTTCGAGGCGCTTCTGCGTGGCGAATCCCTCCGGCGCCCGCCGCCGGGCGCCCCACGGCTGATCAGCGGGATCGACGGCGCGCCGGTCTTCGACCCGCTCGCGGGCCTGGGGAAGCTGGCGCGGCAGATCTCGCACCCGATCGACTGGGCCGCCTGCCTGGAGGCCTGTCGGGAATACGGCGCCGACACCGTGCTGGAACTCGGCCCGGGCCACGCCCTCGCTACCATGGCCAGGGACGCGATGCCGGGAGCCCGCGTGCACGCACTCGACGAGTTCCGCACGGCCTCCGGCGTCGCCGACTGGCTCAAGGGCGGCTGACCGGACCTTGCCTCCGGATATCCCGTCCGGGATCACGACGCGCTGCCGGCGCTGGATGCCGGCAAGGAGCCGTGGCCGCGCCTGAGGCTGCGAACGGCGCCCAGGACATGCAGGCTGTCGGGGCGCTGACGCTCACGCGAGACGGGGGGCCGACGCTCCCGGCCACGGCCAGGAGCATCGCGGGTTCCTGATCCGACGGCACTCCCGACGATCCCCCGCACATCGCCGTCCGCACCACACCGCTCCCCGGAACCGGCGGCGCTCCTAATTCTGACGTTTCAGATTGACAGCGCCCGCGCGGCCTATTTATCTGATGCGGCAGATTAAGAGCAAGGAGCGGGACGTGTCGCGGAAAGTCATTCTGACCTGCGCTGTCGTAGGGGAAAACGCGTATAACCGCGCGCATCCGAGCTTCCCGGTGACGCCCGAACAGATCGCCGACGCAGCCCTGGAGGCGACCGAGGCGGGGGCTTCGGCGGTGCATCTCCACGTCCGCGATCCGCTCAGCGGGGCCGGCTCCCGCGACCCTGACCTGTTCCTCGACATGGTCACCCGGGTGCGCGACCGGGGCGTCCGGGCCGTGCTCAACGTCACCTGCGGCGGCGGCGCCACCTACGTCCCGGACCCGGAGGACGAGAGCCGCGGCGGGCCCGGAACCGACATCGCCCCGGCCGCCGAACGGGTCCGCCACATCGAGATGACGCGGCCGGAGATGTGCTCCATCGACGTGACGACGCAGAACCAGATGGATGGCGACAAGGAATACGTGTACCTCAATTCGGCGCCGACCCTGCGTCAGATGGCGCGGCGGTTCCAGGAACTCGGGGTCAAGCCCGAGATCGAGGTCTTCGCGCCCGGCGACATCCTGCTCGCCAACAAGATGCTGGAGGATGGCCTGTTCGATGCGCCGCCGGTCTACCAGATCGTCACCGGGACGCGCTGGGGCCTGCCGTCGAGCGCCGAGACCCTGATCTACATGCGCAGCCTGCTCCCCCCGGGGGCGAACTGGGCGGCCTTCGGCATCGGCCGCATGCAATTGCCGATGGTCGCTCAGGCTACGCTGCTCGGCGGCAACGTCCGGGTCGGCCTCGAGGACAATCTATACCTGAAGCGCGGGGTGTTCGCCACGAACGGTCAGCTGGTCACGGCCGCCCGGACGATCATCGAGACCATGGGCTACGAGGTCGCGACGCCCGACGAGGCGCGGGCCATCCTGGGCCTGAGGCCGCGCCGATGAGCGCGCTGCTGGTTCCCTGGCGGGGCCGGGCCCCGCGCGTGGCGCCCGACAGCTTCGTGGCGCCGACCGCCGTCCTCGTCGGGGATGTCGAGGTGCGCTCCGGCGCCAGCATCTGGTACGGCGCGGTCCTGCGGGCCGACGATTGCGCGATCGCCGTCCTGGAGGGCGCCAACGTCCAGGACGGGGCGGTGATCCACGCCGATGCCGGCAACGACGTCGAGATCGGCGAGGAGGCGACGATCGGACACCGCGCCGTCATCCATGGCTGCCGGGTCGGCGCCGGCGCGCTGGTCGGCATGAACGCGGTGGCGCTCGACCGCGCGCAGATCGGCCCGCGCGCGCTCCTCGGCGCCAACGCGCTCCTGACCGCCGGCCGGATCGTGCCCCCGCAGCGGCTCTGGACCGGCTCCCCGGCCACCGACCGGCGGGACCTTACAGACGAGGAGCTGCGGCACATCCGCGAGGGCGCGGCCCTCTACCGGGAGAAGACGCGGCAGCATCTCCTGGCGGCTCAGGCCGGTGCCGAGCCACGTCCGGCCTGACCGGATCTAAGGCCACCAAAACCCCCCAACCAGCGAGCGGCAGGCGACGCGATGACGACGACCGACGGACAACGGATCCTGGTGACGGCGGGCGCCGGCGGCGCCGGGCGCGTGATGGTGCGGGACTTCGCCGCCCGGGGCGACCGGGTCCTCGTCTGCGACCTCGACGGCGAGGCCCTGGCGCGGCTGAAAGGGGAGATCCCGGGCGTCCTGACGGTGCCGTGCGATGCCGGCTCGGCCGCCTCGATCGCCGAGACGATCGAGGCCGCGCAAAGGCTGCTCGGCGGCGTGGACGTCCTCGTCAACAATGTCGGCATCTCCGGCCCCACCGCCGCTGCCGAGGATGTCGCGCTGGAGGAGTGGGAGACCGCCTTGCGGGTCAACCTCACCAGCCACTTCCTCTTCGCCCGCGGGCTGATCCCCGGGATGAAGCGCCAGGGCGGGGGAGCGATCGTCACCATCTCGTCGGGGAGCGCCAGGACCGGGCTGCCGCTGCGCCTTCCCTACGTGGTCTCGAAGGGCGCGCTCCTCAGCCTGACGACCAATCTCGCCCGCGAGCTCGGCCCCTTCGGCATCCGGGTGAACGCGATCCTGCCCGGGCCGATCCGGGGCGAGCGCATCGCCCGCATCATCCGCGAGAAGGCCGCTGCCCTGGGCGTCAGCGAGGCCGACTACGAGGAATCGCTGACGCGCTACACCTCGCTGCGCACCCTGATGGATCCCGAGGACATCGCCGCCATGGTGCTGTTCCTCGCATTAAGCGCCGGCCGCCGCATCACCGGCCAGCTGATCGGCGTCGACGGCAATCTCGAATGGGAAGAGTAGCGCTCCTCGCAAGAGGAGAACGCACCGGTCCGAAGCACGCGCAGCACGCGGAAGCAGACATGCTACAATTTGCGGTCGATACGGGTGGCACCTTCACCGATCTCATCGTCCGGGAGGCGGATGGGTGCGCGCGCATGTTCAAGGCGCCGACGACGCCGGCCGATCCGATCGCGGGCGTGCTCGACGTGCTCGGGGTGGCGGCGGGCGAGTACGGCCTGACGCGCGCCGACTTCCTGGGACGGGGCGTGCGCCTCGTCCACGCGACGACGCACGCGCTCAACGCCGTCGTCACCGGGACCACGGCGCGCACGGCGCTGATCGTCACCGCCGGGCATCCCGATATCCTGACCCTGCGGGAGGGCGGCCGCGACCAGCCGTTCAACTTCGCGATTCCCTATCCCGAACCCTACATCCCCCGGAACCTGACCTTCGAGATGCCGGGCCGGATCCTCGCCGACGGCAGCATTCTGACGGACCTCGACGAGGCGGCGGCACGCGCCGTCATCGCCGAGGTGGCGCGGGCGGAGGTCGAGGCGGTGGCGGTCTGCCTGCTGTGGTCGATCGCCAACCCTGTCCACGAGCGGCGCGTCGGGGCGCTTCTGGCCGAGTGCCTGCCCGGCCTGCCGGTCACGCTCTCCCACGCGATCAACCCGGCGATCCGCGAGTTCCGGCGCGCCTCCTCGGCGGCGGTCGACGCCTCGCTGAAGCCCATGATGGCGGTCTACATGCGCCATCTCGAATCCCGCCTGAAGGAGGCCGGCTTCCACGGGCGGACGCTCGTGGTGACCTCGCAGGGCGGCGTGATCGATGCGGCGGACGCCGCCGCCGCCCCGATCCACATCCTGAATTCCGGCCCCTCGATGGCGCCGGTGGCCGGCCGCTACTTCGCCGCGCTCGACGAGGGGGTCGACGACGTGATCGTCGCCGATACCGGCGGCACGACCTACGACGTGAGCCTCGTCCAGCGCGGCGAGATCCCGGCGACGCGCAACACCTGGATCGGACCGCCCTATCGCGGGGTCATGATCGGCTTCCCCTGGGTCGACGTGAAGAGCGTCGGGGCGGGCGGCGGCTCGATCGCCTGGATCGACGAGGGCGGGCTGTTGCGGGTCGGGCCCCGCAGCGCCGGCGCCGTGCCCGGGCCCGTGGCCTACGGGCGCGGGGGGACCGAGCCCACCGTGACCGACGCCTCGCTGGCGCTGGGCCATCTCGATCCCGGCACGTTCCTCGGCGGCGCCATGCGGCTCGACCGCGACGCCGCCCGGGCCGCCCTCGCACAGCGGATCGCCGCGCCCCTCGGCTGCTCGGTGGAAGAGGCCGCGGACGCGGTGCTGACCGTGGCGACCGAGAACATGGTCCAGGCCATCCTCGACATCACGGTCAACCAGGGGGTCGATCCCCGCAACGCCGTGCTGATCGGCGGCGGCGGCGCGGCCGGGCTGAACTCGGTGCGGATCGCCCGCCGGCTCGGCTGCCGGAGCCTGCTCGTTCCCCAGGTCGGCCCGGTCCTGTCCGCGGCGGGCGCCGTCATGTCCGACCTCAGGGCCGATTTCCGCGCGGCGTTCTTCACCCGCTCCACCGCCTTCGATGCCGCGGGGGCCGACGCCGTGCTGGCCGAACTCACGGACAAGGCGAAGGCCTTCATCGCCGGGCCGGGCGCGGGCTCGATCGAGGCGCAGATCCGCTACGCCGTCGAGGCGCGCTACGCCACCCAGGTCTGGGAGATCGAGGTCCCGCTGCGGGACAGCCTGCTCGCCGGGCCCGAGGCGCTCGCGGCCTTCGTGGCGGATTTCCATGCCCGCCACCGCGCCCTGTTCTCGTTCGAGGATCCGACCTCGGCGATCGAGATCATCGGCTGGTCGGCCGAGGCGCGCTGCCGCCTCAACCGGGACAACCATATCCGCATCGGCGCGGCCGGCGCCGAGCCGGGACAAGGAACGGGGCAAGGGGAGGGGCCCGCGACCCGCCGCGCCTATTTCGGCGGCGCCGGCTGGGTCGAGACCCCGGTCCACGCCTTCGACCGGCTCGAGCCCGACCGGGAGATTCCCGGGCCCGCGATCGTCGAGAGCCGGCTGACGACGATCGTCGTCGAGCCCGGCGCCATCTTCCAGGGGCGGCCCTCCGGCAGCCTGTCCGTCAGATTCGGGGAGCAGCCATGAGGGGACCGGCCATGACGAGCACCATCGCGATGGACGGCGTGACGCTGGCGCTGATCAACAGCCGGCTCGAAGGGGTCGTGCGCAAGATGGCGAACACGCTGCTGCGCACCGGCCGCTCGGGCGTGCTGAACATCGCCCGCGATTTCTCCTGCTGCCTGCTGACCGCCGAGGCGGAGCTTCTCGTCGCCAACGAGGCCCTGCCGATCCACACCCTGTCCGGCCCGGACATCATGGCGCGCAGCATGACGGCCTTCCACCCGGACCTGCGCCGGGGCGACGCCTTCCTCAACAACTCGCCCTATCACGGCTGCAGCCACGCCGCCGACCACACGATCCTGATGCCGGTCGTCGACGACGAGGGCCGCCACCGCTTCACCGTCCTGTGCAAGGCCCACCAGGCCGATATCGGCAACTCGCTGCCGACGACCTATCACGGCACCGCCCGGGACGTGTACGAGGAAGGCGCCCTGATCTTCCCGGGCATCAAGGTCCAGTCCGGCTACGCGATCGACCCGGATGTCGAGCGGATGTGCCGCCTGCGCATCCGCGTGCCGGACCAGTGGTGGGGCGATTTTCTCGCCATGAACGGCGCGGCCCAGATCGGCGAGCAGGAGATGCTGCGGCTGGCGGCCGAGATCGGCTGGGACACGCTCGACCGCTTCGCCCGCGACTGGCTCGATTACAGCGAGCGCCGGATGATCGCGGCGATCCGGACCCTGCCGGGCGGCGAGACGAGCGCGGTCTCGGTCCACGACCCGATCCCCGGCACCCCCGCCGAGGGCATCGCGGTCCGGGTCGCGGTGGCGATCGACCCCGAGGCCGCCCGCATCCGCGTCGACCTGACGGACAACATCGATTGCCTGCCCTGCGGCCTCAACCTCTCGGAGGCCTGCGCGCGGACCTCGGCGATGATCGGCGTGTTCAACGCCATCGATCCCGGCGTGCCGAAGAATGCGGGTTCGTTCCGGCGCCTCGACGTGAGCTTGCGGGAGAACTGCGTCGTCGGGATCCCCCGCCACCCGACCTCGACCTCGGCCGCGACCACCAACCTCGCCGACCGCGTCGCCAACGGCGTCCAGCGGGCCATCGCCGAACTCGCCGACGGCATCGGCCTCGCCGAATGCGGCGCCGGCCTGCCGGCCTCGACCTCCGTCGTGTCGGGCATCCATCCCGAGACCGGACCCTTCATCAACCAGCTCTTCCTGGGCCTCACCGGCGGTGCGGCGGCGGCGCGGACGGATGCGTGGCTCACCATCTGCCATGTCGGCAATGCCGGGCTGTGCAGCGTGGACAGCGTCGAGCTCGACGAGCAGCGCCAGCCCCTGGTGGTCCATGCGCGGCGCCTCCTGCCGGACACCGAGGGCGCCGGCGCCCAGGTGGGCGCCCGCTCCTGCGAGGTGGAGTTCGGCCCGGTCGGATGCACCATCAGCGCCGCCTATGTGAGCGACGGCGAGGCGAACCCGCCCCAGGGGGTCCGCGGCGGCCTGCCCGGCCACGCCGCGTCGCAGAGTCTCGTCGATGCCGAGGGGCGGGTGTCGCGGCTGCCGAACTGCGCGCAGGTGACGGTCCGGCCCGGCGAGCGGATCCGGTCGGTCTCGACGGGCGGCGGCGGCTACGGCGATCCGCGGCGGCGCGACCCGGACCTCGTGCGCCGCGACGTGGCGGCGTTGCGCATCAGCCCGGAGCGGGCCCGGACGGTCTACGGGGTCGAGGTCGTGGAGACGCCCCGGCCCGCGTGAGCCGCATGGGGCCCGCCGGAGGCGGGCGCAGGGCTGTCCGGGCAGAATCGCTTCACAAGCAAGTGCGGGATCTCTTCTCCCACACGGGAGAGGGGGCAGCGCTCCTTCGTTCCTGGACAGTCCTGCATCGAGCCGCGAGAGGCGGTGATCGTCAGTCCTTCAGGACCTTCGCGATCTCCTCGAAGGCCCCGATCAGGTCGGCCCGCAAGGCAGACTCCGCCGCGTCCGGGTCGTTCCTGGCCAGGGCGTCGAGCATCTGCCGGTGCTCGATCGCGGTATCGCCGTGATCCGGGATGTGGCTGACGAATTCGTGCAGCATCGGGCCGATCCGCAGCCACAGGCCCTCGATCGTCGTCATCAGCAGCGGCGAGCCGGCGAGCCGGTAGATCTCGAAGTGGAACCGGAAGTTGGGCGCCAGCGAGCGGCCCCGGTTCGCGGTCGGATCGCGCAGCACCGCCTCGTATTGCGCGTTCAGCGCCCGGAACGCGGCCAGGTTCTCGTCGGTCGCGACCTGGGCGGCGCGGCGGATCGCGAAGCCTTCGAGCAGCAGGCGGATGTCCAGGATCTCGCGGAACTCGCCGCGGGTCGGAGCGGTGACGAAGAAGGCGCTCTTGTTGCGGGAGGCGAGCACGCCCTCCGCCTCCAGCTGCTTCAGCGCCTCGCGGACCGGCGTCGAGCTGACCCCCATCGCCTTCGACAGGGAGCGCGAGGTGACCGCGTTCCCGGGCAGGATCATCCCCGACATCAGCCCGACCCGGATCGCGTCCTGGACGCGGCGGGACAGGGAGACGGACGGATCATCCGCCAGGGGAGGGAGCGTGGGCGCGTGGCCGGGCTTGCGACCCGCGCCGGGCCGCCTGATCCTCTGTCCTTCCGCCGGTTTCGGCACGCGACGCGCTCCATTTTCTTGTTCTGATCGTCCGTCGTGTTCGGGCCGGCCGACTGCCGGCGGATCGATGCAACGTGGCAAGCCGAGGCGTCCGCCATGGTTCCCGCGGGCGCGGGGGTCTCTCAGCAGGTTTCGCGAAAGCCGTCACGGGTTTCGCGACAGAAACCTGTGACACAGCATACATCCGAGGGGCGGCGCGCCGGCTCGCCGAGGCAGGCCCGCGGGGAGGCCGCAACGGCCTGCCCGCCCGTGACCACCGCCCCGGCCGGCTCACATCCCCGCGGTGAAGCCCTCGTCCGCCAGGATCGTCGTGCCGTGGATGGCCTTGGCCGCGTCGCTCACCAGGAAGGCGATCAGGCCCGCCATGTCCGCTGCCTCGGAATAGGTCCTGCCGCTCGGCGTCCGGGCGGTCATCGCGTCGAGGAACGGCTTCAGCTCCGGCTTCGTGCGGATGTCCTCGTTGATCGGGGTCGCGGTGTTGCCGGGGGCGATCGCGTTGATCCGGATCCCCTGCGGCGCGAGCTCGAGGGCGAGCGAGCGCGTCAGCATGGCGATCGCCGCCTTCGTGGCGCAATAGACCGCGTAGGGGTTGAGGCCCATGAAGGCGGCGCAGGACGACACGTTGACGATCGCCCCGCCGCCGCCGCGCTTCATCAGCGGGACCGCCTGGCCGATCGCGAAGATCGTGCCCTTGAGGTTGATGTCGATCATCCGGTCGATCTCCGCCGCCGGCGTCGCATCGATCGGCGTCGGGTAGAACACCCCGGCCGAGTTCACCAGGATGTCGAGACGGCCATGCGCCTCCTCGACCGCCCGGAACAGCCGGGCCAGCGCGGCGGCGTCGGTCACGTCGGCGACCTCCGCGAAGGCGCGGCCTCCCGCGTCGACGATCGCGTCGGCGACCCCCGCGGCCTTGTCCCGGCTCGCGCTGGCGATCACCCCGACCGTCGCGCCGTCCTCCGCCAGCCGCCGCGCGGCGGCCTCCCCGATCCCCTGGGTACCCCCGAGAACGACCGCGATCCGTCCGTCCAGCGTCATATCCGCTCTCCCCGGCGGCCCCGCCGCCGCATGCTCTAATTTTGATATTTCAGATATATCCATGCCCCGAAACGGGGCGCAAGGCGAATTTTTCGTGGCCGGCGATCCGGACCCGCCCGGTCCCGATGCGGCGCGATCCTCCGCCGGAACGGAAGCCGTCACGGGGTCGTTCCCCCCTTGACACTATCTGAAACAGCAGAATTATGAGGAGATGCCCCAGGGGCAACGAGGTGATGTCACCCATGACGACGCCATGCCGTGCACCGGACCCGACGAGACCCGGAATCGATCGGCCTCCTCCTCTCGCGCGGACCGGCGACGATCGCGCGGCGACGCCGGAGCCGTCGGTCCCCGTGGCGTCCGTCGACCTGCTCGCGCAGCTGGAGGCCGGGACCTGCCACGAGGCCTTCGTGCCGCTGCGGGATGTCTTCCTCGACAATTTCGCGCGCCGCTCGGAGGTCGGGGGCGCCGTCGCCGTCTACGTGGACGGCGCCTGCCTGGTCGACCTGTGGGCGGGCCGCGTGGTCAGGGACCAGAAGCCGTCCGGGCCCTGGCAGGCGGACACGATCATCCGGATGATGTCGATCAACAAGGCGATGACGGCGCTCTGCGCGCACCGCCTCGCCGATCAGGGGCTCCTCGACTACGACGCCCCGGTCGCGCGGTACTGGCCGGATTTCGCGCAGGCCGGCAAGGGCGCGATCACGGTCCGCCAGCTGATGAGCGGGTTGGCGGCGCTCGTCTATCCGGACGAGGTCCCGGCCGGCAGCGCCTATGACTGGGACCGCGTGGTCGAGGGGCTGGCCCGGCAGGCACCGAACTGGCCGCCGGGGACGCGGGGCGCCTATCATTCGAGCACCTACGGGCATCTCGTCGGCGAGCTGGTGCGCCGCGTCTCCGGGCGGCGTCCCTCGCAGGTCTTCGCGGAGGAGATCGGGCGCCCCTTCGGGATCGACTACCATTTCCGCGTCGCGCCCGGGGACCGGGCCCGGGTGAGCGAGGTCCTGAGCAACCCGGGCAGCACGACCTACAGCGCCATCGCGCGCGGCGGCGAGACCAAGCTCGGGCGGGCCTGGCGGATCCTGCCGGACCTCGACCCGGCCGCCCGGGACCGCCCCGAGGCGCTGGGGGTCGAGATGCCGTCCGGCTTCGGGCGCGGGAATGCCCGCGCCATCGGCAAGCTGTTCGCGATCCTGGGCGAGGGCGGCCGGTGGGAGGGGAGGACGCTCGTCTCCGAGCGGGCGATCCGGGCGATGAGCACCCTCGCTTGGGACAATGTCTGCCCGCTGACCGATCGTTCGTATCGCTACGGGATGGGCATGTTCCTGAACACGCCCGGCCTGGTGCCGATGGGGCCGAACCCGGCGGCGTTCGGGCATCCGGGTGCCGGCGGCGCCATCGGCTTCTGCGATCCGCGCGCGCGCCTCGCCTTCTCCTACTGCACCGCCTTCATGTGCGAGGGCGCCGGGGTCGGGGAGCGCTGCGAGGCGCTCATCCGGGCCGCCTTCGAGGGCCTCTCGCGCTTCCGGGGAGGGCGCGCATGAGCCTCGACTACGCCTTCGACTTCGAGGCCGTCGCGGCCCATGCCGACCTGCTGGCCGCCGGGGCCTGGACGACCGCGCTCGTCACCCTCGTCTGCTGCTGCGGTGGCTTCGCGATCGCGGTGGCCTGCAACGCCCTGCGGCACGGCGGTAGGGCCCCGCTGCGCCTCGCCATCGGCCTCTACGTCGATGCGGTGCGCAACACCCCGTTCCTGGTGCAGCTGTTCTGTCTCTATTTCGGCGTGTCGTCGCTCGGCTGGCGGATCGACGCGCCGCTGACCGCCTGCTGCGCATTGTCCCTGTATAGCGGCGCGTACCAGACGGAGATCCTGCGAGGTGCCCTCGACGGCCTGCCGCGCGCGCAGCAGGAGGCCGGGGAGGCCCTCGGCCTCTCCGACCGCCAGGTCTTCCTGCGCCTCCTCCTGCCCCAGGCGGTCGAGGTGGCGCTCCCCGCCCTCAAGTCGCAGCTAGTGCTGACGCTGATGGCCACCAGCATCGTGTCGGTCATCTCGGTCCACGAGCTGAGCCACGCCTCGGCCGAGATCTCGACCGAGACCTATCGCAGCTTCGAAGCCTACCTGACCGCGTCCGCGATCTACCTCGCGATGGTGATCGCCCTGCGGATGTCGCTGTCCCTGATCGCGGCCGGCCTGTTCCTGCGCAGCCGGCGCCGCGTGGCCGGCGGGCTGCGGGCGGCGGCGGAGATTCTCGTCCGCCGCAAGGGGAGCCTGCCGGCATGAGACCGTTCGGATGGTCAGACCTCCTCCTGCTCCTCGACGGCGCGCTCTGGACGCTCGTCCTGTCGGGGATCGCGATCACCGGCGGCGGGGCGGCGGGCTTCGTGCTCGCGCTGATGCGGTCGTCGCGGCTGCCGCTCCTGTCCTGGCCGGCCGCCTTCACCATCGAGGTCGTGCAGGGCATCCCCCTGCTGATGCTGCTGTTCCTGAGCTTCTTCGGGCTCGCGCTCCTCGGCGTGAACCTGTCGCCCCTGGTGGCGGCGGGGTTCGGCCTGACCCTCAACGCGGCGGCCTTCCTGGGCGAGATCTGGCGCGGCGCGATCCAGGCGGTCGCCGAGGGCCAGCGGGAGGCCGCGGCCGCGCTCGGCCTCACCGCCTGGCAGACCCTGCGCCACGTCGTCCTCCCGCAGGCGGCGCGCCGGTCGCTCTCGGCGACGGTCGGGTTCCTGGTCGCGCTGATCAAGCACACCTCGCTCGCCTCCGTCCTCGGCTTCGTCGAGCTGACCCGCCGCGCCCAGCTGATCAACAACGTCACTTTCAAGCCGTTCCTGGTCTTCGGGATGGCGGCGCTCTTCTACTACCTGATCTGTAGCCCGCTGACCCGCGCCAGCGCTCACCTGGGGGCTCGCTTCGATGGCACTCGTTGAGATCTCGGATATCCGCAAATCCTACGGCGCGCACCAAGTCCTGCACGACGTCTCGCTGACCATCGAGCCGCACGAGGTCGTGGCGCTGATCGGCAAGAGCGGATCCGGCAAGAGCACCTTGCTGCGCTGCATCAACGGCCTCGGCACGATCGATTCCGGCCGGGTGATCGTCGACGGCCTGTCGGCGACGGGATCGCGCGACGAGCTGCGCCGCCTGCGGATGACGGTCGGCATGGTGTTCCAGAGCTACAACCTCTTCCCGCACCTCACGGTCGGGCAGAACGTCACCCTGGCGCCGACCCTGGTGCTGAAGCGCAGCAAGGCCGCGGCCGCCGCCGCCGCCCGCGCGGCGCTCGCCCGCGTCGGCCTGTCGGACAAGTTCGACGCCCTGCCGGAGCAGCTCTCGGGCGGCCAGCAGCAGCGCGTCGCGATCGCCCGGGCCCTCGCGATGGAGCCGCGGGTGATGCTGTTCGACGAGGTGACCTCCGCGCTCGATCCGGAATGGACCCGCGAGGTGCTCAAGGTCATGGCGGACCTCGCCTTCGGCGGCATGACGATGGTGCTGGTGACCCACGAGATGCAGTTCGCCCGGGAGGTCGCGACCCGGGTGGTGTTCATGCACCGCGGACGCGTCTGGGAGAGCGGCCCGCCGCAGGAGATCTTCGCGGCGCCGCGCACGCCGGAATTGCAGACCTTCCTGTCCGTCGAGCTGAAATGAGGAGCCTTGGGATGATGCGCAACGTGTGGAAGGCGGCCGGCGCGGCGGTGGCGCTGCTCGCTGTCTTGTCGGGGGCGGCCTCGGCCGGATCGCTCGACGACATCGTCAAGCGCGGCCGGATCAGGGTCGGCGTCTACGTCGACAATCCGCCGATCGGCTACACCGACGATGCCGGCAACCCGACCGGCGCCGACATCGACGTCGCCCGGCTGCTCGCGAAGGACCTGAAGGTCGAGCTCGACCTCGTGCCCGTCACGGCGCCCAACCGGGTGCCGTTCCTGCTCACCAACAAGGTCGACGTGGTGATGGCCTCGCTGGTGCCCTCGCCGGAGCGCGCGAAGACGATCAGCTTCTCCAATCCGTATGGCAGCCTGCCGATCGCCGTCTTCGCCCGGAAGGACACGGTGATCCGGGAGCCCGCCGACCTCGCCGGCAAGCGGCTGTCCGTCGTCCGCGGCAGCGTCGCCGCCCAGGCGATCAAGGCGGTCGCGCCCAAGGGCGCCACGATCGTCGAATACGACGACAACGCGACCACGATCACCGCCTTCGCGTCGGGCCAGACCGATGCCGTCGTCATCGCCAGCTCGACCGGGCAGATCCTCGCCAAGCAAGCCAACGGCACGCCGGTCGAAGCGAAGCTCACCGTCAAGAACGTCTATTACTCGATCGGCTTGCGGCGCGGTGATCCCGATCTCCTGCACTGGCTCAACATCTTCATCTTCACGCATTCCGAAGACGGAGAATTGAACGCGATCTATAAAAATCGCTTTGGGCAGGAAATGAAGACATTTCCGGTTTTCTGAGAAAACATCCGAGCGGTGACCGATATCCGGCAGGGATTTTGCAGGATATCGTGGGAAGGGTTCAGGACATCGCAAGCCGCTGGCGGGAAGGTCCGACGGGGCCCCGGGAACGGATCGATCTCGCCCTGGAGCGGTTCGGGCGCCCCGGCCATGCGCGAGCAGCAGCCGGCCCGGCGACCCGTCTCACCCGCGTCCGGCTCGATCGCGGCGGCGCCCTCGCGGACGATCGCCTGCGCGCCGCCGGCCAGGCAGCGGCCTTCGTCAACCAGGGCCCGGCCGTCGACGACGACCTTTGCGATGTCGTCGCGGTTGGCGAGGGCGATGCGGGCGCGCAGGGGATCGTGCAGCGGCTGCAGGTGCGGACGCGTCATGTCCACGACGGCGAGGCCGGCGGTGGCGCCCACGGCCAGGACGCCGAGATCCGGGCGCCGGATCGCCTCCTGCCGCACGAGGCCGGTCTGCCGGCCGCGGATGGTGCGCTCGGCACGGTCGCTCAGGCCGGTCAGGCCGCGCCCGGCGGGAGGCCCGCGCTCGGGCTGCGCGGCGAAGCCCGGGTCGCGCCTGGTCCCGCTCCGGCGCCACGCCGCGTCGGGCGAGCAGTGCCAGCGTTGCGGTGGATCAAGGCAGAAATCCGCGGCGCCCGCAGAGTGCGGGCGCCGGCCGTGCAGGGCCGGAGCGGAGCCGGCCGATGGTGGAAGACGTGCGATCACCGCGAGCGAAGCGGAACGCTGCGCCGATGGTCACCGCCGGGCGCCGCGCTTCCGAGGCCCGCGAACCCGGTCGATCGGGCGATCGACCAGCGTTCTGGACCGGCACGCCGGAGGCGCTGTGTGCCCGCCTCGCCTGCGGCCCGGACGGCCTGACCGGTGCGGAGGCGGCCCGCCGCCTCGCGCGCCACGGGCCGAACCGCGACGCGAAGGCCCGGGTCGACGGCGCCGCGCGGGCGGTGTTGCGCCGGTTGAGCGAGCCCCTCGCCCTCATCCTGATCGCCGCCGGCCTCGTCACGATCGTCACCGGCGACTGGGCCGGCGGGGCGATCATCATCGCGATCCTGACGCTTTCGATCGGCCTCGACACGATCCAGGAAGGCCAGGCCCTGCGCACGGCCGAGGCCCTGCGGCAGAGCGTGGCGCTCAAGGCCGAGGTCCGGCGCGACGGCGCCTATCACGTCGTGCCGGTCGAGGACCTGGTTCCCGGCGACGTGATCCGGGTGCGGGCGGGCGACATCGTGCCGGCGGACGCCCTGGTGCTGGCGAGCTTCGGCTTCACCGCGGCGGAGGCCGCGCTCACCGGCGAGCCCTATCCGGTCGAGAAGCGCCCGGGGCTTGTCGCTGCGGCGAGCCCGGCCGAGGCCACGAACGCGCTGTTTCGCGGCGCCGTGGCGCAGAGCGGCGAGGCGGTCGCCCTCGTGGCCGCGACCGGCCGGGACACGGTGTTCGGCGCGGCGGCCGCGTCGCTGGCGGCGGAGGCGGCCCCGTCGCCGTTCCAGCGCGACCTGCGCGACCTCGGCCTCGTGATCGCGCGCCTGACCTTCGTCCTGGTCCTCGGCGTCGTCGCGCTGCGCGTCGCCTTCGGGCGGCCGGCGATCGACTCCCTCCTCTTCGCCGTGGCGCTGGCAGTCGGCCTCACGCCCGAATTGCTGCCGATGATCACCACCGTGACCCTCGCCCGGGGGGCGCTGCGGATGGCGCGGCGCAAGGTCATCGTGAAGCGCCTCGCCGGCATCCATGATCTCGGCGCGATGACGGTCCTGTGCACCGACAAGACCGGTACCCTGACCTCGGCCGAGATCACCCTGGCGCAGAGCCTCGACCCGGCCGGCCGCGCCGCGGCGCGGCCGGCCCGGCTCGGCGCCGTGGCGGCGCTGCTCGGCGGCGATCGCGGGCCGCTCGACGCCGCCCTGGCGGAGGCGAGCCCCGGGGCCGCGGCCGGCTGGCGGCTGGTCCGCCAGCGCCCCTTCGACTACGCGCAGCGCACCGGCTCGGTGCTGGCGGAGGGGCCGGAGGGCCCCACGCTGATCGTCAAGGGCGCGCCCGAGGCCGTGCTCGCCGGCTGCACCGCCCGGCGGGACGGGGACGGGGTCGTCGCCCTGGGAGCGGGCGAGCGCGAGGCGGCCCTGGCGCGGGTGCGCGCCCTGGCGGGCGAGGGCCTGCGCAGCATCGCGGTGGCGTCGCGGCCGGACGCGGGATCGGCCGAGGCCGGCGAGTCGGATCTCGTCCTCGAAGGGACCTGCGCCTTCGCCGATCCGCCCAAGGCCGGAGCGGCCGCGGCGCTCGCCGCGCTTGCCGCGGCGGGCGTGCGGGTCAAGATCCTGTCGGGCGACGATCCGGTCGTGGTGCGGCGCCTCGCCGGGCTCGTCGCACTCCCCGCCGGCCCGGTCCTGTCGGGGCCGGAGGTCGCGGCGTTGAGCGACGAGGCGCTGGCCGTGCAGGCGCGCCGGGTCGACGCCTATGGACGGCTCAGCCCCGACCAGAAGGTCCGCATCGTGAAGGCGCTCCAGGCGGGCGGCGAGGTCGTCGGGTTCCTGGGCGACGGGATCAACGACGCGCCCGGCCTGCGGCACGCGGATGTGAGCCTGTCGGTCGCCGGCGCCAGCGGCGTCGCGCAGGCGGCGGCCGACATGATCCTGCTCGCCCCGGACCTCGCGGTCGCGGCCGACGGCGTCGCCGAGGGGCGGCGCACCTCGGCCAACATCCTCAAGTACATCCGCATGGGGGCGAGCTCGAATTTCGGCAACATGCTGTCGATGGCGCTCGCGGCGGCCGTGCTGCCGTTCCTGCCGATGCTGCCGATGCAGATCCTGCTCAACAATCTGCTCTACGACCTCTCGGAGCTGGGGATCCCGTTCGACCGGGTGCGGCCGGAGGCGACGGCGCAGCCGCAGGCCTGGGACCGGCAGGCGCTCTTGCGCTTCGCCGGCGTGATGGGGCCGCTCTCCTCGCTGTTCGACCTCCTGACCTTCGGCGTGCTGCTCCTCGGGTTCGGAGCGGGCCCGGAGGTCTTCCGCACCGCGTGGTTCCTGGAATCGATGGCGACTCAGATCCTCGTGATCGTCGTCATCCGCACGCGGGGGCGGCCCTGGCGCGACCGGCCGGGCACCGCCCTCGCGGTCTCCTCCCTGGCGGCCCTGGCGGTGGCGCTGGCGCTGCCCTTCACGCCCCTCGGGGACTGGCTCGGCTTCGCGATGCCGGCCCCCGGCATCCTGATCGCCGTCGCGACGATCACGGCTCTCTATCTCGTGGCGGCCGAGGCGGTGAAGCCCTGGGCGATGGGCGAACGGCGCCGGCCGCTCGCGACGCCCGAGGGCCGCACAATCCGGACGGGAATGGAGGGATGACGGCGGTGAGCACGCAAACCGGCACCCTGGTCGAGCCTCCGGTCGAGCCCGGCTCCGAGATCCCGGCCTTCCTGACGCGCCTTCTGGCCGAGGAGGGGCCGGTCGAACGGATCGACACGCATGTCTCGACCGTTCTCCTGGCCGGCGACCGGGTCCTGAAGCTCAAGCGGGCGGTGCGCTTTCCCTATCTCGACTTCTCGACCCCAGAGCGCCGGCTCGCCGCCTGCGCGGCCGAACTCGCCGTCAACCGCCGCACGGCGCCCGGCCTCTATCGCGGCGTGCACCGGATCACCCGCACCCCGGATGGCGGTCTGGCCCTCGACGGGGACGGCCCCCTCGTCGATGCCGCGGTAGCGATGCGGCGCTTCCCCGCCGAGAACCTGTTCGACCGTATGGCCGGCGACGGGCGCCTCACCCCGGCGCTGGTGACCGACCTCGCCGGGCGCCTCGCGGCGTTCCACGCCAAGGCAGAGGTGAGCCGCCAGGCGGGCGGGGCGGCGGCGATGGCCGACCTCGTCACGCTCAACGACCGCAGCCTGCGGACCTGCGGTCTCCTCCAGGACCGGGAGGTGGACGGGCTGACGGACAGGTTGCGGGCGCGGCTCGCCCGCCACGCCGACCGGCTCGACGCGCGGCGCCGGGAGGGAAGGGTCCGGCGCTGCCACGGCGACCTGACGCTCCGCAACATCTGCCTGTTCGAGGGCGTGCCGACGCCGTTCGACGCCCTCGAATTCGACGAGCGCCTCGCCACGATCGACGTGCTCTACGACCTCGCCTTCGTGCTGATGGACCTGTGGCACCGCGGCCGGCCCGATCTCGCCAACCGGCTGTTCAACCGCTACCTCGACGCGACCGGCGAGGCGCCCGATGCCGGGCTGATGCCGTTCCTGATGGCGATGCGCGCCGTGATCCGCGCCCATGTGACGGCGAGCCAAATCACGGCCGGTCAAATCACGGCCGCCCAAGCCACGGCGGGGGATGAGGCGGCGGTCCGCGAGGCGCGGGACTACCTCGCCCTGGCGCGGGACCTGCTCGTCGACCGACCGTCCCGCCTCGTGGCGATCGGGGGCCTGAGCGGGTCCGGCAAGTCGACGCTCGCGGCCGCCCTGGCGCCCCGGCTCGGTGCACCCCCGGGCGCCCGGATCGTCGGCAGCGACCGCACCCGCAAGCGCCTGCACGGGGTCGTGCCCCTGACGCGCCTGCCGCCGGGCGCCTATGCGGCCGCCGTCTCGGAGCAGGTCTACGCGGCGATGCGGGACGAGGCCGCCCGGGTCCTGGCGGGCGGGGCGTCGGTGGTGCTCGACGCGGTGTTCGACCGCCCGGCCGAGCGGGAGGCTGTCGAAGGCCTCGCGGCCTCGTGCGGCGTGGCGGTCCAGGGCCTGTGGTTGCAGGCGCCGCTCGCCACGTTGACGGAGCGGGTCGTCACCCGGCGCGGCGACCCGTCCGACGCCACGCCCGCCATCCTGGCCGCCCAGGCGCGGCGGGATTGCGGGAGCATCGCCTGGCACCGGCTCGATGCGGGGCTCGCCCCGGAGAGGCTGGCGAACGAGGCGCTGTGGGTCGGGACCCCGGCTGCGGCCCGCGAGGCCGGGGAGGGGAAGCCCACCGCGGCGTCGGTCCTCGATCCCGCATTGGCGTGAAAGGGTTCCGCCGCGCTCGGTCCGAAATCCGGTCGGCTCGCCGCCCGAACCGCCGCAGCGAGTGGAAGCCGGAGCATTCCCGGCCTACGCGCACGTCGTCACGGCGGGCGAGACCGTGCACGGGCGGTCCGCCTGACAGAGGAAGAGGCTCGTCCCCTTCTGACGCTCGGGTTGATCCTGATCAATGCCGTCCAAAACGATCGGACCAGCCTGAAGCCGGCTATCTGTTTCGACGATCACAATTGCCATGAATCGGGCAGGCGATCCGTCGTCTGCAGGGTGCATCCATGCCACCTGCCGGCGGTGATCCACCCATTCCGGACGTTCCAGTCCCGAAGCTATGCTACACCCTCGTCATTCTCAGCATGACCGGGAATCTGCTTGACATACAAACAATATTTGCATCAGATAACGAAGAGGCGATCATTCTGAGTAAGATGCTGACAGGTAACAACGCCTTCGAGCTGTGGTTGGGGGTTCAGCGCGTCATGTATTTTACGGGCACGATGCATTGAACGGCCGAAGACAGGAAGGGTGGAGGCCCACCTGCACTGTCGGCGGCGGACGGGAAGCCGTCATGGCGCGTTCGGGTCATGGTCGATGAGCCTCCGCCGAGGACCGGCAGCGGCCTCCGCATCGTGCAAGAGCCGACCGGCCAGGCGTCCGGAGTGGTGCGGCCGTCCCGTCCTCAGCCCCGGCTGACGGCCTCGGCGAGGCATCGCACCACGGCCCGGGCAATCGGCAGTTCCTCGTTCGCCGGCACGACATAGACCGCCACGCGCGATCCGACCCGGCTGATGCAGGTGTCACCCCTGTCGTTGCGGGCCGGATCGAGCGCGACGCCGAACACCGCGAGTCCGGCCGCGATCGCCGCCCGGATCCGCGGCGCGTGCTCGCCGATGCCCGCCGTGAACACCAGGGCGTCGAGCCCGCCGAGCGCCGCCACGAGGGAGCCGGCCTCCCGCACCGCCCGGTAGACGAAGAGGTCGAGGGCTTCCGCCGCCCGCGGATCGTCGGAATCCTGCAGCACCCGCACGTCGTCGCTGATGCCTGAGACGCCGAGCAGTCCCGAACGGGCGTTGAGGAGGTCGGCCACCGCGTCGGGCGACAAGCCCCGCTCGCGGATCAGGTGGAGCACGAGGCCGGGATCGACGGAGCCCGAGCGGGTGCCCATCATCAGCCCGTCGAGGGCCGTGAGGCCCATGGTCGAGGCGACGCTGCGCCGGTTGCGCAGGGCGCAGAGGCTGGCGCCGTGGCCGAGATGGGCGACGATCACGCGGCCGTCGGCCCGGGGCCCCGCCACCTCCGGCAGGACCGAGGCCACGTGCTCGTAGGACAGGCCGTGGAAGCCGTAGCGCAGGAGACCCTCGTCGCCGAGCGCCCGCGGGATCGGGAAGAGCTGGGCGAGGCGCGGCTGGGTGCGGTGGAAGGCGGTGTCGAAGCACGCGATCTGGGGCAGGCCGGGCCAGGCCTCCGCCACTGCCCGGATGCCCGCAAGGTTGAGGGGCTGGTGGGCCGGGGCGAGGGGCACCAGCTGCTCAAGGCGGGCCAGAACCTCGTCGTCGACCCGCAAAGGCGCCGAGAAGTCGCGCCCGCCATGGACGACCCGGTGGCCCGCCGCCCGCACGACGAGGCCCGGCACGCGCCGGAGCGCGCCGAGGAGCCAGGCGACGGCGCCGGCATGGTCGCAACCCGGCGCGGGCGGGTCGGCCCCGGCGAGGGCCAGCGGGCCGGAGGTCTCGAGCTTGACGGCGCCGCCGAGACCGGAGATCCCGCCGCGGCACAGGGGCGCGAGCGTCCCCGCCGCGGCGAGGGCGAATTTCAGGCTCGAGGAGCCGGCATTGATCGCCAGGATCGCGTCGGTCGGGTGCGGGCCGGTCATGCGGCGGCTCCCGGCAAGGCCGTGGCGGCTCCCTGCTCGGCCGCGACGGCGACCGGCGGGGCGATCCCGCCCCGGTGCACGAAGAGCTGCGCGAGGGCGCAGGAGGCGGTACGGATCTCGGCGCCGTCGGACCGGCTCGTCAGGACGATGGGGACGCGCGCCCCGAGGACCAGCCCGGCCGCTTGCGCCCCCGCGAGGTGGATCAGCTGCTTGGCCAGCATGTTGCCGGACACGAGGTCCGGCGCGACCAGGATGTCGGCATCGCCCGCCACCGCCCCGCCGAGGCCCTTCGCCCGCGCGGCGTCCCGCGAGACCGCGGTGTCGAAGGCGAGCGGGCCGTCGATCCGGCCGCCGGTGATCTGGCCGCGCTCGGCCATCTTGCACAGGGACGCCGCGTCGACGGTGGAGCCGAGCTTCGTCGCCACCGTCTCGACCGCCGAGAGGATCGCGGCCTTGGGCTCCGGGATCCCGAGCGCCCGGCACAGGTCGATGGCGTTCTGGACGATGTCGCGCTTCTCCTCCAGCGTCGGCGCGATGGTCACGGCGGCGTCGGTGAGGAACAGGGGCTTTGGGTAGTGCGGCACGTCGAGGGCGTAGACGTGGCTCATGCGCCGTTCCGTGCGCAGGCCCGCGTCCCGGTCGAGGGCGGCGGTCATGATCTCGTCGGTGTGGAGCGCGCCCTTCATCAGGGCCGCGACCGCACCCGTCCGGGCGAGGGCCACGGCCTGCGCGGCCGCCGCGTGGCTGTGGGGAGCATCGACGACGACGATGCCGTCGAGCGCCTCGCCCGCGGCCTCCGCCGCCGCCGCGATCTTCGCCTGCGGCCCGACCAGAACCGGCACGATCAGGCCGGCGCGCCCGGCGGCGAGCGCCCCGGTGAGGGAGAGCGCGTCGCAGGGGTGGACGATCGCCATGCGGATCGGCGGCAGGTCCCGGGCCGCCTCGATCAGCCGCCGCCAGACGGCGCCACGCTCGTGCAGCGCGATCTCCGGCAGGAGGACCCGGGAGCGGCGGACCTTCTCGGTCGGGGCGAGCACCTCGGCCTCGCCCGTGATGACGACCGTCCCGGCGGCATCGACGCAGGTGCAGTCGAGGACGAGCCGGGCGCGGGCCTCGTCCTTCTCGCGCACCGTGACCCGCGCGGTGATCGTGTCGCCGATCCGCACCGGGTGCAGGAAGCGCAGCGACTGGGCGAGGTAGATCGTGCCCGGCCCGGGCAGCTCGGTGCCGAGCACCGCCGAGATCAGCGAGCCGCCCCACAGCCCGTGGGCGATCACCCCGTGGAAGCGGTCGGTGGCGGCGTAGTCGCGGTCGAGATGGGCCGGGTTCACGTCGCCGGAGACGGCGGCGAACAGGCTGATGTCCTGCGCCTGCAGCGTGCGGGTGAGGCTCGCCGTGTCGCCGACCCGGATCTCCGCCAGGGTGCGGTTCTCGATGAAGGGAAATGCGCTCATGGCAGGCCACCGCGTGCAAGCCGCGGCCGATTGACGGTGGGCATGGTCAGGCCTCCCGCACGTAGCGGCCGGGCGCGGGGTCGAGGGCCGGTGCGCCGGGCCGGGCGCGGGGCGACGGGCCGGGCGGTCCGGAGCGGGCCGCGAGCCAGGCGGTCCATTCGGGCCACCAGGATCCGTCCGCGGCCCGCGCACGCCGCAGGAAGCCCTCGGGATCGACATAGAGGTCGCCCGCCGCCCGGGTATGGACCCGGTAACGGCGGTGCGGGTGGCCGGCCTCGGAGACGATGCCCGCATTGTGCCCGCCATTCGTCAGCAGGAATGTGACCTCCGCCTCGGTCAGGAGCGCGAGCTTGAACACCGAGCGCCAGGGGGCGACGTGATCGCGCTCGGTGCCGACCAGGAAGACCGGAACCCGGATGTCGCCGAGCGCCACCGGCCGGCCCTCGACCCGGAAGCGGCCCTCGGCGAGGTCGTTGTCGAGGAACAGGCTGCGCAGGTACTCCGCATGCATCCGTGCCGGCATGCGCGTCGCGTCGGCGTTCCAGGCGGTGAGGTCGCTCGCCTCCTCGCGCCGCCCGAGCAGGTAGCTGTCGACCATCCGCGACCAGATCAGGTCGTTCGAGCGCAGGAGCTGGAAGGCGCCCGCCATCTGCGTCGCGTCGAGGGTGCCCGTGCTGCGCATCAGGCTCTCCAGGAAGCTGATCTGGCTCTCGTTGATGAAGAGGGTGAGTTCGCCCGCCTCGGTGAAGTCGACCTGCGCGGCGAACAGGGTGAGGGAGGCGATCCGGTCGTCCCCGTCCCGGGCCATGGCGGCCGCCGCGATGGCCGCCAGCGTGCCGCCGAGGCAGTAGCCGGTCAGATGAACCCGGCGCTCCGGCAGGAGACCGGTGATCGCATCGAGGGCCTCCATCACGCCGCGCCGCCGGTAGTCGTCGAAGGACAGGTCGCGGTCGTCGGGGCCGGGATTGCGCCAGGAGATCATGAACACCGTGGAGCCCTGGCCGACGAGGTGGCGGACCAGGGAGTTCTCCGGCGTGAGATCGAGGATGTAGTACTTGTTGATCCAGGCCGGGACGATCAGCACCGGCTCGGGCTGGACCGCATCCGTGGCCGGCGCGTACTGGATCAGCTCGATCAGGCCGTTGCGGTAGACGACCCGTCCCGGCGTGGCGGCGACCTCGCGTCCCACCGCGAAGCTGCCGGCCCCGGCGGAGCGCGCTCCGCCCGCCATCGACCGGACCACGTCCTCGATCAGGTTGAGGGCGCCCTGGCCCAGATTCTCCGCCCCGGTGCACAGCGTCTCGCCCAGCACGACCGGGTTCGTGAGCGGATTGTTCGACGGTGCGATCCCGTCGAGCATCTGGCGCGCCGTGAAGGCCACCACCGCCTCGTGCGCGCGGGACACGCCGCGCACGCCGGTGGTGGCGTTGTGCCACCATTGCTGGGTGAGCAGGAAGCTCTGCGCGAACAGGCTGAACGGCCAGGCCCGCCAGGCCGGATCGTCGAAGCGGCGGTCCTGCGGCAGGGGCTCGATGCAGGGCTCGGCGCGCCCACCCTGCAGGGCGCTGCGCAGCACGAACTCGGCGAGGCGCTCGCCCTTGCGGGCCGCCTTGACGACGAGCTCGGCCTGCTTGCCGGGCGAGAAGGCGAGGTGGACGGCCCAGTCGCTCCAGGCATTGGCGAGAGCCGCCGGCGAGAGGCCGCCGGTCGCGCGCGCCACGGCCGCGTGCACGGCCTCGTCGATGGCCTCGCTCGTCGCGAGCAGGTCGCGGTCGTCGCCGGGAGCGGCGGAGGTCCCGGGCGGGGCGGCCTCCGGATGAGGTCGCACGAGCCGGAGGGCGGGGGGTGCGGACGGTTCGACCGGGATCGGCAGGGCGGATGTCGCGGGCATGTCGGGTCTCCAGCGCCGCCCCGTCCTTAGCGGGGCTCGAACCGGCACCCCTTGATCCAGATCACCCCGCCAACGCCGGCGCGCCGCCCGTCGCCCGGGCGATCAGGCCGTATTTCGTGCGGGTCACGCTCACGTCCCGGAACCAGCTCACCAGATCGCCCCAGGGGTCGTTCATGTGGGCGAGCCCCGACACGAAGGCGACCACCGTGCCGAGCTCCGCCTCGCCCGCCGCGACCGCATAGCCGCCGACCGCCAGGATGCCCGCGATGCCGAGGTGATAGGACAGGTTCATCAGGAAGTTCATCGAGAACTTGAAGCCGAAGATGCCCATGTTGAGGCGGAAGACCCCGTCCAGGCGGTCCAGCTCCGCGGGCGTCGGTCCCGGCAGCGCTGCGGGCCGCTCCACCAGCCCGCCGCTGATCCGCCGCAGGAGGCCGACCCGGGCGGCGACGCGCCGGTTGATCGCCCGCTGCATCAGCGGCACGAAGACGATCTGGGGCGAGAACACCGCGAGCGTCACCAGGGCCATCAGCGGGTGGAGGAGCGCCAGGTAGGTGAGGGTGGAGACGAGCACGCCCGCCTGCAGCAACGGCTCCGACAGGCAGATTCCGACGAAGCTGCCGACCGGCTCGGCCTCGTCCAGCACCATCGCGATCTCGACCCCCCGGTCCGGGCCGGAGGCGGCATGGACATCCGCCATGATGGCGGCGCGCAGGCGCCGGACGGCGCGCTCGCCGACGAAGCCGCGGCCGAGGTTGAGCGCGAGCTTGAGCCCGCCGAGGCTGGCCGCCGTCAGCACGTAGAGCAGGGCGAGCCCGAGGAGCGGGTGCGGATCGGCGCCGCGCACGGCGAGGCCGACGGCCCGCCGCTGGAGCTCGATCGGGGCGAGGCCCGCCAGGAACACCGCGACGGCCAGGAGCGCCAGCCCGACCTGCGCGAGCGCGCTCTCGCGCCAGATGAAGGCGAGGAGGCCGGGGGCCGTGTGGCGCGGGGCCGAGCCCCTGGGCTCGGCCGGGCGCGCGGGCTCCGGCGGATCCTGCCGCCGGATCCGGGAGAGGTCGGCCGTGTCCGTGTGCAGGCGCGTCGACATGCCTTCGCCTTCGGGGCCAAGCGGACTTGCGTTGGCGGGCCATCGCGCCGTCCGCTCAGGTTCTTGTTGTGTCGCAGGTTGTCGTCGCAAGACCGGCAACCGCTCTGGCGAAACCTGCTCAGGGCGAACCCTCGGCGAGAGCCGTCCCTGCGAGGGCTCGCTAACGCACCCGACCGGCCGGTGCCTTGATCCGCCTCAAGGCCCGGAGGTCCGGCTTGCGCTGGATCAAGGTGGCGCCTTCCGACCCGGCGGATTCTCGACGGATCTCATCAGCGGGAGAGCAGCCGTGATCAAGGATCTGACGATCGTCGTCGACGGGGTGGGCCGGCGCGCGGCGCCGTACGGAATCAGGCTCGCGGCGCAATGCGACGCCTGCGTCTCTGCCGTGAGCGTCCTGCCGCTCGTGCCGTTCGAAACCTTCGCGCAGGCGGAAATCCGCTACGACCTGGTCGTGGCCGCCGGGCAGGACGCCCGCGAGCAGGCCGACGCGGCGGTCGAGGCCGTCGCCGCCGCGGCCCGGGAGGCGGGATTGTCCTGCGAGACGAGCGCGATCTGCACCTCGGCGCCGCTCGCGCCGCATCGCCTCGCCGGCTTCGTTCATCTGAGCGACATCGTGGTGATCGAGCAGGCCGACGATACAGCGCCCAAGCCGGCCGACGCCTATCTGGAGGCCCTGCTGTACGAGGGCGCGCGCCCGGTCCTGGTCGTCCCCTATATCCAGGAGGCGCCGCCCCGGCTCACCGGCGCGGTCGTGGCCTGGGACGGGAGCGCGCCGGCGGCGCGGGCCCTGAGCGACGCGCTGCCGCTCCTGCGCCGCACCGCCCGCGTCGAGCTCGTCAGCGTGACCGACGAGCCGGTGCCGGAGGCGACGCGCTGGCGGGCGATCCGCCACCTCGCCCGGCACGGGATCGAGGCGGTGTTCGACGTCATCCCGGGCGGTCTGCCGGTGGGCGAGGCCCTGCTCTCGCACGTCGCCGATCGCGGCGCCGACCTCCTGGTGATGGGCGCTTACGGCCATTCGCGCCTGCGCGAGGCGATCCTCGGCGGGACCAGCCGGACGATCCTGGCCTCGATGACGGTCCCGGTGCTGATGTCCCGCTGACCGGGTGTCCTGGCCGCCTTTGATGCATTCCGGTGGGGGAGCGTCGCGGTGGTGGCCTCCTGTCCGTCCTGCGGGTGCACGGGGCCCGGCTGCGGCAGCTCGGCGTAACGCTGCTCCGGCCGACCGGCGTAACCCGCTCGGCTCCGGGCATCGCCCGCCTTGACTAACCCCCACCTGATCGCGAACCTCCCCTGAACAGAAAACCCGTAATGGACAGAGCCCCGATCGACGATCGGGATTCCATTCTCGACGGCGGTTCGCGTGCCAGCTGAGAATGTCACGCGATCAAGGATCGGATCTTGGAATAGGCCTACCGTTTAGAAGATGACGGGCGTTCCGTTCGAAAAGGCGGGAAATCACAGTTTGATGACAGATCTTTTCACAAGAGACGGATAAAACAATGTCTCGACGCCTCTGGGTCAGGTAAGTTTCGGAATGGAATGCATAAATTTCCTGATCGTGATTTCACCTCGAATTTTCGGATGTCCTATGTGAGTCCCTTGCGTAAGTAGATACCGTGCGCGACCTCGGACGTTTTGAAGTTGTGTGCTATCCCGTCGTGACGGCGCAGTTTGCGCCTGCAAAGAGCGCGTGACGACATATCATAAGAACTAGTCCAATCTGTTTAATCACGGCCACACAGCCGAAATCGCCCTAACTTGTATTGATTGAATTCTGTAAACTATTTTCCATTAAGTGACGGATGATCTTGAGCGT
Organism: Methylobacterium currus; assembly: GCF_003058325.1. Lineage (NCBI taxonomy): Bacteria > Pseudomonadati > Pseudomonadota > Alphaproteobacteria > Hyphomicrobiales > Methylobacteriaceae > Methylobacterium > Methylobacterium currus. Next base: position 885,409 of record NZ_CP028844.1, read on the forward strand.
GGCGGCCTTCGAGGCGCACGCTCGAAAAAAACAGCGTCCAGGAGGAACGATTGTCTGTCGCGATCAGAGCCCAGCTGCACGCCCTCACGGCCGCGGCCGTCGTCGGCATCGCCGCCATTCTGGTGCTTGCCGGTTTCGCCCTTCGTGATGCTGTCGTCGACGCGCGCATGGCGAAGACGCGTCAACTGGTCGAGGCGGCGCATAGCCTCGTGTCCGGCTTTGCCGAGCAGGAACGCACCGGCAAGGCCTCGCATGAGGAGGCGCAGGCTTTGGCAATGGCAGCTCTGAAGTCCATGCGCTACAATAACAGCGAGTATTTTTGGGTCAACGATATGCATCCGCGCATGATCATGCATCCGACCCGCCAGATGCTCGACGGCACAGACCTCACAACCTCCAAGGACCCGACCGGCAAGGCCTTGTTCGTCGAGATGGTCGAGATCGTGCGCAAGTCCCATGCCGGGTTCGTCGCTTACCAGTGGCCCAAGCCCGGTCAGGACGATCCGGTCGACAAGATTTCTTACGTCAAAGGCTTCGAGCCCTGGGGCTGGATCATCGGCTCGGGCGTCTACGCCGACGACACCGCGGCTCAGGTCCGGGATGCGCTCTTCGGCCTCCTCAAGGGCGTTGCCGTCGCGGCGGGGCTGATCACCCTCCTTGCCGTCGTGATCGGGCGCTCGATCGCCGGGAAGATCAGCGATCTGGCGCGCATCATGCGCCGGCTCGCGGACGGCGACCTCCAGCAGCAGATCCCCTCTGTCGCGCGACGCGACGAGATCGGTGCCATGGCCCGGGCGGTGCTCGTGTTCCGCGATCACGCGATCGAGCGTGAGCGCCTGGAGCAGGAAGCCACGGTGTCCGAGCGCGAGAAGGCCAAACGCAGCCACGACCTCGAATCCAGTCTCGCCGCGTTCCAGGCTGCGATGGGCGACGTCGTGTCCACCGTTGCGGGCAATACGGCCGCGATGCAGCGCACCGCCGAGGCCCTGACGTCAATCTCGACCCAGACGTCCCAGGAGGCCGATGCCGCGACAGCAATCTCGGGGCAGACCTCCGAGCACGTCACGATGGTGGCGGCCTCGACGAACCAGCTCTCGAACTCGATCCAGGAGATCACCCGCCAGGTGCAGGGCGTGACCGAGATCGTTCGGCAGGGGAGCGAGACCGCGACGATCTCTGCGCGCCAGGCCCAGGCGATGGCCGATCTGGGCGAGCGCATCTCGGCCGTGATCGGGTCGATCCAGGCGATCGCCACGCAGACGAACCTCCTGGCCCTGAACGCCACCATCGAGTCGGCCCGCGCCGGGGAGGCGGGCAAGGGCTTCGCGGTCGTCGCGTCGGAGGTGAAGGTGCTCGCGGGCCAGACGGCATGCGCCAGCGACGAGATCGTCGCGCGCGTCGGCGAGATCCAGGCCACCGCGCGCGGCGTGCTCGAGGCCAACGAACAACTCGTCGCCATGATGCAGGACATCCTGGCGGCGACGACGGCGGTCGCCTCGGCCGTCGAGCAGCAGAACGCCGCGACCGGCGACATCGCCCGCAGCGTGCAGGTGGCGGCCGACGGGACCGAGAAGCTCGCCGTGAATATCTTGGAGGTGCGCTCGGGAGCCAGCGAGACGGAGAAGCATGCAGGCACGATGCTCACCGTGGCGAAGGCGATGCGGTCGCAAGCCTCGATGATCGAGGAGCAGGTTCGTTCCTTCGTCTACGCGCTCCGCGCCGGTCCGATGGATCGTCGCAATGCCGGCGCCGATAAAATATACCATGGGCATGACCGACGCTCTCAGTCTTATAATTGAGCAGATGGCGATCGATCCATGCTGAATTGTCAGAATGAGAGTTTTTTGCTTCGTCGAAGTTGATTTCGTCAGACAATTGACGGTATTAAACGGCGATCGAGGGGCGCGAATCGCGGTTTGCCAGGACCTCGCGCGCTGGCCCGCCCGGGCCGGCCGCGTGATCCTGGCATTCGAGCACGCGATCGACGTCGTGCGGGTCGAGGCGCCGGACGAAGGCTTGCGGCTCGCCGCTCCGGACATCCCCAGCGCGGCGATCACCGTCCGGCCGGCGTGACCCGCCATGCGTCACCTCCCATGCGTCCCCTCCCATGCGCCACTTGCCTTGTGCCGCTTGCCGTGCATCACGCCAGCGTGCAGAGGGAGCGCATGACCGACAACGACGATTTTCGCCTGCGCGTTCTGCACGAAGGCTGGAACACCTTCGCGATCGCGACGATCCGGACCCGGCATGGCGACACGATCGACCGCGCCTTCGAGCATCACGGTGCCGCGGCGGGCGTGCTGCCCTACGATCCCGAGCGCCGCTGTGCGCTCCTGGTGCGCCAGGACCGCGTCGGCGTGCTGTACTGGGGCGAGACCGAGCCGATTGCCGAGGTGCCTGCGGGAGGTCTCGACCGGAAGACGCCGGAGGCCACCGCGATCGAGGAGGCGCTGGAGGAAGCCGGTGTGCGTCTCTCCGCGCTCGAACTGGTGGTCGAGGCGTATGCGATGCCGAGCGTCTCCTCGGAGCGGATCTGGCTCTACCTGGCGCCTTACGGCCAGGGCGACAGGATCGCCGAAGGCGGCGGCCTCGCGACCGAGGGCGAGCGGCTGACCGTCGAGGAGATCGGCCTCGACACCCTCGCCCGGCTCGCCGCGACAGGCGGCTTGCGCGACATGAAGACCCTGATCCTGATCCAGGCCCTGCAGCTGCGCCGGCCCGAGCTCTTCACCGCGTAGCCAATCGCGAGGCCCGCCTGCGGCCGTGCGCATCGGCGGCGACGGCACGTTCGATCGCAGGCCGGTTCAATCACAGACACCGAGTACGGGCACTCGACCCGGATCCTTGGACTCGCCCGGCGCCGCCGTCTCGTCCGAGGCGAGGCGCCGACCGAGCATCCGGGGGCACACGGCGACGCGCAGGCGTGCCAGATCCCGTCGACCATCTCCCGAATCATCGTCCCGAGCGGGATCTCGGTGCTCGAGCCGGGAGGTGCTTGGCCTTCTCGGGATTGCCGGGAAGCACCGCGAACCCGGCCGGCCGGAACAAGGCCGGGTCGATGGCCATGTCCTCGTCGGGGTGAGGCCGACATGGTCCAACGCGACCGCGCACCGCCGTCGTTTCTCCTGGTGGACCCGGAGAGAGGACCCGGCCCGATCCGCGCGGCCTTGGAGCGACGTCGGACGAGGCGGATACCGGTCCGTCGCAGACGAGGCACCGAGATCGAAGACCCCGAGCATCGCCCGATCGCGGCGCGATCGGGCGATGCTCTAGACAGCGCGCTTCAGGGTGGCCGACCCGGCCCGCTGGGCGCGAATCTCCTCCAGGCGCCGGCCGTAGCGCCGGGCGATGGCCGGGACGCTGAAATGCGTCGTGACGAACCGGGCCGCCTGCTCTCCCTTGGCCCGCGCCGCGGCCTTGTCGGACGCGACCCGGCGCATGGCGGCCGCCGCCTGGGTGACGTTCGGATCCGCCCATTGGCTGCCGCGCTCGACGAAGATGTACTCCTCGGTGCGTACGCCCACGAGGTCGTAGTCGATGAGATAGGCCGTCTCGGGAGTGCAGAAGTCCATGTTGCCGCCGTAGGCGGTGGCGATGACCGGGCAGCCCAGCTGCATCGCCTCGATCATGCCGAAGCCCCAGCCCTCCGAGCGGTGCAGGGAGACGTAGCAATCGCAGGCCTTCTTGAGGGCGAGGAGATCGCCGTAGCGGAGCGTCTCGTTCATCAGGATGATCCGCGGATCCTGCTTGATCAGCTGATCGATCCGCTTCCAGAGCTCGACCTGGTAGGGATCGGGCACCCGGGTCCTGTTCTGCGTCTTGACGATCAACGTGGCGTTCTCGCTGCGGTCCGGGAACGCGGCGAGGAACGCCTCGATGGTGGCGATCGGGTTCTTGCGCTCGATGAATGAGAACGAATCGAACGTGGTCAGGAACACCGTCCCGCCTTCCAGGATCCCGTAATTCGCCAGGGAAGCCGGCACCACGTCGGGGAGGGCCTCCACCGCCATCCCGACATTGATCACCGGCTTCGAGGTGTTTCGGGCGTAGATCTCGCGATTGTACTCGGACGAGACCCAGATCTCGTCGACCAGTTCGAGCCCGAGCTGCTGGCACTTCGGCAGCTTGTCGAGCTCCCAGAAGAAGTAGCCGATGTTGTAGCCGTCAGACAGGATCTCGCCCTGCTCGAAGGCGAAGACGAGGGGAATCGATTCGGCATTGAGATGGATGAGGGTGATCTCGCGAGGCCGGTCGAACGGGACCATCGCGAGGTCGGAGGCGAAGCCGATGGGCGCCGGGTTGTCGAGACCGAAGGGGAGGGCGGTCGGCTTCACCGCCTCGCACGTGCCGAGGATCTCGTAGGACAGCCGGGTCGCCTGGCCCAGACCCGAGGTCTGATGCAGCGGGCCGATCAGCGCCAGGCCGGCCTCGCGCGGTCCCGAGAGGTCGCGACGCTGAATCAGGTACTCGCCGCAGCCGCGCGACGGCGCATTGCGATCCGGGCCGTGCCGCGGCGCGATCTCGGCTTGGCGCAGCAGCGCCTCGCCGCGCTCGCGCAAGGCTTTGCCGTCCGAAGCTCCCGATCCGGGCGGCAGCGCGAGCTGCGCGAGCACGCGATCGAAGGTCGAGGCGCCGCCCTGGTCCAGCCGCATCACCCGGCGGACGGCATCCTGCGGCAGGAGGCGCAGAATATGCGGCTGCGTGTAGCTCCTCAGGAGCAGGTAATAGAAATAGGCTGCCCGGTCGGCCGTGCGGCCGCCGTCGAGGCCGAGCATGTCCTTATCGTTCTCGAAGCTGCGCGCCATGAAATAGTTGAAAGCGTAGTCCTGGCCTTGCCACTTCTCTTCGAGGCGCAGCAGCGCAGTCTGCTCGTCCGTGATGAGGAACCGGTCGAGCTTTGAGATCGGAGCCTTCTGCGTGCACCACCAGTACAGCGCCTCCTTGAGGATCTCGGTCTGATCGAGGCGGATATGGGTCGGCAGTTCGCGCGCCACGAAGTTGTAGAGGGCGACGGTCACGGCCGGCGACACGCCGGCGATCGGCATCGGGCTGTTGAGAAACCGGATCTGCTCGGCCGAGAGGGGCATCTCGAACTTGGCGCTGCGATGCGCCACGTAGTCGACGAGATACCACATCAGGACCTTGAGCCGGTCCTGTAGGGTGCCCGACATGTCGTGAAGATGGCGCTCGCGCAGGAGCCGGAAGCTCTCGAACTGCACGTATTTGGTGATCAGGCCCTCAGGGTCGCTCGCCCGATCGGCCACCTCGACAAGCAGGTCGGCCGCTAAGCCTTGCCGGACTTTCATGAAGATCGCTCGCCTGACTGGTCTCTCGGATGCGCGTCGCCGGGGCGTCTCATGCCCCGGTCCGTGATCCGTTCAGTTCCTTGGACCGCGCGTCGATCTCGAACGCGGCCCTCTCCATCGCCCGCCGGAAGGCGGACGGCACCCTGCCGGTCAGCAGGGCCGCCTCGGGATGCACGTCGATCGGCTGCTCGGTGAGGGAAACGCCGGAGGACGCGAAGTTCACGGTGATGCGGCTGCGCTGACCCAGCCGCGGCAGCTCGATGTGGAAGCCGTGACGGCCGTTGCCGTAGCCCAGGCGCTCGACATCCTGCCGGTAGATGTCGGCGAGGCCGGTCGTCCGCAATCCGGTTTCCGTGCACACCTCGATCGCCACCGGAAGGTTGGGCAATTCGCGGTCGAGCGCCCATCCGACGACCGCGCTCTCGTCGACGTAGTCGACGTAGCCGATCCACCGCGACGAGGCGGCATCGTCCTGGGCCGTGGGCCGCAGGACCGGCAAGGGGGCACGCCCGAGGATCTCCCCCGTGTCGGCCCGCCGGACTGAGATGGTCGAGAGGTCGCCCCTCCACCCTGCGACGCTGATCTGGAAGCCGTGATAGCCGTCACCGATGCCGGCGTCGAGCAGGTCCTTCCTGAAACTATCCGCCAGTGTCTGTGCGCTCTCGCCCGCCGAGGAGAACGCCTCGACCATGATCTTGTTGCGGGGATCGCGTGTATCGAGGGCCCAGCCGACCACGTTCGTTCCGATGATCCCGTCGACGGATGCGCGGGACGAGCGCCGCGAGGGGCGGCCTCTGGCTTTGATGCGACTGATGATGTTCGCCATTGACTAGACACCTGCTTCTCTGTCCGATGGTCGCGGCCCGCACACCTCACTTCGTTCTGCGAAACACGCTCGCGCACATGCGCGCCCTGATACAGGTTTTGCGGCGGCGGGACAGTAGAATTCGTGAGCGCCGGCGGCAACGCGGCGCCCGGTGTGGAAGGCGCCTCACGGTCGACGGCCCGCGGCCGGACCGCGATCCAGGTCGTGTCCGACGCCGCAGCGCGGCGGCGGACGATCCGACGGAGCCGCCGACCAGGGCTGGACGCCGCATGATGGCTCTGCCCGCTCTGCCCGCGCCCTGGGCGATCGTGCGGCGCAGAGGCCGCCCAGGGGCCTCTCTGTCGACGGAGTCACGTCAATATGGTGCCGCTCGCGATGAGGCCGTCTTCGAGTCGACGATCGGTGCGCCCCTGAACGAGATCTTCCCGCCGGCGTCGCGCCAGTCGCGGTCGGCAGGGACGGTGGCCGGTACGTCGAGGAGGGCTAAGGTGGCTTGCCGCGGGTTCGTATCGGCCGGCGCATGCGCCGTGTCGAAGGTCATGGGTGCCTCGGTGCGACCGGGAGGAAAGCGATCGAGAACGACCCGCGAAGGCCAGCCCGGCAGCTCGGGATTCGCGTGCATACCACTCCGCCGTGTCGACCGACAGCACCTCGGCCGGCAAGTAGGCGAGGCCGGCGCGGTGACGGCTGGGTAACAACGGGGCGATCTCCCTCGCCGGGAGGCGGGCCGCCCCTGCCGGGAGGGCGGCGGCGCCGCGCTGGACGCGGTCGAGCGGACGGGCCACATCCTGCGCCTCGGCCCACCGCCGTCACGCCGAGCGCGTAGCTTATTTTCCCGCCTGGCTCTATCACCGTCTTGCCCGAAGATGTACGGAATCGCTGACTTGGGACCACTGACCGGGACGATGCAGTATGTGCAACTGCGAAGCGATGCGACGCTAGAGGTTTTCTTTTGTAATCTGCATTCATCCTGGCATGAAGACACGAATGAGAAAAACAGCAGGCGCCTGTGGCAGTACTTCCCAAAAAAGATAGCTTCGCCGCGTCTGCGATGTCGGGCGTTCGCCAGCATGATGGCGGCCTCGGACGGCATCCCACGCAAGACGCTCGGATGGTGAATACGTATCGAGGTTCTGCCCTTGTAATTCGATCAATACAGGATCCCGTCTTGACGGCGATCGAAACAAGTTAAAGCCCTCAAATAATCTTGTGATTCATACTGTATATGTTATGATAGATGGAGGGGAAGGCATGAGCAGAGAAGAGATTTATGCCGTATTTCGTTCCTTGCTCAATCGCGAGCCGGAGAACGAGGGTACTGTAACGTCGCTATCGAAGTGTCCCGATCTAAGATCTTTGATTGATGTTGTTGTAAGTTCTCCAGAATTTCAACGTAAAATCCGCATCCGAGAATTTGTCAAAAGTGCCGTGGAGGAGCAATTGGCGCCCTGGCGTGGCTATGGAGTTGTATTCGACAATTATCGACAAGCGTTGGATTTCGAGAATCGCCACTCGCCCTCAACATTCATTTACGAAATTACGGCGGGATCAGTTCGCATCGTACCGAAATCGCAGCCTGTTCCTGAGGTGTTTACGCTCAGGGCCGGCCAGTTTGAAAGCATATTTCGCGACATGCTGTCGATCTATCCCAATCCTGGCGACCTCTCCTTTGCAGTCGACGTCAATGATGAAGCCCGAGAAAGAACGGCATATCCCGTCTTCAGCTTCCAGAAGCAATTCGGTGATAGGAACATTCTGCTGCCGGATTTCGAGTTCGTCGTCACCGATTACCTCACGAAGATTGCGTATGATGGCACACCTTACGAGGACAAGACCAACAAGGCCTCGTTCGCCGGATCGACCACAGGAAAGCACCTCATAACCCTATCCGATATTCGGGATGTGACAGTCCCGCGCATACGCGCGGCGAAGTATTTTCGGGGCCGAAGCGATGTCGATTTTAGATTGCCGGCGATTGTTCAATGTACACCGGAGGCAGAACAGGCCTTGATCCAGGATGGATTCGGTCACGGCGTGATGGGCTGGGATGAGGCATATACGTCGAAATTCATCATTTCAATGGACGGCAATGGTGCTACCTGCTCGCGACCAGCAATTATCATGCGTAGCAGATCGGTTCTATTTAAATACAATTCCAATCATGTGTTGTTTTGGTCTAATCAAGCAAAGCCATGGACGCATTATATTCCGATACAAAATGACGATGATGTATTGAGAATAATTCAATTGGAGAAAGAAGAAAATAATCGCTTCCATTACATTGCCGCCGCTAGCACGGCGTTTGCAGAAGAGCTGCTTGGGAAAGATGCCATCCTGCAGTACACCAGCGGTCTTCTGCGAGAGTTCAGCGCGCTGATCGCGCGCTGACGTGGCGTCTGACGCGCTCATGCAATCATTTCCGGACACGAAATGCTCAGCCCTGCCGATCGGCATGCCTGTGGCCTGTCGCGTCAGGGGGGCTGGTTGTGAGCGGCATCACGATGCGGGCCGCATCACAACCGATCTCGACGGCCGTCCGGCTCAGGGTGCGCGTCACGCCGAGCGGCGCGGTTCATTCCTGAACGGCGTGGTGCCGCATTGCCGCTCGAGGCATCAGGTCACGCGGGCCGTCCTCCCGCGACGCCGTCTCGGGGGCAGGGACTTCGCGACCTCGCGCACCGGCTCGGCGCCCCGGCGGCGCTGTCGGATCTCGGCATGGCGGAGGCGGGGCTGGAACGGGCCGCAGAGGCGGCGTCGGCGAGGCCCTTATCCAAGTTCGCGGCCCCTCGTTCGGGCGGACATTCGCCGGCTGCTCGATGACGCCCACCATGACCCGATCGACATCAGGTCGCATGGTCGCCGCACAGCGACATCCTCAGGATCTCGATCAATTCGTCAGCACGATAAGGCTTGAACAGTAGATCGAAGCCGCTCGCGTCCTGATGTTCTTGCAGATAGCCGGAGGTCAGCAGGACCGGGATCTGCGGCCATTGCCGGCGGATGACGTGACCGAGATCGATGCCCGACATGGTGCCGGGCATGTTGACGTCGCTGAAGACGAGGGCGATCCGCGGCTCGCTTTCGAGGATGCGGAGTGCCTCGGTGCCGTCAGGCGCGCTGAGAACCGTGAACGCGAGCGCTTCGAGCGTGGAGATGATGGTGGAGCGGACGTCGGCGTCGTCCTCGACCACGAGGACGACCTTGCCCTCACCGTTCACGGCATCCGCCGCGTCGAAGGGCGCGCGTTGGCCGGCGGCCTCCGACGGGACGCTTTTCCTCGCGAGCGCGGGCAGCGTGACGACGAAGCGCGTGCCCTGGCCCGGACTGCTGTCGACCGTGATGGTCCCGCCGCTCTGCTGCACGAAGCCGTACACCATGCTGAGGCCGAGACCGGTGCCCTTGCCGGCCTCCTTCGTGGTGAAGAAGGGCTCGAACACCCGGGCCAGGACGGCCGGCGACATCCCGGTTCCGGTGTCGGTGACGGTGATGTCCACCCAGCGCGCGCCCTCGGCGCCGTCCGGTGCGGGAGCGTCGCGACCCCGGACGCGGATGCCGAGCGTCCCGCCCTCCGGCATCGCGTCCCGTGCGTTGACCGCGAGGTTGATGAGGGCCGCCTCGAACTGCGCGTGGTCGACGCAGATGTCCGGAAGTTCGCCGTCGAGCTCGGCCGCGATCGTGATCCGCTCGCCGAGCGTCCGCACGAGGAGCTTGACCAGGCCGGGGATGAAGCTGGCGAAGTCCAAGGCCCGGGGCTGGAGGGGAGAGCGCCGGGAGAAGGCGAGCAGACGGCCGGTCAGCTCGGCGCAGCGATGCGCCCCCTCGATGGCGCTCTCGATCCGGCGCAGGGCCTTCTCGTTGCCCTCCAGCGCTCCTCGCGCGAGGTCGAGATTGCCGATCACGATGCTCAGCATGTTGTTGAAATCGTGGGCGATGCCGCCCGTCAGGCGGCCGACCGCCTCCAGCTTCGAGGCGTGCTGCAGGCTGAGCTCGAGTTCCTTGCGCTCGGTCACGTCGAACCACATCCCGAAGAGTTCGGCGGCCGTGCCGTCCTCAGCCCGGTTGACCACGATCTGGTCGAGGATGTGCCGTTCCGTGCCGTCGGCGTTGCGCCAGCGGTATTCGAGGGCGACCGCGCCCACCTCCGTCAGGTTCCGCAGGTTCTCCAGGACGCCCTCGCTGTCGTCGGGATCGAGGCGGGACTCCCACAGCCCGGAGGTCGCGAAGGCGCCGCGCGAGAAGCCGGTGATGCGCTCGATGCTGTCGTTGGTGAAGTGCAGCCGCCGGTCCTCGCAATCGACCGGAGAGGTGTAGAGCGCGATCGGGAGCCCCCGCAGCACGGCCGCCTGATGCTCCTCGCGCCGGCGCAGGGCCTGCTCGGCTTCCAGCTTCTCGCCGCGCACGCGCAGGTTCTCCAGCAGAAGCTGCTTCTCGGCCGCCGCCTTGCGCTTGATCTCCTCGGTCTTGCGATAGAGATCGACGAAGACGTCGACCTTCGATTTCAGCACGAGAGGCTGGATCGGCTTGAAGACGTAATCCACCGCCCCGGCGGAATAGCCCCGGAAGATATGCATATCCTCCTTGTTGTGCGCCGTGAGGAAGAGGATCGGAACCCGGGAGGTGCGCGAGCGGCTGCGGATCAGGGTGGCGACCTCGTAGCCGTCCATGCGCGGCATCTGCACGTCGAGCAGGATCAGGGCGAATTCCTCCCGCAGGGTCCGGCGCAGGGCCTCCTCGGGAGAATCCGCCATGACGAGGTCGACCGCCGGATCGGCGAGGATCTCCGACGCGGCGAGGAGATTGCGCCGGTCATCGTCGACGATCAGGATCTTGGCCCGGATCGGGAGCGCATCCGGAGGAGCGGTCCGTGGTCCATCCTCGGTCTCGGCGCCCATCGCGAGCGGATCCTCAAGACGCGACGTCACAGCGGTTTCGACGCCGGTGCCCGCGCGCCCTCCCTGATCACGGCCGCGCCGTTCCGGGCTTCGCCGCGCTGCTCCAGCTGGACACGGAGCGCGGCGAGGAGCTGGTCCACGTCGATCGGCTTCGAGACGTAATCGGAGGCACCCGCCTCGATGCACTTCTCGCGGTCGCCCTTCATCGCCTTCGCGGTCACCGCGATGAGCGGCAGGCGGCGGAAGGCGGGAATCGCCCGGATCGCCCGGATCGTCTCGTAGCCATCCATCCCCGGCATCATGATGTCGATCAGCATCGCGTCGACGGTCGGGTTGGCGACGAGGAGGTCGATGCCGTCCCGTCCGTTCTCGGCGAACAGGACCCCGAGCCCGTGCTGCTCCAGCGCGCTCGTCAGCGAGAAGATGTTGCGCAGGTCGTCGTCGACCAGGATGACCTGGCATCCCTGCAGGGTCGCCGTCTCCGGGCCCTCGACGAGGATCGGGTCCTCCGGTCGGGCGCTGCCGATCGCCCTGTGCAGGAAGAGGGCGGTCTCGTCGAGGAGCCGCTCGGAGGAGCGCGTGTCCTTGAGGATGATCGTCGAGGCGGTGTGCCGGAGCTGCTGCTCCTCGGCCGCCGTCAGCTCCCGGCCGGTATAGACGATGATCGGCAGCTCCTCCCCGTCATGCGAGGCGCGGATCTGCTCGATCAGCTCGGAGCCGCCGAGGTCGGGCAGGCCGAGATCGATGATCGCGCAGTCGAAGCGGCCGCCCGTCACGGCTTCGAGCGCGGCGGAGGCCGTGCCGACCGCGAAGATCTTGACGTCCTCCTCGCTCAGGAGTGCCGTGATGCTCGCGCGCTGGTTCTCGTCGTCCTCGACGAGCAGCAGGGTGCGCACCGGCCGCGTGATGAACTCCTTCGACCGCTCCAGGGCGCGCAACAGGCCCTCCCGGTCGACGGGCTTCTCCAGGAACCCGAACGCTCCCGCGCGCAGGCCGCGCTTCTTCTCGTCGTTGACGGAGATGACGTGGATCGGGATGTGCCGCGTGCGGGAATCGTTCTTGAGGAGGTCGAGCAGGGCCCAGCCGTCCATGTCGGGCAGGCCGATATCGAGCGTGATGGCGTGCGGCTTGAAGCGGTGGGCGAGGCTCAGCGCGCCGGCGCCGTCCTGCGCGATGAGGCCCTTGAAGCCGCGCTCGCGCGCGAGTTCCAGCAGCACCGAGGCGAACATCGCGTCGTCCTCGACGATGAGCACGATGTGATCGCCCGGATGGATGGCGTGCCGGTCGTCCGCCGAGGCCGAGAGCGCCATCGCGGCGCTGGGCTGGCGGCCTGTCGGCGCCGAGGCCCCGTTCGCCTCGGACGCCTCCGGCGCGCGGCCCGTGACCGCCTGCACCGGCGGCTCGAAGGGCAGGAACAGGGTGAAGGTGCTGCCCGTGCCGACGCGGCTCTCCACCACGATCTCGCCGCCCAAGAGGCGCGCGATCTCGCGGCTGATCGCCAGGCCGAGGCCGGTTCCGCCGTATTTGCGGCTCGTGGTCCCGTCGGCCTGCTGGAACGCCTCGAAGATGATGCGCTGCTTGTCCTCCGCGATGCCGATCCCGGTATCGGTGACGGACATCGCCATCCAGCGGCTCCCGGCGCGCAGGGGCGACCCCTCGGCCGAGCCGATCGTCAAGGACACGCTGCCCTTCTCGGTGAACTTGAAGGCATTGGAGAGCAGGTTGCGCAGGACCTGCTGCAACCGCTTCGTATCCGTGCGGACCAACCGCGGCAGCCCCGCCTCGATCGTGATCTCGAAAGCGAGGTGACGTTCCTCGGCGATCTGGCGGAAGGTCCGGTCGAGGTTCTCGACGAGATCCTGCAGCGCGACGTCGCCGATCTCGAGCGACACCGTACCGGATTCGATCTTCGACAGGTCGAGGATGTCGTTGATGAGCGACAGCAGGTCGGTTCCCGCCGCGTTGATGGTCTTGGCGAATTCGCGCTGCTTGTCGGTCAGGTTGCCGTCGCGGTTCTCGGACAGGAGCTTCGAGAGGATCAGCAGGCTGTTGAGCGGCGTGCGCAGCTCGTGGCTCATGTTCGCCAGGAACTGCGACTTGTAGCGCGAGGTCAGGCTCAGCTGCTCGGCCTTCTCCTCCAGCGCCGTCTTGGCGACCGAGACCTCGCGGTTCTTGCCCTCGACCTCGCGCTTCTGGATCTCCAGCAGGCGCGCCTTCTCCTCCAGCTCCTCGTTGGTCTGCTGCAGGCGCTCGCGCTGGCTCTTCAGCAGGTCCTCGGATTGCTGAAGCGAGGCGGCCTGGAGCTCCAGGCGGTCGTTGGTCTTCTTCAATTCCTCCTGGCGGCTCTGCAGCTCGCCCGTGAGCAACTGGGACTGCTTGAGAAGCCCCTCGGTCCGCATGTTCGCCGCGATCGTGTTCAGCACGATGCCGATCGATTCGGTGAGCTGGTCGAGGAAGGACTGGTGGGTCTCGCTGAACCGGTTGAACGAGGCGAGCTCGATCACCGCGCGCACCTCCTGCTCGAACAGCACCGGCAGCACGATGATGTTGAGCGGCGCCGCCTCGCCGAGCGCCGACCCGATGGTGATGTAGTCGCCCGGCACGTTGGTGAGCAGGATGCGCTTCTTCTCGTAGGCGCATTGCCCGACGAGACCCTGGCGCAGGCGGTAGCGGTTGGAGAGGTTCTTGCGCTCCGTGAAGGCGTAGCTCGCCACGAGGTCGAGGACCGGCTCGCCGGCCTCCTGCTCGACCATGTAGAAGACGCCGCGCTGGGCGTTCACCAGCGGGGCGATCTCGGACAGGATCAGGTTCGAGACCGTGGCGAGGTCGCGCTCGCCCTGGAGCATCCGGGTGAACTTGGCGAGGTTGGTCTTCAGCCAGTCCTGCTCGGCGTTCTTCAACGTCGTGTCCCGCAGGTTGCGGATCATCTCATTGATCGTGTCCTTCAGCGCCGCGACCTCGCCCGAGGCCTCGACCGCGATCGAGCGGGCGAGGTCGCCCTTGGTCACCGCGGTCGCGACCTCCGCGATGGCGCGCACCTGGGTGGTGAGGTTCGCCGCGAGCTGGTTGACGTTGTCGGTGAGGTCGCGCCAGAGGCCGGCGGCGCCGGGCACCCGCGCCTGTCCGCCGAGCTTGCCCTCGACGCCCACCTCGCGGGCCACGTTCGTGACCTGATCGGCGAAGGTCGCGAGCGTCTCGATCATCTCGTTGACGGTGTTGGCGAGCGCCGCGATCTCCCCCTTGGCGTCGACCGAGAGCTTCCGCTTGAGATCGCCCTGCGCCACCGCCGTGACGACGCTGGCGATGCCGCGCACCTGGCCGGTGAGGTTGGCGGCCATCATGTTGACGTTGTCGGTGAGGTCCTTCCAGGTGCCGCCGACGCCCTTCACCTGGGCCTGGCCGCCGAGCTTGCCCTCCGTGCCGACCTCGCGGGCGACGCGGGTGACCTCGGAGGCGAAGGAGTTGAGCTGGTCCACCATGGTGTTGATGGTGGATTTCAGCTCCAGGATCTCGCCGCGCACGTCGACGGTGATCTTCTTCGACAGGTCGCCGTTGGCGACCGCGGTCGTGACCTCGGCGATGTTGCGGACCTGGCCGGTCAGGTTCTCGGCCATCATGTTGACGTTGTCGGTGAGGTCCTTCCAGGTGCCGCCGACGCCCTTCACCTGGGCCTGGCCGCCGAGCTTGCCCTCGATGCCGACCTCGCGGGCGACGCGGGTGACCTCGGAGGCGAAGGAGTTGAGCTGGTCCACCATGGTGTTGATGGTGGATTTCAGCTCCAGGATCTCGCCCTCGACCGCGACGGTGATCTTCTTCGACAGGTCGCCGTTGGCGACCGCGGTCGTGACCTCGGCGATGTTGCGGACCTGGCCGGTGAGGTTGGCGGCCATCATGTTCACGTTGTCGGTGAGGCCCTTCCACACGCCGCCGACGCCCTTCACCTGCGCTTGGCCGCCGAGCTTGCCCTCCGTGCCGACCTCCTTGGCGACTCGGGTGACCTCGGAGGCGAAGGAGTTCAGCTGATCGACCATCGTGTTGATGGTGGATTTCAGCTCCAGGATCTCGCCGCGCACGTCGACGGTGATCTTCTTCGACAGGTCGCCGTTGGCCACTGCCGTGGTGACGTCGGCGATGTTGCGGACCTGGCCGGTCAGGTTCTCCGCCATCAGGTTCACGTTGTTGGTGAGGTCGGCCCAGGTGCCCGCCACGCCCTCCACCCGGGCCTGTCCGCCGAGCTTGCCCTCGGAGCCGACCTCCTTGGCGACGCGCGTGACTTCCGAGGCGAAGGAGTTGAGCTGGTCGACCATCGTGTTGATGGTGTTCTTCAGCTCCAGGATCTCGCCCTTGACGTCGACGGTGATCTTCTTCGACAGGTCGCCGTTGGCCACTGCCGTGGTGACGTCGGCGATGTTGCGGACCTGGCCGGTGAGGTTCGCCGCCATCAGGTTCACGTTGTCGGTCAAGTCGGCCCAGGTTCCCGCGACGCCCTTGACCTGGGCCTGACCACCGAGCTTGCCCTCGGATCCCACCTCGCGGGCCACGCGCGTGACCTCGGAGGCGAAGGAATTGAGCTGGTCGACCATCGTGTTGATGGTGTTCTTCAGCTCCAGGATCTCGCCCTTGACGTCGACGGTGATCTTCTTCGACAGGTCGCCGTTGGCGACCGCGGTGGTCACGTCGGCGATGTTGCGCACCTGGCCGGTCAAGTTGGCGGCCATCATGTTCACGTTGTTGGTCAAGTCGGCCCAGGTTCCGCCGACGCCCTCGACCTGGGCCTGGCCGCCGAGCTTGCCTTCCGTGCCGACCTCGCGGGCGACGCGGGTCACCTCGGAGGCGAAGGAGTTGAGCTGGTCCACCATGGTGTTGATGGTCAGCTTGAGGGCCAGGATCTCGCCCTTGACGTCGACGGTGATCTTCTTCGACAGGTCGCCGCGGGCGACGGCCGTCGTGACCTCGGCGATGTTGCGGACCTGGCCGGTCAGGTTCTCGGCCATCATGTTGACGTTGTCGGTCAGATCCTTCCACACGCCGCCGACGCCCTTCACCTGGGCCTGGCCGCCGAGCTTGCCCTCCGTGCCGACCTCCTTGGCGACGCGCGTGACTTCCGAGGCGAAGGAGTTGAGCTGGTCGACCATCGTGTTGATGGTGTTCTTCAGCTCCAGGATCTCGCCCTTGACGTCGACGGTGATCTTCTTCGACAGGTCGCCGCGGGCCACCGCCGTGGTCACGTCGGCGATGTTGCGGACCTGGCCGGTGAGATTGGCGGCCATCAGGTTCACGTTGTCGGTGAGATCCTTCCAGGTGCCGCCGACGCCGCGCACCTGGGCCTGACCGCCGAGCTTGCCCTCCGAGCCGACCTCGCGGGCGACGCGGGTGACCTCGGAGGCGAAGGAGTTGAGCTGATCGACCATCGTGTTCACGACCTTGCCGATCCGCAGGAACTCGCCCCTGAGGGGACGCCCCTCGATCTCGAGCTGCATGGTCTGGCCGAGGTCGCCCTTGGCCACCGCGCCGATGACCCGCGCGACCTCCGTTGTGGGCTGGACGAGATCGCCGATCATCGCGTTGACCGAATCGACACATTCGACCCAACCGCCCGTTGCGGCCGGAAGCTTGCCGCGCTCGCCGATCCTCCCATCCTTGCCGACCGTGCGGGCCACGCGATCGAGTTCGCGCGCGAGCCCCTGGTTCAGCTCGACGATGTCGTTGAAGGCCTCGGCGATCTCACCGTCGATGCCCGTCAGGTCGAGGGGCAGGCGGGTCGAGAAATCCCCCCTCCGGAACGCTCGGAGGCTCTTGAGGAGAAGCTTCGGATCGAGCTGCGAGGGGACGGGCGTCATACGGACATACCTGCGGACGACAACAAGCCTGCCGCGCCGGTGGGCAATCCAGCCAGCGCCCGTCATCGACACCCGACGGGGCGCTCCGCTGATTGCTGGTCCTCCGACGGGCAGCGACCTGTGCTGGTAAGGCGGCGTACCGCAAGACGCAAGCTCACCTGAGGGTAATGATTGGTAATGGTGCCGCGCCGATTCCACACTTTAAAGGCGAATTTCCTGTCTCGTGTACGTTTTTCAAGCTTCCCATGATGCAATCAGGGGTGGGCGCGTGGCCGGAATCTTCGAGCATCAGATGACCTTACGTAGTTACGTGTTTTTAATCATGTTTTATGATATTTTATAATATAAAATACACAAATTATCGACATTAGTTTCTTATATCGTTCAAATTTTAATCTGTGATTATAGAACGGGGGAGTGTCCTTCCCAAGATGTGGGCGCCCCCGATCTTCAGTGTAAGACCCGATTGCGTCATGCCGTTCGAGGCGCCCGACAAGGTTCTCGGCAGTCGCTCTGATGCAAGTCCGGTGCGGGTAAAGGGCATCTACCTCGGGTCTTTCGGGTGAGCGGCAGGCATTCCGTCACCGCTCGCGCCGCTCGCTGCTCGTCCGACCGTCACGCTGGACATGCGTTACCACCCGGACGCTAGCGGGCGGCGACATCCTCGGCAGCGCCCGCGGGACCACCTTCTCCCCAAGATCATCGACGCCGCGTCTCCGGAATCGCGGCTGCAGCGATTAAGAGTTTTGACCATGCTGTGAATTGCACCCGCAGCTAAGAAGCGATGCGACAATGCGCCTCAACCGCCGGTGAGGTGTCGGCCATCGGACGCCTACAGGTTGTTAATTTCTTGTCTCGCATGAATCGTCTCGACGCTCATGCTCCACGAGCAATTTGGTGCTGCCCTATACGGTGAACACAAGATGTCGGCGGACGCAAGACCACTCTGGCCAACAAAAGATATTCATAAATGCCCTCCTGTTGCCGACAAGCCGTCTAGGTTGTATTCCGCCGCCTTCGATCAATATCTGAACTCTGTCCGACAGGGCATCTTGTTCATTGATCGTCAAGGGCGCTTAATCGTCGTCACAGCTTCAGCTCAGAAAACAATCCACCACATCGTTCCTCATGTGCAGGAACTCGTATCGGCACGGCAGTTGCTGCGGGCATTTCAAGCTTGTCGATCGTCCCGGCGCGAGATGTTTCAACATCTCCGCAGCATGTTGAAGAGGCCATCGCGCACGATTTTCGAAGTCGCGCACCTGAATCGTACGATCCAGGTCGAGCTCTCTCCCGTTGCAGAGGAAGGCTGGGCGGTCACGCTCGAGGATATCAGCGCGCGGAAGGCCAACGAAGCCCGCGCCGACGAGGTGGCGCGCCTCGATCCCCTCACCGGCCTTCCCAACCGCCTCCTCCTGCGCGAGCGTCTCACGGAGGCGCTGGCGCGCCTGCAGCGGACAGGCGACGCTTTCGCTCTCCTTCTGATCGATCTCGACCGTTTCAAGCCCGTCAACGACACGCTCGGCCATCCGATCGGGGACGCGTTGCTCGAGAAGGTCGCCGACCGCCTGCGCTCGACGGTACGCCCGACCGATACGGTGGCCCGGGTCGGCGGCGACGAGTTCGTCATCCTTCAGAACGGTGTCCGTGAGGCGGCCGACACGCAGGCCCTGGCTCGCCGCCTCGTCGACCTGATCGGCCGGACCTACATGGTCGAGGGTCATCTCCTGACGATCGGAGCGAGCGTCGGAGCAGCCTTCGCCCCGGGAGATGGAACGGAGTCCGACAAGCTCCTGAAGAACGCCGACCTCGCCCTTTACCGAGCCAAGCTCGACGGGCGCGGCACCTACCGGTTCTTCGAGCCGGAGATGGATGCGCGCATGCAGGCGCGCCGCAAACTCGAACTCGACATGCGTCAGGCGCTGGCGCGCCGGGAGTTCCAGCTGCACTACCAGCCGCAGCTGCACCTCGAGAGCGACCGGATTACGGGCTGCGAGGCGTTGATCCGCTGGCGTCATCCCGAGCGGGGCATGATATCGCCGCTCGACTTCATCCCGCTCGCCGAGGAGATCGGGCTCATCGTTCCCATCGGTGAGTGGGTCATTCGGCAAGCCTGCCGCGATGCCATGACGTGGCCGGCCCACATGTCCGTGGCCGTCAACGTCTCGCCCGCGCAGTTCAAGAGCGATCGGCTCGTCGAGATGATCATCTCGGCGCTGGCGACTTCGGGATTGCCGGCCCGGCGGTTGGAGGTGGAGATCACCGAGGGCGTGCTGCTGCAACAGAACGAGAGGACGCTTCAGACCTTGCACCGGCTCCGGGAGCTCGGAGTGCGGGTCTCGATGGATGATTTCGGCACCGGCTACTCGTCGCTCAGCTACCTGCAGTCGTTCCCGTTCGACAAGATCAAGATCGACAGATCCTTCGTCAAGGATCTGGCGACCAAGCCGGACGGTGAAGCGATCATTCGCGCCGTCGCGGGCCTTGGCAAGAGCCTGGGTATGACAACGGTCGCCGAGGGTGTCGAGACTCCGGAACAACTTCAGAGAATCCGGCTCGAAGGGTGCACGGACGTTCAAGGCTATCTGATCAGCAAGCCCATAGCCGCCGATGACCTTTCGGCCTTCCTGATGACCTATCCCCTCCCGAACTGACCTCGGCGCCCAACGGGTGAGTATCTCATGACCGATCTGTATCGCCTCGTTTATGCCAGCAAGAATTTGCTGCAGGGTACGGAGCACGACATTGCGACGGAGATCCACCAGATCCTGGAGGTGTCGCAGCGCAATAATATGAAGATCGGCGTAACCGGCGCGCTGATGTTCAATGCAGGATCGTTCGCGCAGGTGCTCGAAGGCCCACGGAACGGGGTCGAGGCCACCTTCGAGCGGATCCAGCGCGATCTCCGCCACAGCGACGTGACGGTCCTGCAATGCGTGCCGGTGGAGAGCCGCGGCTTTGCGAACTGGTCGATGGCCTTCGTCGGACACTCGTCTCGCGGTCGAACGCAATTCAGCAGCCTCGCTGCCGAAAGTGGCTTCGATCCCTCGCGTATGAGTGGCGACGGCGTCTTTGCCATGCTGCACGGGCTGGTGCTGGAAGAGGAGGGCTTGTCCCCCACCATGGCCGATACGTCGTCATCGTTGCCCGTCAGGGAATCCAGCCAGCTCAAGCTTGATGTCGAGCAGGTGCGCGCGGAAGTGGCGCAACTTCGGCAGATGACGACGCCGGTGCACACAACGGCGACGAGCCATCCCCAGGGAAGCGCTTCAGATGAAACGGCTGGAGTTGTTCCCCATCGCAGGAGCGGCGGGGAGCGTTCATCAGATCTGGAAATCGACGCGGTTGCTGCCGTCCTGAAGGCGTCCCTGGCAAGCGAGCGACAGCGCACGACCGAGCTACGTGACGAAATCGACGAGCTACGCATCGCCCTGGCACTCAGCCATGACCAATTGGCGGCCATGCGGGAAGAAAGGAACCTGTGGGCAAGCCGCGCGAATCTGCTGGCGAAGGCACTGGCTCACGAGGCTTCGGACCTCAGTGAGGCAGATCAACGGTCGAGCCGATTGGGAGCGCACCCGAACGAGCAAGGACACGATGCAAAGCTCAAGTGGTCGGCGGCTTGACCCGGGAGTGATCCCGTGCGGCATGACGACTGATTGGGCTCATATCAGCTGATATCTCGATCTTGGTCGTGCAGTGCCGCCGCGCTCACGACGCGTTTCAGGCAGACGTGGCGCAGGCGGGGCTGCGCCGCTCGTCGAGCAGGTGCGGCCCTGGCGCAGCATCGCGGAACGGACGCCCTCGCCGGGTGTGCGAGGAGCATCCACCGCTGACATGCTCGCCCGCCACGGCATCGCCGACGTCCCCGGCTGCCCGACGATGGGTTCGCCATCTCTCGCCTTCGATAGCCTTGCGCCATCCGCACCGGTCGAGCGCGACGAGGACCGCCCTCGGGACGGGTCTGCGTGCGGCGGGCGGGTGCACGGAATCCTGGCCGCCCTCGCCGCCGGCATGCCGGCCGTCCCGGTCGAGGACGATAGTCGCTCGATGGAGCCCGCCCGGACGTCTGGCATCCCGGCGACGACATCCGGAGGCCCTGATCGGCAGCGAGTTCGGCGTGATCGTCCGCCTCGACCGTTTCGGTCCCTTCGCGCAGGGGCGCGGTGACCGCAACGGGAGAATGAAGCCGGGCCTCGATGTGACCGGCGTCTCTCGCAGGTTATAAGGCGGGCCCCTCGGAGACGCGCCTGACCGCGCCTCGGCAGGAAGCGTGCGAGACCCGGCGCGGGGCTTTGCCGAATGCCTGCCACGTCGTCCCATCCTGCGTCAGCCGTTCCGGCATCTCCGATCGGCATTCCCCGTCATCGAACGATCAGGCTCCCCACGATGTCCCGCCGGCCGCAACTGCCCCTCGGTGCCCTGCTCGTGACGCTGCTCGCGTCGGGGCACGCCTCCGCCTTCGAGCCGCCCAGCCGCGATCCGCGCGAGACCGCGCCCGACGCCGGCAGCCGGACCCCCGAGGCTCCGGCCGACGCGGTGGACGCGATGGCGTTCATTCCACAGGCCCTCCGGGCCGGCGTGCGCGACCGGACCGGCACGACCGACCTGGCGCCGTATCTGCGCGCCGCCTTCGCCACCGGCCGGACGGTGCGGATCCCGGCCGGCCGCTATCCGGTCTGCGACGGCCTCACGCTCGCCTCCGGCCAGAGGGCGGTGGGGGAGGGGGTGACGGCGTCGGTGCTGTGGGTCGGGCCTTGCTTCAATCTCGCGGCGCCGGCGGTCGTGGCGGTCGCGGCCGGCGATTCGTCGGGCTGGGACGGGATCGGGATCGCCTTCGACCAGTCGGCCGCGACGAGCCGGGCGACGCTCCGGCGCTATCCGTGGGCGCTCGACATCCGCGCCGCCACCCGCGTCAAGATCGGCAGCCTCCGCCTCTCGGGCGCGTATGACGGGATCCGCTGCGACGGCAATTGCGGCGGCCTCGCCGCAGAGCTGCTCGAAATCGGGGCGTTCAACCGGGGGCTGCTCCTCGACGGCCCGCAAGACTTCACCCATATCGGCGTGCTCCATGCCTGGCCTTTCGACTTCGCCGCGTCGCCGGCCCTGATGGCGATCTACCGCGACGGGGCGACGGTGGCGGCGGAGTTCGGCCGCGTCGACGGGCTCGACATCCGCAGCCTCGACACCTTCGGTGCGGCGGTTGTCGGCAACCGGAACGGCAATAGCGGTGCGGCGCGCCAGATCGGGATGATGCAGCTCGACGGCGACGGGGCCACCTTCTCCAATGCCGCCGGCGATTGGCAGATCGGCCTCCTGTCGAGCACCAAGTCCGGCCACCCGACCGTCCCCACCATCGCCTCGGCGGGCGGGACCGTGCTGATCGGCTCGGCGCGGCTCTGGGGCGCCACCCGTGCGCCCTACCTGATCGTGACCGGCGGCAGCCTGGCCGTGTCCGGCGGCGCGTTCGAGCAGGCGGCCGACCAGCCGGCCGCCGAGGTCGCCGGCGGCACCCTCGTCGTCACCGGCACGATGCTCAAGCCGCTCGTCGGCTCTGCCGGCCCGGCGCGCAGCCGGCCCTTCCTCGTGCAGAGGGGCGAGGGCACCCTGATCGCGACCAACAACGCCGCTTTGCTGCCGGCCTCCGGGGGAGGCGGCCCGCTCGTCGGCATCGGGACGGACCACGCCCGCAACACCGTCACCGGCAATGTCATGGCCGGCTGGGGCATCGCGCTGCCGCAGGGCGCAGGGCTCGGATCCTACGGCGACAATGTCGCGCCGGCACAAGAGAGTGTGGCGGGCGTCGCGGTCGGGCGCGCAGCCTCGCGGCCGACCCGCCCATCCGGAACGGCCAAGCCGTCACCGTGACGGCCAAGCCGTCACCGTGACGGGGTCGGCGGCCGGGCCCGCGAGGCCGGCCGCTCGCGGCTCTCTTCCGGTCTCGCCGAGCCCGGCGCGATCCCGTCGAGACAAGCACAGACAAGATCCGTTCGAGATCGACCGATCACCGGTGCTGATCGCAGAGGTGCCGCATCCGGCCCCCTGTCATCACGGGTTCAGCGCGCACGTCTGCGGCCCGACCGACGGTGTGTCCAGACATGGCGCCGGGCCGCGACCTCGATTGCATGTTCCGCGAGTAGTCATAGTCCGATCGGCGTAATGACGACGCGGTAAGGACTAGGCCATTCGGATCGGTCGCAGAGAAATCTCGCGTCGGAGCAACGTCGTAGTCCGGCAAATCTGCCCTGCCGTTCAGGCATGTATCGGCTGTCTTTCACGACGGTATCTTGTCGTGCTTTTCGCCATGGGGCGGTTTTCGTACTGATATTTTGCAAATACGTCATAATAGCACATTGTAAAAACCAAGAAAGAAACAATAAAAATCTGGACACGTCTTCGATAGAGCCCGTAACCTGCAAGCTTGTCAGCGGATGGTCGGCCGTCGCCGGCGCTCCGTTCTGGCACACCGGGAGGACGCGGATGGCACTGACGGCTGTTTCGCCGGAAAGCGGCAACGAATTTGTCGATTCTTTCATCAACAATGGACGGCATTACGTCAATGGCGCGGGGGTATCGGGCCCGTTCGTCATCAATTATTATTTTGGTGAGCTGACAGGCACCGAGATCGACGGCCGCAACTACGGTTATACGTGGCGCCCGATCGAGAAGGCGGCCTACCGCACCGCCGTGCAGGGTTGGGAGCACGTCGCGAACATCAAGTTCAACGAGGTTGCGGCCCAGGCCGATGCCCTGTTCGTCGAGCGCCTCGAGAACCAGGCGACCGCCGGCGGCACCGTCTCGGCCTCGCACAGCCTGCCGAGCGCCAATGCGGCGGCGCAGAGCCAGGGCACCTACAACTTCGAGGCGGTCAACATCCGGCAATGGACGCCGGACACGCTGGAGCCCGGCGGCAACTTCTTCGGGCGTGTCGCAAAAATTTTGGCCGGAGAAAATTGTGCTCCCGGGAGAGTCCGCGCTCGATCCGATGGGGCGATCTCAGGGCCGCTAAACCGCCTCACCGACCCCTTTGAAGCGGCTAAGCAGGCCGTGGGCAGGCATCGTAACACCCGGTGCGGAGAAGATTATTTCGATCGTTGAGAGTTTGCGACACGCCCCCGCGGTGTCGGTCGCATGCTCGCGGATGACCAGGTCGCTCTCATGATCGAGCAGGCCGTCGAGGACATGGGCGGCCTCGCCGGCATTGGCGGCGATGACCTTGGTGTGGAACGGCGTGAAGCGGTCGGTGACGTGCGTGTAGAACAGCACACCGGGTTCGGTGCCGTAGCGGGCGTTGCGATCGGCGCGCGCCTCGCCCTGACCGCCGGCGCGGAAGAACTGCCCGTCCGACGACGACGTGTCGCCCGGGCCCCAGACCGCGGCGAGCGGATGCACGGTGTGGCAATCGACGATCGCCGCCAGCGCCGACAGGTAGGTCTCGTCGCGCACATGCCATTCCGCTGTCCAGCGCAGGCGCGGCAGCGTCAGCCCGCGCGAGCTTTCCGCCATGCGCCCGAGGCCCAGGTTGGTCGCGTCGGCGAGGATCGCGCCCATCAGCGCGGCCGGGTCGGAAGCGGGTACGCCGCTGCGGGCATGGACGAAGCGGTCGGCGAACCCCGACCAGGCGGCGACCTCCACCAGCAGGTCGGTGATGCGGACACGCGGCAGCATCGCGTAGAGCTGGCTCTTCAACGCCTCGGCCTCGTCGGCCGGGGAGCGCCGGATGGGTGAGATCAGTAGCTGCCCGCGCTCGATCGTCACGTCGACCAGCCCACCGGCCGCGGCGGCGCGCTCCACCTCGGTCATACGCCGGGCCAGGAGCGTGCGGCGCTCCTCATGCCATTGGGCAAACCCAGGCGACACGGCGAGGCGCAGGTTGCCATCGGCGCGCATCGTCTCGAACGCGGGCACGGGCAGCAGATAATCGTCGAGCGTGCGATAGGCGCGGCTGCCGTCCACCCAGATGCTGCCCGAGGCCAGCCGCTCGCGCAGGTGGACGATCACCGCGATCTCGTAGGCGCGCCGGTCGATCGTCCCTTCGACCGGCTGCACGACCTTGCGCCAGCGCGGCCTGATGAAGCTGGTCGGCACCCGCTTCGGCAGGACCGATCGACCGTCGCGGTACATCGTCCGCAGCGCCTCGATCGCACCGAGAAGCGGATCGCCCGACCGCGCCGTGCGGAAGGTGAAGGCGGCGAGGAAGGTCGGGGCGAACCGCCGCACGGCGGGATAGCGTTCGACCACATCCTCCAGGCCGTCATCGACCGAGCGCGTCAGATCCTCGGCAAAGCGGATGCTGCGTTCCAGCTGATCCCACCCCACTCGGTCGTCGATCGCGCGGAAGGGGTCGCGCCCGCTCGCGCGGGCCTCGACCAGCAGGCGGCCGAGCCGGGCATGGAGGCGGGCCGTGTCCTTCAGCATCCGCGCTTGCCCGAGCAGCCGGTCGGAGCGGGTGCGGTCGGCACGGCGGAACAGCGCGCCCACCATCTTCTCGACCATGACCAGGGCGGCGTCGGTCAGCGCCGCCTCCATCTCGATCATGGAGGCGACGAGCATGGCGAGCCGACGAGGACGTTCGAGGCGGCGCAGGTGCTGGGCGGTGACGAGGCCGGCGGTGCGCGCGATGACGGCGTAGCGGGCGGCATGGATGCGGCGTGCCCCGTCCGCCGCGATCCCGATGGCGCGCACCGCGTCGAGCCGTTCGACGATCCCCTTCAGGTTGGCAGCCGACGGCGCCTCCGGCCACTCCCGTATCCAGCCGAGCCGGGTGCGGCCGTCGTCGTCCGAGGCGATCAGGCGATCGAGCGCCGCTTGCTGCTCGGCCGGGCAGTCTCGGATCAGCCCGGCATGGGCGGCCTTGCGCGCCCGGGTCCGTACGATGAGCGCCAGCCGTTCCAGCGTCGATGCGGCCGGCAGCACGATCCGGCCCAGCCGCAGCCGATCGACCATGCCGGCGACGATCGTCTCGCCCCGGTCGGTCGAGGCGGCGATCTCCGACCCCACCGCCAGCATCGATCGCACGTCCGCCCGCTCGAAGGCGCGCAGGCCGAGCCAGGCTTCGATCTCGGCGCGATGCTCGCGCAGCGTCGTCGGGCGGGCGGCATAGCTGGCGAAGTCGGTGGCATCGCATCCGATCTGACCGGCGAGCAACTCCAGCATCGCGTCGGGCACCGCCTCACCCGCCACCAGTGCGCGTCCGGGATGACGGAGGTAGCAGAGCTGCACCGCATGGCCGATCCGGTTCGGACCTCGCCGACGCCGTGCCACCTGCACGAGGTCGGCGGGACCGAGGGTGTAGAGTCGTTCGATCGTCGCGTGATCGGCAGGCGGGTCGAAGATCGCGGCGCGCTGCGCCGGTGACAAGATAGTCTTGGCCGGCATCCGCTTCCCATCCGTCACGAAACAGGAATGCGGGCCTGTTCACGGAGCGTAGACCACAAGACGGGTTGTGTGACATCATGCTGACCGATCGGCGGGCAATGCCGCTCCGTCACGCAGACGGACGTATGAATGACGACCGTGATCGGCTACGCCCGGGTGTCCAAGGCCGACGGCAGCCAAGTGCACGACCTGCAGCGCGACGCGCTCGTCGCGGCCGGCGTCGATCCCGGGCACATCTACGAGGATGCCGCCTCCGGTCGGCGCGACGATCGTCCCGGGCTCGAGGCCTGCCTCAAGGCGCTACGGATCGGCGACACGCTGGCGGTGTGGAAGCTCGACCGGCTCGGCCGCGACCTGCGCCACCTCGTCAACCTGGTCGGGGATCTCACGAAGCGCAACGTCGGGCTGAAGGTGCTGTCGGGCGAAGGCGCCTCGATCGATACCACCACGGCCAACGGCCGGCTGGTGTTCGCCATCTTCGCCGGCTTGGCCGAGTTCGAGCGCGAGTTGATCTCCGAGCGCACGAAGGCCGGGCTGGCCGCGGCTCGCGCCCGGGGCCGCAGGGGCGGTCGCCCCTTCAAGATGACGCCCGCCAAGCTGCGCCTGGCTCAGGCCGCGATGGGAAACCCCGAAACCTGCGTCGCCGACCTCTGCGTGGAACTCGGCATCACCCGGCAGACCCTCTACCGGCACGTCACGCCCAAGGGGGCGATCAGGCCAGACGGAGAAAAGCTCCTCGCCCGCACCGGTCGGCGGGCTTAGCGTACGTTTTCGACCATCCTCTCACCGGGCCCCGGGAAGTGGACGGCCTGCCGGCACCAGCCGGTTAAAGAAGCTCCTGACGCCCAAAGCGCTCGACAATGCAATCTCGGCTTACCTCGCTGATCCGTGGAGGCCGGTGTCGCTGGAGATCGGCGGCAAGCGCCTCGTCGTCGCTGCTGTTCAGGCGCACACCTACGCCGTCGAGGTGCTGGCCCGCCCGAATGTCACGCTTTGGCAGATGCGCCCCGCGGTGCGGACCGCGATCCTGGTGGCGCCCATCGCATGATCCCGGCGATCTTCCTCTTTCTCGCGGCTCTCCTCGCGCCGATATGCACGGGGGCAGCCTTCGTGTCGCTGTGGCTTGCTACCGGTCGGGTCAACCATAGAGACGACCATTGACCCCGATGTTGACCCGCTTTCGTGGAGCCCTTCAGGCTTTTCCACGAGGTGCAACCGATGCCCCATACACGTCCGCCCTATCCTGCTGAGTTCCGTCGTCAGATCGTCGAACTGGTCCGCGCCGGACGCGATCCCACCGATCTTGCCCGTGAGTTCGAACCGTCGGCTCAGGCCATCCGGAACTGGGTCGCACAGGCTGACAAGACCGAGGAGCGCCGTGAGGCAAAGACAGAGACCCTCACGGCTGCCGAACGTGAAGAACTGATCCGTCTGCGCCGCGAGGTGCGCCAACTGCGGCTGGAGCGGGATATCCTGTCAAAAGCCGCGGCCTGGTTCGCGCGGGAGACCGGCGCGGTGCCGTCGGGATCTTCCGGTTCATGAGCGCAAACCGGGCCACCTTTCCTATCGCCGTCATGGCCCGCGTGCTCGGCGTCTCGGAAGCAGGCTACCATGCCTGGCGGCAACGGGAGCCCTCGGCCCACGCGCAGGCCGATGCCGCGCTGTTGAAGCGGATCCGCACGATTCACGCGGGCTCGGGCGAAGCCTACGGTGCTCCACGCGTTCATGCTGAGTTGGCGGCCGAAGGATCACGCCATGGGCGCAAGCGCATTGCGCGCCTGATGCGCGCAGGCGGCCTCGTCGGCGCCAGCCGGCGGCGGCGAGCTGTCATCACCACGCGGCGGGACAAGAAGGCCCGGCCAGCCCCCGATCTCGTTGAGCGCAACTTCCGAGCCGAAGGCCCCAACCAGCTCTGGGTCGGCGACATCACTTATGTGCCGACCGCCGCTGGCTTCCTCTACCTCGCCGTGGTCCTCGATGCCTGGAGCCGGCGGATCGTGGGGTGGGCGATGGCGAACCATCTGCGAACCGAGCTCGTGCTCGACGCCCTGGAGATGGCGATCGGCCAGCGTAAACCGAGCGCCGTCATTCACCATTCCGACCAGGGAAGTCAGTACACCGCTCTCGCCTTCGGCAACCGTTGCCGGGAAGCCGGTGTTCGGCCCTCGATGGGCTCGATCGGCGATGCCTACGACAACGCCATGGCCGAAAGCTTCTTCGCGACCCTCGAATGCGAACTGCTCGACCGCCGGCGCTTGGCTTCACAAGCTCAGGCCCGAATGGCCGTCTTCACCTTCATCGAGGGCTTCTACAATCCAGTTCGACGCCACTCCGCCCTCGGCTACCGCTCGCCGATCCGCTACGAGAAGGAGATGCTGACAGACCCATCGCCCGCAAGCTGATCACCACTCCACGAAAGCGGGTGAACATCACTCGGGCGAGCGCAAGTACTACCTGTCCAACCTGCCGGCGCGGATCACGCGACGGGCACTCGTGGGCGCGATCAAGGCGCGATGGGTGTGCGAGCAGGCGCACCAGCAACCCGAAGCCTTTGCGCAGCCACAGCATCGCCTCGAAGCTGCAAATCGTGCGCCGGGCCGTGGTGAACGAGGGGAACCCACCCACCCACGGCATCGCCCGTTTCACTCGGAAATGATCGCTCTCGATCCCCTGCTGCAGTTGCCTGGTAACGTGGTGGCTGTTGTCCCAAGCCGCCTTGTTCTGCGCCGCAGTGTCGGGATCGCCGCTCATTACCAGCTCTAGCTGAAATTGTGTGCAATATTTACATCACGCACGATATTGTTGCGATTGGGGTTTCAAAGTTCTGGCTTATATCTCAGTCGCACTCTTATCGGACATGGTTAGCAACTCGTGAACCGGCCTCGGTATGGATCATGACTTCGCCGATGAGTCTCTCGCTGAGAAGCTTCCGGCCTGAGAATGTTGGCCGACACGTCGTGCTCAGATTGAGGGACTGATGATGTATTAACTCACTTGCGCCTCGTAGGTAGCTAGCGCTTTGCCATGCTTGAGCGCCGCATGTGTCTTTTTTTCATCGAGTGAATTTTGAATATTATTAATATATTTATTTGATCCCGGTAGATGCACTAGCAATTCTAAAATACAAGAAGATAATTCCCTCAACTCTTCAGAGTGATCTTCTTTGAGGTGTATCTGCTGCAATAGATAAACTATCCTCTTGCAGGGTGTGCGAGCTTCTTCTTCGGAGATCATTTCACTGCCACGAAGCATGCGGCATTGATTTTTGAGTACAATATCTGCCTTACTGGAACCATTTACGATGATAGCGCCATTGATATAGATGGTTTCGAAGGGCATTATTGTTAAGCGAAGCGGCATGATGGTCACCCCTATTTGTAGTTCGTTGTGATACCAATTTTGTGTTTCTAAGAGAAGGACATATTTTTGCGTCCTATTAGATCAAGAAGCGATTTCTCATATTTTATAAGCTCTTGACCGATTTTGAGAGCTTGATAGAAATTATTACATACGATTTCCTTATAAGGCTCTGATATATACAGCCCATACTTGGAGCCGCTTTAATTGTCTCAGTTGTCGATGAAATAAATGCGTTTTCAACCTCGATGTAATTATCTGTTATATAAACAGCTTGTAAAGTAACGTACAGTCGTTCACAAACGGTTCTTGCTTGGTTTTCAGCCAATATATCCTTCTCACGTAAAAATTCGGTCTTTGTTTCGAAAGTCAGCGATGCTCGACGATCAACGTTTCGGATCGAGACGTTGCCTACAATGACTCGCTCATGCGGCTTAAGATCGATACGGAGGGCCATGCGGGAGGTGCTCTGATCTGGGGTTACTCTGCCCCAATGGCGTTAATCATTCGTAAATCATACTTTCAAAAATCCTGGCTAATGGGACGCTTCCGGTGATCGCAGTAAGGATCAAGCAGGGACGCTCGTTGGAGAGTGATGGCGCCTTCGAAACTGAAGGTTAAAGATCTAAATAGGATCGCCCTCATGTCTTCCGATATCACGCTGTCGGCCGCCACGCGCCAGAACCTCCTGTCGCTGCAGGACACGGCCAGCCTCCTCTCTACGACGCAGACCCGCTTGTCTTCCGGCAAGAAGGTCAACAGCGCCCTCGACAACCCGAGCAGCTACTTCACCGCTCAAGGCCTGTCCTCGCGCTCGTCGTCGCTCAGCGGCCTGCTCGACGCGGTGTCGAACGGCATCCAGACGATCCAGGCGGCCAATACCGGTATCACCAAGCTGAAGAGTCTGACCGATCAGCTGAAGTCGGTGGCCCAGCAGGCCCTTGGCTCCTCCAACGCTTTCGTCGCGAAGGCTGCGATCTCCTCCACGGCTTTGACCGGCGCCACGGCCGACAACCTCCTGTCGACCGGCGCCACGTCAGTCCTGGCCGATACTGCGTTGAGTACGAACACGAGTGGTGTGGCCGCGAACAAGACAGGCAACGTCGACGTCAGCACGCAGACTGCTATTCAAACGGCTCTGTTCACGGCCGGCGCGACAAGCCTCACGATGAGCATTGATGGCGTCAGCATCACCTTGAACAAGAACGTCGACGACACCAGCCAGTCCACCCTGGTCAGCTCGATCAACTCCCAGCTGAAAGCGGGTGGATCGAATGTCCAGGCGGCGATAAGCGGCAATTTCATCAAACTCGCCGGCTCGACCGACGGTGCCACCTTCAGCGTGGACAGTACGGCCAACACGAAGCTGGGTTTTGGTATCACCGCGAACGCTGCCGGTCAGTTCCTTGTCAACGGCACATTCTCGCCGACCGCGACGACGCTCGCGACGGCCATCGGCTTCACGGCCGGCGACAGCTTCACCGTCAACGGTCAGTCGGTGATGGTCTCGAAGTCCGATACGCTGAGCTCGCTTGCTCAGAAGGTCGGCACGGCCACCGGCGGCACGGTCAGTGCGAGCTTCGACTCGACGACCCGCAAGTTCACCTTTACAGCCGCGGACGCCTCCACCGCCATCAACCTGGGCGACGGCAGCACTGCGACCGCTAAGGTGACCAACCTCGGCTTCACTGCGTTCAAGAGCTATGCCGCTGGTCAGGGTGCCACGACCATTCAGCAGTATACTACTCCACCTGCGCTCGTTGGCGTGAATTACCAAAGCTTCAATGCCAGCGCGCTCGCAAACAGTTCGATCGCAGTCAAGGTTGCTAACGGAACTACCGTCAACGTCGCGTTCGGCACCGGCAGCGGCCAGATCTCCAGCCTGACCCAGCTCAACGCTGCCCTGGCACCCGCCAACGCCATGGCAAGCCTCGACAGCTCGACCGGCCAGCTCAAGATCACAACCACGAACGAGTCGGGTGCTGACGCTCTCCAACTGACTGCCACAGGCACACTCAACCCGTTCAGCTCCGGCACCTCGACTGCGATCATTGCCGGCGACGGGGCGAACACCCGCAACGGCTTGGTCAACACCTACAACAACCTTCTGACCCAGATCGATCAGATGGCCCTCGACTCCGGGTTCAACGGCACGAACCTGCTGGCGGGCGACACCTTGAACATCGCCTTCAACGAGAAGGGCACGTCGTCCCTCAAGATCCAGGGTTCTTCGGTGACCTCGTCCTCGATTGGACTCTCGGCGATCGGCCAGGTTGACTTCCAGGATACTAACTCGATCAACGACGTGATGAAGAAGATCACCAGCGCGTCGAACTCGCTGAAGAACCAGGCCTCATCGCTGGGGGCGAACCTGGCGGTGGTGCAGAACCGTCAGGACTTCACCAAGCAGATGATCAACGTGCTCGACACGGGTGCGGCGAACCTGACGAACGCCGACCTGAACGAGGAGGCGGCGAACTCGCAGGCGCTGTCGACCCGCAACTCGCTCGGCATCTCGGCGCTGTCGCTCGCCAACCAGGCCCAGCAAGGCATCCTGCAGCTCCTGCGCTGATCGACGCTCAGCCTTAAGCGTAAGACAAACGGCCGGGGCTCACGCCTCGGCCGTTTCCTTTTTTAAATCATGCGGATTGACCTTGTTGCTGCCGCAGGAAGCAGAATTAAAGTTGCTTATAATCTCTGTTATATAATTACAAAATAAATATAAGTATTTATAATGGTATATTATATTACATATAGTCATTAATGTATGTAATGTTTTTATATCTGAATATTTATCATGAAACCTCATAAAAAAATCTCATAAAATCTATTATTTAATTGATCAATCTATTCAATATCCCATTATCTTGCATTAAGTATGTACCGCATTCCTAAAGGCTGTCTCCAGGGTCACATGTGGATGGCCAGGCGAGGGTACTCTGATTGAGTATCGTGCTGCTGCGATAGAATTGAGGTCTCGTAAATCATACTCTCCAAAAATTCTGGCCAATGAGACGCTTCCGGTGATCGCAGTAAGGATCAAGCAGGGACGCTCGTTGGAGAGTGATGGCGCCTTCGAAATCTGAAGGTTAAAGATCTAAATAGGATCGCCCTCATGTCTTCCGGTATCACGCTGTCGGCCGCCACGCGTCAGAACCTCCTGTCGCTGCAGGGCACGGCCGACATGCTCTCCACCACCCAGACCCGCCTGTCTTCCGGCAAGAAGGTCAACAGCGCCCTCGACAACCCGAGCAATTACTTCACCGCTCAAGGCCTGTCCTCGCGCTCGTCGTCGCTCAGCGGCCTGCTCGACGCGGTGTCGAACGGCATCCAGACGATCCAGGCGGCCAATACCGGTATCACCAAGCTGCAGGGCCTGACTGACCAGCTGAAGTCGGTGGCTCAGCAGGCTATCAGTGCCTCTAACTCCTTCGTCGCGAAGGCTGCGATCTCCT
Organism: Methylobacterium currus; assembly: GCF_003058325.1. NCBI lineage: Bacteria > Pseudomonadati > Pseudomonadota > Alphaproteobacteria > Hyphomicrobiales > Methylobacteriaceae > Methylobacterium > Methylobacterium currus. The sequence goes on from NZ_CP028844.1 coordinate 918,463, forward strand.
CCACGGCTTTGACCGGCGCCACGGCCGACAACCTCCTGTCGACCGGCGCCACGTCAGTCCTGGCCGATACTGCGTTGAGTACGAACACGAGTGGTGTGGCCGCGAACAAGACAGGCAACGTCGACGTCAGCACGCAGACTGCTATTCAAACGGCTCTGTTCACGGCCGGCGCGACAAGCCTCACGATGAGCATTGATGGCGTCAGCATCACCTTGAACAAGAACGTCGACGACACCAGCCAGTCCACCCTGGTCAGCTCGATCAACTCCCAGCTGAAAGCGGGTGGATCGAATGTCCAGGCGGCGATAAGCGGCAATTTCATCAAACTCGCCGGCTCGACCGACGGTGCCACCTTCAGCGTGGACAGTACGGCCAACACGAAGCTGGGTTTTGGTATCACCGCGAACGCTGCCGGTCAGTTCCTTGTCAACGGCACATTCTCGCCGACCGCGACGACGCTCGCGACGGCCATCGGCTTCACGGCCGGCGACAGCTTCACCGTCAACGGTCAGTCGGTGATGGTCTCGAAGTCCGATACGCTGAGCTCGCTTGCTCAGAAGGTCGGCACGGCCACCGGCGGCACGGTCAGTGCGAGCTTCGACTCGACGACCCGCAAGTTCACCTTTACAGCCGCGGACGCCTCCACCGCCATCAACCTGGGCGACGGCAGCACTGCGACCGCTAAGGTGACCAACCTCGGCTTCACTGCGTTCAAGAGCTATGCCGCTGGTCAGGGTGCCACGACCATTCAGCAGTATACTACTCCACCTGCGCTCGTTGGCGTGAATTACCAAAGCTTCAATGCCAGCGCGCTCGCAAACAGTTCGATCGCAGTCAAGGTTGCTAACGGAACTACCGTCAACGTCGCGTTCGGCACCGGCAGCGGCCAGATCTCCAGCCTGACCCAGCTCAACGCTGCCCTGGCACCCGCCAACGCCATGGCAAGCCTCGACAGCTCGACCGGCCAGCTCAAGATCACAACCACGAACGAGTCGGGTGCTGACGCTCTCCAACTGACTGCCACAGGCACACTCAACCCGTTCAGCTCCGGCACCTCGACTGCGATCATTGCCGGCGACGGGGCGAACACCCGCAACGGCTTGGTCAACACCTACAACAACCTTCTGACCCAGATCGATCAGATGGCCCTCGACTCCGGGTTCAACGGCACGAACCTGCTGGCGGGCGACACCTTGAACATCGCCTTCAACGAGAAGGGCACGTCGTCCCTCAAGATCCAGGGTTCTTCGGTGACCTCGTCCTCGATTGGACTCTCGGCGATCGGCCAGGTTGACTTCCAGGATACTAACTCGATCAACGACGTGATGAAGAAGATCACCAGCGCGTCGAACTCGCTGAAGAACCAGGCCTCATCGCTGGGGGCGAACCTGGCGGTGGTGCAGAACCGTCAGGACTTCACCAAGCAGATGATCAACGTGCTCGACACGGGTGCGGCGAACCTGACGAACGCCGACCTGAACGAGGAGGCGGCGAACTCGCAGGCGCTGTCGACCCGCAACTCGCTCGGCATCTCGGCGCTGTCGCTCGCCAACCAGGCCCAGCAGGGCATCCTGCAGCTCCTGCGCTGATCGACGCTCAGCCTTAAGCGTAAGACAAACGGCCGGGGCTCACGCCTCGGCCGTTTCCTTTTGGGCCAGGCAAACCGGTCTGGATGACTGGCTGGCCTGGATCTCCGCCAGCCCGCTCAAGAAGCGATGACGTTGAACAGGTCGAGCTGCTGCACACTTGCCCGCCGCTGCCACTGTCGCTGAGGAGTAGGACGGGGAGCCGCCTCAGGCCTGACGAAAGGTGGCAGCGAGTAGCTCGGCTTGCCGTGCAGCACCGCCCCGACGATCTGACCGCCTTCATCACGGCTTAGCAGGTAGAGGACGTGGGCTGGCGTCCGCAGGATCTCCTGGCGCAGTGGCTTCCCGGTAGGCAGGCGGGCCAGGGCCGCCAGAAGACACGGCAGCCCGGCCGAGGCGACCTGCATCGCTTAGAACTCAATCTCGCGCAGACCTCAGCGCTGGCGCGCGGCGCCGGCCGTCGTAGACGGGAAGGGGTTGGCAGCGAACGCCGTCGCCTCGTCGAGGATGAAGGCTGCGAGACGGTCGCACTCGGCGATGGCGCTCGCTCTCAGCACGTCGGCGAGCCGGTGCTTGTCCTCTGAGATATCCCGCAACCGGTGCTCCGCCTCAGCCAGGCGCACCGCGGGGCGGGTGAACAGCCATCAGGCCTTCTATTCCGCTGCCTCTGAGGCTGCCAACCCGCCAAAGTTTGACGAGCCGTTGCGGTTCATGCCGAACGCCAGCTTGGGCGCCTCGCATCCCGCGAGGCGCCGAGGAGACCACCGCCGCAGCAGTGAGACCTTAGGCGTATGGACTCTTGGGGTTCCCTTGGCGGCTGAGGAGTGACTCAAGGCTGCTTTTTGGAGGGCAGCTTTGGGCGTCCTGGATCGTCTCGTTCTCATCCTCGACGGTGCTGGGCATGCCATGACGGAGGTCGCTCTCGCGCTCGGCCGGGTCCCAGAGGTGATGGGCGACGAACTTCAACGCCAGGGCCTCGGTCGCAGGCCAAGGCAGGGGATGAACGGTCGCGGCGAGGCACCAGGCCTCGAGGTAGCCGAGATCGGAGGCGAGCGCCCGCAGGGTGTTGGTGCCCATGCCAGAGCGGGCGAGGTGCTTGAGGGTGGCGGCGTCCTCGTCGGTGAGGAGGATGGCCAGGCGCTCGCGGGCATCGAACGGCAGGAGACCGGCGAGGGCATCGAGGTCGTGCTCTCGGGCGAGGGTCGGATCTGGGAGCAGGGCAGGAGCAGTATCGGGCATCGTGGCCGGAGGTGAGAGGAGCAGCGAGGGCGCATTCAAGCCGATTTCTGGCCGCGCGTCCATCATCATCGATAAGGGGACATTATCAATGGTCAGAATGCCAGCTGTATCCTCATACAGGTGCGCGAAGCGAAATGTCCGCTCGCTTCCGTGATGGTCAATCGATACAACGGCGACAATGGTTTACCGCCTGCCCGAGCCGCTCCCCTGGGACGCCCTCGCCGCGCCGCTCGCCGCTGCCGAGGATGCCCTCGCCCGCCTCGACCAACTCCTCGCCACCAGCCCCATCCGCCACGGCTGGTGCACCCGCACAGACTTCGCCGACGGCTGCGCCAGCCTCGCCCTCCAGGGTGACCTCGTGCTCCTCGAAGACCTCGTCCTCCACGACGCCGGCCGCGACCGACACGCCCCCTCGCAAGAGCTCACCCGCGCCCACGCCGTCCTGCGTACCCGTCGCCGTATTGCCGCTGCCGAGCCCGGATGGGCCATCAGCCCCACCGGCCTTGCCGCCCTGTCCGAGGATCCAGATGGGACAGGTGATCAGGACGCGGTCCCGGTGCCAGCCACGCCGCCGATCGACGGCGCAGACGGGGAGGGGGATCTCGCGGACGTCGATGATGCGTTTTCCGCCGCGCTCGCCGACATCGACGCCCTGATCGCCCGCTCCCGCCGCCTCCTCGCCGACGCTGGCCCGGTGAGGGAGAAATCGCCCCTCGTCTACGATCCGGCCTGGGGCGCGACCGACCGCCTCGCCGCCTGGCGCCACGCCGTCGCCGACACCCGCATCCTGCCGCCGGTCCTCGCCGCCACCATCGCCTATGACGCCTGGGCGGACCTCGAGCCGCTCCAGCATCGCGCCTGGCTCGGGTCGCTGCTCGCCGCCGACCTCTTGCGCGCCCGCGACAAGGCCCGACACCACCTACCCGTTCTCGCCAGCGCCCTGCGCCGCGTGCCGCGCGATCGCTGGCTCACGCGCGATCCGTCCTCCCGGTGGTTGACGTTCCTGGGTGCCGTCACCGCGGGTGCCGAACAGGGCATGAGGGATCACGACCGCTGGATGCTCGCGCGCCAGGTCCTCCAGGCGAAGGTGAGGGGGAGGCGGGCGAACTCCAGCCTGCCAAGGCTCATCGATCTCGTGCTCGCCCGCCCGCTGGTCTCCACCACCACCATCGCCGACGAGCTCGGCGTGACGCCGCGCGCCGCCCAGACCCTCGTGGCCGAACTCGGCCTGCGCGAGCTCACCGGGCGGGGTCGCTATCGAGCTTGGGGGATCTTGTAGGCCGTCGGCGATGCGTGAATGTGAGATCCACGCGGGTCACGGCCGAAAATACTGCTCTGCAGGTCGGTGACTTGGTGCGACAAATTGCTGATGAACCTGGTTGCTCCTCAAATAGCTTGGGATCAGTCAGCGGCAGGGATTTGCTCGACGCTGGTGATCCTCCATAAAATTCTCCACGTGCGGATCTGGATGGATCCTCGTAGCAGAAAGAATTGACGTGTCGGACGAGACCCAAGCCCAACAGCCTGAGTTCATCGACCTCGCGGCTGATATCGTGTCGGCCTATGTGAGCAAGAACAACGTTCCGGTCGCCGAACTCCCGAACCTGATCGCCTCGGTGTACGCCTCGCTGAGCAGCCTCGGCCAACCCGCCGCAACGCCGGTCGAGGGTCACAAGCTCACGCCGGCTCAGATCCGTAAGTCCGTCACCCCGGACGCGATCATCAGCTTCATCGACGGCAAGCCGTACAAGTCACTCAAGCGGCACCTGACCTCGAACGGCCTGACCCCCAACGAGTACCGCCAGAAATACGGTCTGCCGCGCGACTACCCGATGGTGGCGGCCACCTACGCCGCCCAGCGCTCCGAACTCGCCAAGAGCCTCGGCCTCGGCCAGCTCCGGCGTGATCGGGCCGCGGCCAAGAAGGCGGCTGAGAAGCGGGCCGTCCCCGATCCAGTCGTCGCCGCACCCGCGGACGCGAAGTCGGCACGCCGCGGCCGACCGAAAAAGGCCGAGGCCAGCTCGGCTAAGTGAAGTCGGATCCAACGAACCCATGGCCGCGACAGCGTGCCCGACGCACGCTGTCGCTTTCGGGTGTGCTCCCGATCATGGCGGGTTTCCTGATCGCCGTGGTCGGCGTGTATTTCGCCCTTGAGGACGTCGTGATCCTCTGGATCAGGTAGGCGTGCCCTGGTCTAGGGTTGTGCGGCTTGGCGCGATGCTCGATATGCTGACGTTGCTCGGTCCTGGTCCGAGTCATGAAGTAGGGAAGCTTTCCGTGTCGCAACAAGAGCAAGGTCCCTTGGGCACTCTCGTGGGGCTCGCCGCCGACATCGTGTCGGCCTACGTGTCCAAGAACTCTGTTCCGGTCGCGGAGCTGCCCAACCTGATCGCGTCAGTCCACACCTCGCTGACGAACTTGGGGCAGCCGGCTTCAGCCGAGGCGGAGAAGCTGACCCCGCCAGTGCCGATCAAGAAGACGGTGACCCCGGACTACCTGATCAGCCTGGAGGATGGGAAGCCGTATAAGTCGCTGAAGCGCCACCTCTCGACCCGCGGGCTCACCCCCGGGGAGTACCGGCGCAAGTGGGGTCTGTCGCACGACTACCCCATGGTGGCGGCGAACTACGCTGCTCAGCGCTCGGAACTGGCTAAGAGCAGCGGATTAGGGCCTGTCGTCACTTGATCCAGAGGAGCGTAGCGGCGAGGCAGAGGACGCCCATGAAGCTGACGGCAGTCTTCTCGTAGCGTGTGGCAACGGCCCGCCATTCCTTGAGGCGCGCCCACAGTCGCTCGACGATGTTGCGATTGGTGTAGATCCAGTCAGGACAGGCGAGCGGGGCCTCGTTGCTCTTGGTCGGGATCGCGGGCCGGGCCCCGGCGGTCCAGATCGCCTCGCGAAAGCCGTGGCTGGAGAAGCCACGGTCGGCCACCACCCACTTCGGCACCCCGGGCAGTTGATCGAGCAGCGGAAGGGCGTGGGGCAGTTCATGCGCCTGACCGGGCGCGAGGCGGAAACCGACGGGGCGGCCCCGTCCATCGGCGATCACGCAGGCCTTGGTGCCATAGCCGCCACGCGAGCGGCCAAGAGCTTCACGATGGTCTCGCTCGGCTCCAGATCCCCCCTTTTGGCCGCGCCCGCCGCCTTCTGGTGGGCTCGAATGTTCGTGCCGTCGAGAAACACCATGCCCAGCGCGACGCCGCGGCTCTGCACGAGGTCGAGCAGCCGCTCCCAGACGCCGGCGCGCGCCCAGCGGATGAAGATCTGGGCGGCCTGCCACCAGGGACCCAACTCGGCTGGAATGGCCCTCCAAGAGGCGCCGTTGTGATGCCGCCAGAGGATGGCTGAGATCGTGCGGCGCAGCTCTTGGGGCGGCGTCTTGCCTTTGGGCCGGCAGGCTTCCACCAGCGGTTCCAGTTCGGCCCACTGAGCGTCCGTCAGCATCGTGTCTCCTCGCTCAAAGCGGGGAAACGCTCATCCTCGCAGAGAGTTCAAGCGACAACAGGCCCTAGGCCGGCCCCGCAAGGCAGCCTAAGGCCCTTTCCAGCAAACTCTGTCGACCAGCATGATATATAGCCGGTCGATAGAGTCATGGATCAAGGTGAGCCGGTTTACGGCATTCATGGCGGGTACTACGGCAGCTATGGATTCCATGGTGGCTACGCCGTAAGCTCTCGGTGGCGGCCGCCTTGTGCCTGTAGTGCTTTGCTCTGGATACAGTGTCTGGCGTCAGATGGCGCTGTATCGGCCCTGTGTCTGGACCTATGACCAACTCTCCTCATGTCGTTGTTGCAGGCACGCGCCGCGTCTGGTCGCCTGAGCAGAAGCGCGCCATCCTGGCCGAGGCGAACGATCCCGGCACGACCGCCTCGGAGGTAGCCCGCCGGCACGGTCTGCACTCCAGCCTGCTGTTTCGATGGCGGCGCGCCTTGCTGACCGAGCAGCCGGATGGGACTGTCACCGCGCCGCCGAGCTTCATCCCGCTCGCCCTGCCGCCTCCGGCTAAGGCGACAGCCGACGTGCCGGCCGGGTCGAGCCTGATCGAGATCGAGCTGGCCGGCGGGCATCGGGTGCGGGCCGCAACCGGGGTGGACTTGACGCTCCTGCAGGGCGCGATCGCCGCGCTGCTCGGTCGATGATCCCTGTCCCGTCCGGCTCGCGCGTCTGGCTGGCCACCGGGCACACTGACATGCGCAAGGGCTTCGACGGGCTGGCCGCCCTCGTCCAGGACCATCTGGCGCGCGATCCGTTCTCGGGCCAGGCCTTCGTGTTCCGCGGGCGCCAGGGCCACCTGATCAAGGTGCTGTGGTGGGACGGCCAGGGCCTGTGCCTGTTCGCCAAGCGCCTGGAGAAGGGCCGCTTCGTCTGGCCGTCCACCGCCGGTGCCGCCGCCGCGCTGACGCCGGCCCAGCTCGCCATGTTGCTGGAGGGGATCGACTGGCGCACGCCGCTGCGCACCGACCGGCCGATGATCGCGGGCTGAGAGCGGCAGACTACCGAGGGAGCCGCGTCCGTGGTCAGGGCCGGTAGCGACGGCTCCTGGCAAGGGCTAAGCTGTTGGCATGGCTCTCGATCCTGCCACGCTGCCCGACGACGTCGACGCGCTCAAGCGGCTGATCGTCAGCCTGACGCGCGAGGCCGTCCACGCCAGCACCCTGATCGAGAAGCTACGCGGCGAGCTCGCCCGGTTGAAGCGGGCGCGGTTCGGCACCTCGTCCGAGAAGTTCGGCCCGCGCCTTGAGCAGCTCGAACTGGCCATCGAGGCGCTGGAGGTCGACGAGGCCGAGCGCCTGGCCGGCACGCCGGTCGTCGCCGAGGCGAGGGAGGCCGCCCGACTCAGGCCGGCCCGGCGGGACCTGCCGGCGCACCTGCCGCGCGAGAGCGTGGTCCACGCCGGTCCCTGCGCTTGCCCGGCCTGCGGCGGGAGCTTGCGCCGGATCGGCGAGGACGTCACCGAGAGCCTCGACTACGTGCCGGGCCGGTTCAAGGTCGTGCGCCACGTGCGCGAGGCGTTCGCCTGCCGTGCCTGCGAGCAGGTGGTTCAGGCGCCCGCTCCCCACCATGCGGTTCCCCGCGGGCGGGCTGGTCCCGGGCTCCTGGCCCACATCGCGGTGGCGAAGTTCGACGACCATCTTCCGCTATATCGCCAGGCCGAGATCTACGCGCGCGACGGCGTCGAACTGGCGACCTCGACGCTCTCGGGCTGGCTCGGCGCGACTGCGGCCACGCTGCAGCCGCTGACCGACCTTCTGCGCCGGGAGGTGATCACTGGCTCGGACGTCCTGCACGGCGACGATACGCCGATCCCGGTGCTGGCGCCCGGCACGGGCAAGACGAGCATCGGACGGCTGTGGACCTATGTGCGGGATGAGCGTCCCCACGGCGGCGTGCGCCCGCCGGCGGCCGTGTTCTTCGCCTCGCCCGACCGTCGAGGCGAGCGCCCGCTCGCCCACCTGGCGGCCTTCTCCGGCGTGCTGGTGGCCGACGGCTATGCCGGCTTCAACGGGCTGTACGAGGCCGGGCGTGTGGGCGGTGCCCTGACCGAGGCAGCGTGCTGGGCGCATGTACGCCGCAAGATCTTCGAGGTGCACGCCGCGACGAGCTCGGCCCTCGCGGCGGAGGCGCTGGAGCGGATTGGGGCGCTCTACGGGATCGAGCGCGACCTGCACGGCAAGCCGCCCGACCTCCGTCACCGCGAGCGACAGGTGCGCTCGAAGCCGCTGGCCGAGGCGCTGAAGGTCTGGGCCGAGACGAGCCTGACCCAGGTGCCGGGCCGGTCCGAACTGGCCAAGGCGTTGCGCTACATGCTGGCACGCTGGCCGGCGCTCATGCGCGCCTTCGACGACGGGCGTCTCGCCCTCGACAACAACGCGGCCGAGCGGGCTCTGCGCAGCGTGGCGGTCGGGCGCAAGAACTACCTCTTTGCCGGATCCGCCTTGGGCGCTGAGCGCGCGGCAGCGTTCTACACGCTGATTGAGACGGCGAAGATGAACGGGCTCGATCCCGAGAGCTACTTGCGCGATGTGCTCACGCGCATCGCCGATCACCCGGCCAAGCGCCTGTCCGATCTGCTGCCTTGGAACTGGACGCCGACCGACTGGACCCAGCAGGCTGCTTGACCAGTTGCTCCGTCACCGAGCGCTTACGCTACGCCGGCTACTACGGCGGTTATCGAGGTCACCACGGCCACTACGGCGGCGGCCTCGCAGCAGGCCTCATCGGCGGCTTGGCTCTCGGAACTCTCTCTGCGGCCACCTATCCCTACGGCTACGGTTACGCCCCAGCCTACGGCTACGGCTACGATGATGGCTTCTGAGCCGTCCGGGCCTCCCGCTGGCGGCCTATGGGCTTCTCAAGCTACCTGAAGGATCTTTTTCTTAGGCTCGCACGTTCCAGAGCACCGATATGCCTAAGGAGTTTATGTATGCCTAGATCACTGCTCGCGACCATGCTCATGGGCGCCGCTCTCGCCCTCAGTCCCGCCGGTGCGTATGCCCAGCATGTCGAGGTCGGCCCGGGCGGGATCGGACTGCATGCCGAACCCGGCGCGCATTCCACGCCAATCGAGCGCCATCTCGTTGCAGACGAGCAGCACGGCGAGGCGCACCACGAGACAACCCATACCACGCACGAGGGCGACCACGGCGAGGCGCACCATGAGACGACCCACACCACCCACGAGGGCGGCCATGACGGGGAGCGCCACTAACCCGCGCAGCCCTCCGACCTCAGTCCGGCCACGCTGATCGCGGACCGGCCAATCACTCTGCCTTTTCAGGAGCAACCCCATGCACCGCTTCACCCCGGCCGCCGTTTTCGCGGTCCTCCTGACCTTCGGACCGGCCCAGGCCGCACCCCTGCCAGTCTCGACCGCTGCAGCAGTCCCGGATGGTCCGCTGATCCAGGTTCGTGACGAGATGGGTCACGGCCGGATGAGCGGCATGCGCCATGGCGGTCGAATGAGCAACATGCGCGGCATGAAGCACGGCTCGATGCGCGGCATGCGCCATGGAGGACGGATGGGCAACATGCGCGGCATGAACCACGGCGGTATGTAAGCTCCTGCGCTCCGCCTGAACCCCATTCAGGTATAAGTTGCGGACGTGCGAGGGACGGGCCTGGTTCGTCCCTTTCGCATGACCAGATCCCGACAGAATCCAGGGTCAGCTTGGCCCTGCGACGAACAGGCATGATCGAGATCATCCTGAACTGGTGTCCCTTGATCGTGCATGAGCTATGCGGGGATTTGTGTGACGAGGCTGGTCAGGCGGCGCGGTGATCTGGGCTCGCGGTGACCTCGGTCCCGTCCCGGAAGATGACGCCGGCCACCACTTTCGGCAACTGGTTCTCGCCCGTCAGCCGCCGCCAAGTCTTGGCGGCGGCCATCACCAGCTTGAACACCATCAGCTTGGCAGTCGTCGGCGAGAGTGCCCCCTTCGTGCGCACCGTGCGGTGCCGGACCGTCGCGAACACACTCTCGATTGGGTTCGTCGCTCGCAGATGGTCCCAATGCTCCGCCGGCATGTCGTAGAACGCCAGCAGCGCTTCTTTGTCCTTCGTCAGGCATTCGCTCGCACGGGCATACTTCACTCCGTACTTCTCCACGAACACGTCCATCGCCACCTCGGCTTCCGCCCGCGTCGACGCGCCGGTGATCTCACGCAGATCCGCCTTCATCGCCGATTGCACAGACTTCGGGACCTTGTTGAGGACGTTGGCCGTCTTGTGCTGCCAGCAGCGCTGGTGACGTGTGCCGGGAAAGACCTCGTCCAGCGCCTTCCAGAAGCCCAGAGCCCCGTCTCCCACAGCCAGCGTTGGCGCCACCGACAACCCGCGCCGCTTCACATCGACCAGCAGTTCCCGCCAACTCTGCGCACTCTCGCGCACCCCAACCTGGAAGCCGACCAGTTCCTTCCTACCTTCCGGCGTGGCGCCGATCAGGACCAGCATGCATTCGGCCTGCTCCTCCATCCGGGCCTGCAGGTAGACCCCGTCGGCCCAGACGTAGACGTAGCGGCGCGCCGAGAGATCGCGGGACTGCCAGCGGGCGTACTCGTCAGCCCAGCTCGCCGTCAGCCGGGCGATGACCGCCGGCGAGAGGTTCGGGGTGTCCTTGCCCAGGAGGGCGGCGAGCGCCTCCTGGAAGTCGCCGGTCGAGATCCTGTCAACGGGCACCGAAGTCTCCGCAATTGTGGGCTTTCAAAATTCCCTGGCCGGCGGGTTCGGTGCGGATCGGTGATCAGCCGGCCGTGTGATCGGAGGCAGCCTTTCCGGGTGGACGACCGCGACGCCTGGGTGCGGGCGGCGGAACGATCAGGGCCTTGGAGCGGACGTGCTCGGGGACGAGGTCGGCGTGCTGGCGCAGGCGGTAGCTCGCCCCCTCGATCTGGATCACCACGGCATGGTGGAGGAGTCGGTCGAGCAGGGCTGTCGCCACGACCGGATCACCGAACACCTCGCCCCACTCGGCGAAGCCGCGGTTCGAAGTCAGGATCATCGCCCCGCGCTCGTAGCGCGCGTTGACGAGTTGGAAGAACAGGTTGCCGCCACCGGGGACGACGGGGAGGTAGCCGATCTCGTCCACGACCAGCAGCGAGGCCCGGCAGAGATAGCGGATGCGCTCGCGCAGGGAGCCGTCGCGCTCGGCCTTGGCCAGCGAGGTCACGAGGTCGGCCAGCGTCGAGAACACGACGCTGCGCCCGGCCTTGACCGCCTCGACGGCGAGCGCGATCGCCAGATGGCTCTTGCCGGTGCCGGGTGGTCCGAGCAGATGGACGACCTCGGCCCGGTCGATGAAGGTCAGTTCCGCCAGCGCCAGGACGCGCTCGCGGTCGAGCGAGGGCTGGAAGGCAAAGTCGAACCCGGACAGCGTCTTGATCGTGGTCAGGCGCGCGACCAGCAGGGCGGTCTTCACGCGGCGGTTCTCGCGCAGCGTCAGTTCCTCGGTCAGGATCACGTCGAGGGCGGCCAAGCCGTCGATCTCGCCCTGCTCGATGCGCCGGACCGTCGCGTCGAGCACCTCCAGGGCGCGCGGCATGCGCAGGCCGACCAAGCTGCGCTTGATGCTGTCGAGGGTCGTGATGGCACAGGATGCGGTGCGGCTCATCGCTGGCCTCCGATCCCGCCGGCGAGCCGTTCGCCGACTGCCTGGTAGACAGCCAGCGAGCGCCGGGCGACGTGATCGCCATGGCGGCCGATCGGCAGACTGTCGGGATGGCCGTGGCGCATGGCCCGAGCGGCCGTGCCTTGCCGATGGTCGGGGTCGATGCGGTACTGCCGTCGTCCCTCCAGGATCGGATGGCTCGCGACGAGCCGGCCACCATCGAGGATGCGGATCGTGTCGGGCAACTGATGCACCTCGACGACGCGCCGGGTCCGATCCGGTACGCTGTAATAGTTGCCACCGATCGAGACGAGGCCATCGTGGCTGACGCGCCGCTCCAGCGTGAGCAGAGCGTCGAAGGGCAGAGCCGGCAAGGGCTGCAACTCGGGCCGCTCGGCGGCGAAGGCTTCCGAGACGATCCGCTGCGTGGTGCCGTGCAAGCGGACGTTGGCGACGGTATCGAGCCAGCTCCGAAGCTGGCGGTTGAGGTCGTCGAGGTCGCGGAAGGAACGTGCGAGGAAGAAGTCCTGGCGGATGTAGGAGAACGGTCGCTCGACCTTCCCCTTGGTCTTGGCCCGGTACGGGCGGCAGGCGCGCGGCAGGAATCCGTAGTGCTGGGCGAGTGCCAGCAGGGATCGGTTGTAGACGATGTGGCCGTCCGCATCCTCGCCGGTGACCGCCGTCTTCATGCGATCGTAGAGGATCTCGATCGGCACGCCGCCGATCGCGGTGAAGGCCTGCATGTGACAGCGCAGCAGCGTTTGCAGGTCCTGATGCAGGACGAAGCGCGCCTCGATGTGCCGGGAATGGCCGAGCACCAGCGAGAACAGCCAGACGATGCAGGTCGTGTCCGGCGCATCCGTGAAGGTGACGAGGAAGCGGGCGAAGTCGACCTGCGCCTGCTGGCCGGCCGGGGTCTCGAAGCGGACCTCGTAGGGCTTGGCCTCGGGCGGCCGGATCGCGGCGGCGAACCGCTTCACCGCGGTGTAGGCACCGGTGTAGCCGCGCTCGCGCAACTCGCGGGTCAGGCGCACGGCACTCAGGTCGGGGAAGGCGGTGATCCGCTCGCGCAGATAATCGAGATAGGGCGCGAGCTTGCTCGGGCGGCCGGGCTGACGCGGGCCGTAGGCCGGCGGCTCGAGGCCGCGCTCGATGTACTTGCGGATCGTCTTCGGATCGCGGCCGGTCCGGCGGGCGATGGCGGAGACGGACAGGCCCTGTCGGTGCAGGTCCAAGATCATGACGAGTTCTCCCAGCAGAACCATCCTCGTCGCTCCCAGCCGATCGGTATCGGCAGGCATGGTGGCTGAGGATGGAAAAGCCCGAGAGGGCGCGGGGCGTCGCGACCCTACGGGCCAGGGCACCGACCAGGGAATTTTCGATGCCCACAATCAGGGAGTATTCAACGCCCGCTGACAGATCCCGCGCAGGTAGAGGACTGGCAGCAAGGCATCCAGGCTGCGGCTGCGCCGAGCCCACTTCGGCAGGAGGCTCGAGGAGAAGCGGATCCGATCCCCGGGGCTGGTCGCGCCGCGGTCACGGATGCGCACCCGCGCCACCGGCACCAGACCGATGCCGGTCTGGATCGCGCGCTCGGGGCCGTGCCCGTGACGCACCAGACGGGCACACCCGTCCGGCAGCCGCAGATGCTGCAGGGCGGTGAGGAAGGCCTCGGCCTCGAGCTTGACCGCCTGGGCGAGCAGGCGGCGGGCACCCGACCGCAGCACTTCGGTCAGGGGGTCGTCGATCTCTTCAGGCTGACGAAGCCGGACGATGTTGGTAGGGCTGTCCATGGCGTATCGCTCTCAACGAGAGGGTCTGGCGGGCTCGACACCCGCCTCGATAGGCCGCCTTCACCCAAACCGCGTCACCCATTCTCCCGCATAGCTCATTGTGTAATTACCCTACTTCGGGGCTGATACATAACAAGCTTCGTCAGCTTCGGACAAGGCTGCACTGATAGACCTTGAATTGCCTCAAATGCGGATTGGAGTTTGAAGTGACAGGCGTCTATCTCTTTGATCTTGTGTCGCAGCAGGCTCACTACCTTACGGTCCGTCAGTCCATGATCGCCGGCAATGTCGCGAACGCAAACACACAGGATTACAAAGCGCGTGACATTATCCCTTTCGCCGAAATCATGGCCCGTACGGCGACGGCTAGCCTGTCGACGACAGCAAGCGGCCACTTAAACGCAGCAGACCCATCATTTAGTACAACGAAGATCAAGGCTTCCGATGCCTGGGACAGACTTTCGACCTCGAGCTCCGTCAGTCTTGAGCAGGAAATGCTCAAGGCCGCTGAGATCAGCCGAGCCCATTCTCTGAATGTGGCAATCACGAAAGCATTTGATCGTATGTTGACGTTGAGTCTAAAAAATTCCTGATGATCGCTTGTTATTTTTTCACAAATCTGGACGAGTCTTTCTGGAATGGCGAACGGATGAAATGGCGCGACGAATGCAGCAGTCTAGTGCGTGATATGAGTCGGCTTGCTATCAAGAGAAAATCAGATGGAAAATAGAGTCTATCTTCCAACATCATTGAGCGCGCACGATGTAGTTTTTAAAATATTCACCCGCTCAACTGCATGATCTCACTGCTTCCGACCGCGGACCAGAGCCATTCGGCCGATCCAGCTGGGATGTTCCAACAGCGGCGCACGCCCATAAAGCCCGCTTCCGACAGGAGCTTCGGCCATGTCCCTGACGGATGGGATTTGATTGCCTCCGTGCCATAGAGCATCTGCGTAGTTCGCAAGATCGGGCTTACGGATTTGAGTGTATAGTTCTCCTAAATGTGATTATGCTTGGAATAATACCAACGGCCTTCATTTGTAAATGATATGGGTCCACTCGCGCAGTCTGCATATTCCGACGAAGCCGGCCGGGTGGTCCGATCTGAAGGCGTCCGGTGACGGCGTGCTCCCAGGGATCAGAGGGGAAGATCACGAGGTTGAGTCAACGGGTCAAGCGGCGGGCTCGGCAGCCTTGCACTTGCGCAGGCTCTCGCCGGCCGGCTCGATGCGATGAGCGTCGTGGACCAGCCGGTCGAGAACGGCGTCAGCCAGCGTCGATCGCCTGGTGCATCACGCCACGATCTTTGAGATGAACGTCGAGAGTCATCGCCATCGCGTCGCCCTCGATCGCAAGCGAAGGCCCGGTCGCCCTGCGACCCGGGCGACTGGACTTACATCAAATTAGTGGAGAGCGGTTTGGCTGGCGCTGGCGGCCAGTCTCGCCTCGGTGCTGCTACTGATGCGCTACAACGACGCCAACGTGCGCTTGGTCTGGCTGTGCTCGCGCAACGATGCGATCGGCAACGTGGTGGTGATCGCCGCCCTGGGTGTGTGGGGTACGGCCACCGCGTGGCCAGATGTCAAGCGACGCCCGGAACTGACCCCTTAGCGTCACGAAGAACTGGCCCCCCCTCCAGTTTCCAATCCTAAACGGGTGTGGGTTGAGGGACGGGCGTCGCCCTCTGCAGCAGACCGCTGCGCCGCTTCTCGCGCAGCCGGTAGCTGTCGCCCCGGATCGTGACCACATGGCTGTGGTGCAGCAGGCGGTCGAGGATCGCGGTCGCCACCACGGCGTCGCCGAACACCGTGCCCCACTCGCCCACCGCCCGGTTCGAGGTCACCAGCATCGCGCCCCGCTCGTAGCGCCGGCTGACGAGCTGGAAGAACAGGTGCGCGGCATCCGGCTCGAACGGCAGGTAGCCGAGCTCGTCCACGATCAGCAGCTTGGGCTTGGCGTAGTGCGTCAGCCGCTCCTCCAGCCGGCCCTCGGTATGGGCCTTGGCCAGCTGCGCCACCAGGGTCGTAGCCGGCGTGAACAGCACGCTGTAGCCGGCCACGATCGCCTCCCGGCCCAGCGCCACCGCCAGGTGCGTCTTGCCGACGCCCGGAGGACCCAACAGGAGCACCGCCTCGCCGTTGGCGATGAAGCGGCCGGTGGCGATCTCGCGGATCTGCCCCTTGTCGAGGGAGGGCTGAGCCGCGAAGTCGAAGCCGGTCAGGTCGCGCACGAACGGGAAGCGCGCCAGCCCGAAGGCCATCTCGATCCGCCGCTGGTCGCGCCGCGCCACCTCCCGCTCGCAGAACAGGGTCAGCGCCTCGCGGATCGTCAGCTCGCGCCGGCCGGCCTCGTCGATCAGCGTGTCGAGCTGGTCGCGGAGCGCCGTCAGCTTGAGCCGCCCGAGCAGCGCCGTGAGGTGATCGTGCCCCTCGCTCATCAGAAGCCTCCCCCGGCCACGGCCTCGTATTCCGAGAGCGGCCGCAGCAGCGTCGGCGGGGGCGCCTCGTCGAGCGGGACGGGATCGCGCCGGTACGCGGGCCGGTCCCGGCTGCCGACCAGCCCAGCCAGATGGGCGTCGTCGACCGCGCGCCCATGGCGTCCCGTCAGTTCGGCATGGCTGGCGATCTCCTGCCCGCCATGGTGGACGCGCACCCTCGCCCCGCTCACGGTGACGCGCACCGCTTCGCCGATCAGCCGCCAGGGCACCGAGTAGGCGTTGCCGTCGACGGCGACCGCGCAATCCGCCCCGACCCGGCGCACCAGGTCGCGCGCGGCGGTGAAGGGCGGCACGCCGCCGAGCGGCGTGAGGGCCCCGGCCTCGTCGCGCGCGAAGCGGTCGGCCGGCGCCTCGCCGGTCGTGCCGTGGGTGCGCTGGTCGGCTACCTCGCGGGTCCAGGCGTCGAGATGCGCTTCCAGGCCGGCAAAGCTGGCAAAGCAGCGTCCGGCCACGGCGTTCCTCTTGACGTAGCCGACCCCGCGCTCGTCCTTGCCCTTGGTGCGGGCACGGTACGGTGCGCAGGCCCGGACCCGGAAGCCCCAGTGTCTGGCGAAGGCCTGCAGGCGCGGGTGGAACACGACCTCGCGGCTGACCGGGTCGTGGTGCAGGACCAGGGCGCGGGCGTTGTCGAGCAGCACCTCGCGCGGCACGCCCCCGAAGGTCCGGAAGGCGCTCTCCAGGCCGGCAAACCAATCCTCCTGCCGCTCGTGGCCGAAGGCCCGCACGTGCAGGCGGCGCGAGTAGCCGAGCGTGGCCACGAACAGGAACACGCGAATGGGCTCCTCGCCGATCGTCACCCGGCGCTCGCCGAAGTCGATCTGCATCTGCTCGCCCGGCGGCGTCTCGAACCGCACCGTCGCCCGGGCCGCCGCGACCAGGTCCTGGCGCAGGGGAGCCACGGCGCGCTCGACCGTGCGCAGGCTGACGTGGATGCCCTTCTCGGCCGCCAGATCCTGGCGCACGACGTCGGCATTGCCCGCATGCTGCCGGAAGCGGGCGGCCAGCCACTCGGTGAGACCGTCGAGCTGCTTGGAACGTGAGGGCTTGGCGCAGGGCCGCCACTCGCCCCGCCGCAGCCAGTCCTTCACGGTGGTCTTCGAGCAGCCAAGCTCCGCCGCGATCCGCTTGGCGCCCCAACCGAGAGCCTTGAGCCGGCGCATCGCCGTCACGTCATCCGGCGTCTTCATCTCGGCCCTCCGCGGATCGTCCGTCCGCTCCAGAGCCTGAGCCTCGTTCTTCATCATCGCGACCGCCTCGCTCATCGAGGGGCCAGATCCTCATGACGCCAGGGGGTCAGTTTGTCGTGTCGCCTGACACCAGACCTGTTAGTGGCAGGCCTGATGGCCGCGATCTTCTTCACCCCGGCGGTGCAGATCCTGCGGCAGGACTGGGCAGAGTACCGCGACGGCGTGGTGATCGACAGCCATCCGGTGCCGGCCGAGTATCGAAATACCGTTATAAATACGATTTATCCACATTATACCCTCGAGTAAATACTGTATTATTAGGCAGCAGCTGATGGGTTGAAGATGACGTCGACCCAGTAGTTGGACCGATTGAAGGATTGTGTTGGGAAAAGACTGGAGCTGCCGTAAGCATAGACGCCATTGCCACCCGAAGCATCGCTCGCTGGCGCGGTGAGTGGCCCACTCGTGACGGCGTTTGCGAAGGCGTTGGCGGTCGTCGAGTAACGGCCGACACTGGTGTGGTAGGAGGCGGTGTAGGTGGCGCCAGGCGTCAGCGTCACCGGGTTCGAGAAGGTGGCGGTCTGCCAGCCGCTCGCGCTCTCGTTGGTGAAGGTGGCGGTGGCGAGCGCCTGACCCGAGCTCGACCAGAGTGTGCCGGTATGGGTGCCGGTGTCCTGGGTGCCCTTGTAGAACTTGATCGCGCTGACTGTGCCGGCGCTGGAGCTCTGGAATTTCACGCCGAGCTCGACCGGGCTGGTGTCGTTGGCGTTGGTCGAAGCCGGGGTCGCCGAGGCGGAGAACAGGCTGACCGGGGCGGTGCCCGGCGCCGAGACGGTGAGGGCGACGTTGGCGGACGCCGTGCCGCCGCGCCCGTCCGAGATCGTGTAGGTGAAGCCGGCGGGACCGGTGTAGCCGGTCGTCGGCGTGAAGGTGACGGTGGAGTCGGTGGTGTTGAGCGCGACGGTGCCGTTGGTGGGGCCGCTGACGCTCGTCACCGTCAGCGGGTCGCCGTTCGGGTCGGTGTCGTTGGCGAGAAGCGTCGACGTCCCGAAGGTGACAGCGGTGTTGCGGGTCACCGCCGGACCGGTGTCGTTGACGGCGGTTGGGGCCTGGTTTGTGGCGCTGCTGTTCGGGTTGAAGACGACGTCGACCCAGTAGTTGGTGTTCTGGAAGGTGTTGGTCGGGAACAGGCTGGAGCCGCCATAGGCGTAGACGCCGTTGCCGGAGGCCGGCGCGGTGAGCGGCCCACTCGTGACCGCGTTGGCGAAGCCGTTCGCCGTCGTCGAGTAACGGCCGACACTGGTGTGGTAGGAGGCGGTGTAGGTGGCGCCAGGCGTCAGCGTCACCGGGTTCGAGAAGGTGGCGGTCTGCCAACCGCTCGCGCTCTCGTTGGTGAAGGTGGCGGTGGCGAGCGCCTGACCCGAGCTCGACCAGAGTGTGCCGGTATGGGTGCCGGTGTCCTGGGTGCCCTTGTAGAACTTGATCGCGCTGACTGTGCCGGCGCTGGAGCTCTGGAATTTCACGCCGAGCTCGACCGGGCTGGTGTCGTTGGCGTTGGTCGAAGCCGGGGTCGCCGAGGCGGAGAACAGGCTGACCGGGGCGGTGCCCGGCGCCGAGACGGTGAGGGCGACGTTGGCGGACGCCGTGCCGCCGCGCCCGTCCGAGATCGTGTAGGTGAAGCCGGCGGGACCGGTGTAGCCGGTCGTCGGCGTGAAGGTGACGGTGGAGTCGGTGGTGTTGAGCGCGACGGTGCCGTTGGTGGGGCCGCTGACGCTCGTCACCGTCAGCGGGTCGCCGTTCGGGTCGGTGTCGTTGGCGAGAAGCGTCGACGTCCCGAAGGTGACGGCGGTGTTGCGGGTCACCGCCAGGCCGGTATCGTTGACGGCGGTTGGGGCCTGGTTCGTCGTGGTGCCGTTAGGATTGAACAGCACGTCGACCCAGAAATTAGTGTTATTGAAGCTCTGGGTCGGGAACTGGCTCGTGTTGCTGTAGACGAAGACGCCATTGCTGCCGCCCGCGGCGCTGAGCGGGCCGCTGGTCACGGTGTTGTTGAAGTAGTTCACGTCGCTCGAGTAGTGACCAAGCGTCGAGTAGTACGAGGCGGTGTAGGTCGCGCCCGGGGTGATGGGGACTGGGTTCGAGAAGGTGGCGGTCTGCCAACCATCCGTGGTCTCGTTGGTGAAGGTCGTGGTGGCGAGCTTCTGCCCGGTGCTCGACCACAGGGTGCCGGTATGGGTGCCGGTATCCTGCGAGCCCTTGTAGAAGCGGATGCCGCTGACCGTGCCGGCGGCCGAGCTCGTGAACTGGACGCCGAGCTCGACCGAGGTGGTGTCGGCAGTGTTGACGACCTTCGGCTTCGCCGAGCCCGGAAACAGCGTCTGGGAGGGCGACGACGTCACCGTCAGGGTCCTGCCGGCGGAAGGGCTCTCCACGTTGACGCTGTCGTCCGTCGCCCGGGTGCGGATCACGTAGGTGCCGGCGACCTGCGGCGCGAAGGTGTAGCTCCAGTCCTCGTCGCCCGTTGCCGCGCGCCAGGTCGCGCCGTTGTCGGTCGAGACCTCGACGCCCGCGACCACGCCCCCGCCCGCATCGCTCGCCGTGCCGGTGATCGTGACGGGCGTGAACGCCGCCACGCTGGTGCCGGTGGTCGGCGTGGTGATGGTCGAGGTCGGGGCCGTGTGGTCGGTCGAGGCGGTGGCGGGGGTGAGGCTCGGGTCGAGGGTCTGGGGCTGGATCCCCATATCGGCCAGCAGGTTGACCATCGCCTGCTGGATCCGCGGATCGGTCGGCGTCGCCTCGTTGTCATGGTTGGCCGACAGGCCCCAGGACCAGTAGACCGTGCCGGCCCCGAACACGAGGGCGCCGCTCGGTGCGCGGTAGAGCGTCAGGCTGTGGGTCGCCGTGCCCTTGCCGACGGTGTTGCCATAATCTTGGAGGTAGCTCGCCTCGTTGATGGTGGTCGAGGACAGGCGCACCAGGCCGGCCGGGGCGTTGGCGTTGTCGGGTGCCTCGTCCCACTCGTAGCCGAGATAGTTCTTGTTGAGCGAGGCGGTCTGGCCCGGCTGCAGGTTGGCGACGCTGGTATTGCGCCAGAAGCGCAGGTTGGCGTCGTCGTACGGCACCGTGATCGTGTCGAGGACGTAGGAATCGACCTGGAACATCGTGCCGGTGAGGGAATTCTCCGGGTTGTTGTTGCCGATCGTCCCGGCCGGCCCGCGGGGGTCGCGGAAGGTCCCGGTCCACTGGTTGGTCGGGTCGAGGTCCTGGTTGGCGCCCCAGGTCTCCTTGTAGGAGACCAGCGTGCGGTAGGGCGTGGCGTCGCTGCTGATGCTATTGGCGAACCGCGTGCGCCAGTAGACCTCGTTGCCGCTCCAGAACGACAGGTTCACGCCGGCGTCCCGCGCCGCCTCGACGTTAGTGCGCTGCTGGCCCGACCAGTACTCGTCGTGGCCGACATCGAGGTACATCTTGTGGTTCTTGAGCAGGCTGCCGTAGCGGTCAGCATCGACGCCGGCCATGTAGGAGACGTCGTAGCCATTCTGCTCGAGCCACATGATCGCCGGGAACTCGGCGCCGTAGATGTAGTCCTGGGGCCCGGCCGCGAGGCCGCCGCCCCGGGTGGTGATCGGCCGGTTGTAGCTGACCGCATACGCCCGCCCCTGGCCCTGGCCGGTCGCCGGTCCGTTGCCGCCGTAGAAGTTCGCCCCGCCCCAGGGATTGTAGGCCTGCCAACTCTGGTCGGCTGTTTGGAAGATGATGTCGCTGCGACTTGCGTCGTCCCGGACGATGAACGGGATCTCGTTGACGCCTGCCGTGCCGTCCTGGCGCGTCAGCTTGGCGATGTAGACGCCCGAGACCGCATCCGCTGGCACGTTCCAGGAGGCTGAGACCGACCAGTTGCCGGCATCGACCAGGCCGGTCGCCCCGTCGCGCAAAGGCGTCGGCTGGTTCTGCACCCCGGTATGCTGGATCGTGTCGATCTTGCGCGCACCCAAGCCCCCGTAATAGCCGAGCCGGTAGATGTCGATCCGGTAGTTACTCGAATTCGTATTGATCTTGAAGTCGATCGTGTTACCAACATTCACGCTGATGTCAGTGGCAAAGCCTTCGATATTGGCGCTACCACTACCATCGATGCCCCACTCGCTGACCGGATTGCCGACCTTCTGGTTCTCCAGGACGATCTTGTTGGTGGTCGAGGCGGTGGCGGTGCCGGTGGTGCTCAGCGAGTTCGGCGTCAGGGTGTTGGTGGTAATGGACTTCGTCGGAGCCACCGCACTGGTGATCGGGCCGCTCAGCTTAGCGATCTGGGACTTGGACGGACCGGTCGTGGCGGTTTCTGCCCCGCCGGGCAGGGTGGTGACGGCGCCCACCGGGGCGCTGCTGCCGTAGCCGGGCAATTGCCCGCTCGCCGACAGGATGGTGCTGGACCGCAGGTCGAGGATCCGCGTCGGGCAGTTCACGTAGCCGCACGTGCCGCAGCAGAAGATCGCGTTCGAGGCCGCCGACGGGCCCGGCTTTACCGTTGGATCCTGGGGAGTCTGGGCAGCGACACTCGAGCCGATCGGCGATACAACGCTCGGGGTAGATGCTTTCGACTTAATAGGGGCCGCGCCGACATTAGGCGGCGCAGCTGCAATCAGGAAACTCCCAGCTTCCATCATCGAGCTGGTTGAAGCCGTCTCAGATGTTGAGGAGGATGGTGTAGAGAACGATGCGTCTGTGAGATTGGCGGCCTCGATTGCGAGACCATCATCTGGTGCCACGATTTCTCGGGGCGCAGCAACGGCGTTGATAGGCGCCAGGCTGATGGAGGTGAGAGCGAGGCGCGGGAGAGTACCAGTGCCTGCGTCCGCCACCTGACGCCATGCACTCAGCGGGAGGACGGAAGGCGTTGTAGTGCTACCATCGTTGTCAGCTAGGTCTACCCCGTCATTGGTATCACGGACATTCATCTGGCGTGCGCCGGAGAGATAGCGTCCCATTCGTCGGAGATCCGCAAGAAATTTGGAACGGATCGGTACAGACCAAGAAGCATCATGGCTGTTGAACCGCATGGTGCTGGCCCTCGGAAAATAACGACACGGGGCAGTACTATCACTGCAGTCGGTTCCAGGATGACGATGTTCATCGTTCGGGATCGATCCCGTTTAGTTCAGTTTCCTAATTTTTGGCACATACTACAAATCTTATTTAAAATATTTTGCGTAATAAATAATAATTAAGCCAATTTTTCAATTGACATATTATATGATTATAGCAGTTCCGCCATAGTGATAAATGCCTATGCTGCAGGCGTACAAATCCCCCCATCCTGTCGCCATGACCGCCCTCGTCGCCTCGCTCGGGTTCGTCCCGACGGCGTTGGCGACAAGGACTGGCGCGGAGGTCGAGAAGCCGCTCGCGACCGTGGTCATCGGCGGCCTGATCAGCGCCACTCTGGGGTCATCGCAGAATGTCTCCCAAAACGTACGCTAAGCCCGCTCGGCTGAGCCCGTGGTGCGCAGGGATGTTCGCGCAGGCAGCGTTCGCGCAGGCAGCGCACCTCAACTACCGCTTCGCCGATAGCCTCCTACTCAGCGGTAGGCCCCCTGCCTCGACGGGAGCCATGAGGCCGTCGCGTTCTGCAACCCACCGTCAACCCCGCAGGCTGCCCGAAAGCGCTAACCTTAACACTCCCGTAACACCGATGTGAGATGCGTCGATCCAAGCGTGATCAGATGTGCGGACAAGAGGCCAACGATGTCGGCGAGAATGCCCCTCCTGCTCGCTTGCGGCCTGATGAGCGCGGTCGCATCGGGTGCCGCAGAGGCCGCCGACCTGCCGCCGAGCGCACCGCTGCCGGAACTGCGCGGAAGTCTGACGGCGGATGTCGAGGTCTCGGGTTTCTATCTGCGCGGCGACATTGGTTTCAGCAACCAAACCGTGGAACGGCTGTCTAACAGCTTGGACGCGCTCGGCACCATCGAGAAGGTCAATCTCGGCTTCGCGGGCGCACCGCTCGCCGGAGGCGGTGTTGGCTACCGATTCAACCGATGGTTTCGAGCCGACGTCACGGGCGAGTATCGCAGTGCCGCCGCGTTCACTGGGCTGGAACGCTACCGCGACGCGAGCCTGTCGCTCGGTTACGGCACCGACGAGTACACCGCGTCGAAGCGTGAAGTGGCCGTGCTTCTCAACGGCTACGTCGATCTCGGAAGTTGGTATGGCCTCACGCCCTTCCTCGGCGCCGGCGTCGGCGCTGCGCGGATCACGCTCGACAATTTCAAGGATACCAACGTCGTCACGCAGGGCCTCGCCTACGCGAAAGCAGGTTCCAAGACGAACCTTGCTTGGGCGCTGCACGCAGGCGTCGGCTACGAGGTGAGCCCGAGCTTCACCGTCGAGCTAGCCTACCGCTACCTCAATCTCGGCGACGGAAGGACCGGCACGGTCTACAACTACGCCGGCCAGTGCGGGTCCTGCGAGGCGCTGACTTTCAAGAACGTCGACTCGCACGACGTGAAGCTCGGCTTGCGCTGGACGCCCGGGGCCGCGGCCGTTCCGGCCGAACAGGCACCCCTGGTGCGCCGGTACTGAGTTTCGTCTACTATCCCGGTGGCGTGACGCGGTCGCCTCCCGCATGGGTGGAGCTTGGCCAAAGCCATTCGGCGTATCTCGGCGCGCCAAAGTAGGTTAAGGAACGGACATGATGAGACGATTTGCCGTACCGCTGTTGCTCGCTCTGGCGCTGACGCCCGGCGCCGTCTCGGCGCATGGGGAGGCTCCCCGGGCGGCGCATGGCGGCCTGATGCAGGAAGCGCAGGAACTTTGGGTGGAACTTGTCGTGAAGGGCGCCGACGTGGCCGTCTACGTCGTTGATCAGGATCGCAAGCCTGTTCCGGCGGCACAGATCTCCGGCACTGCAACCGTGCTCGCCGGCGGTCAGAGCTACAAGGTCGAGCTGAGCGCGGCCGGCGGCGAGGGTGTCCAGGGTAGGCTGCCGGCTCCGGTTACAGGAAACGTTGTGGCGACGGTAGCGTTGAAGGTCGTCGGCAAAGCGGTCTCGGCCCGCTTCGCCGGCAAGGCGTGACGCAACACGCACGCAAGCCTCTGGAGAGCAGCTCCGCTTGGGAGCGCACAAACACCTGACGGTTTGATCACGCGCTCACCAGGCTACTTGTGACTGTGTCCCGCTGGCGTCTGCGCGCTCCCAGCACCTGTGCCCGCAGGTGCCCCCGTGTGGTCGTCCGCGGACTGGCCCGCAGGGCCGACGCCGTCCATGTTCATCGCGCCGTGGTTCATGCCGCCCTGGCTGCCCGCCGCCTGAGCCTGCATCCACAGATCGTTGTAGGCCTCGTCCGACATCCGCGGCAGCTTCTCCAGGAACGCCACGGTCGACCAAAGCATCGCGTCGCCATCGCTCGCCATCGACGGCATGCCGCTCATCTTGATCCCGTGCTTCAGGATCCAAAATAGCTCGCCTGAGGTATAGCGGCCCGCGGCCTCCTTCAGATTGGGAGGGCGTGGATACATGCCCTCGGCCACGTCGCTCTGCTTGGCGCCTGGCGCACCGTG
Source organism: Methylobacterium currus (assembly GCF_003058325.1). Lineage (NCBI taxonomy): Bacteria > Pseudomonadati > Pseudomonadota > Alphaproteobacteria > Hyphomicrobiales > Methylobacteriaceae > Methylobacterium > Methylobacterium currus. Next base: position 943,427 of record NZ_CP028844.1, read on the forward strand.
ACAGGTTGCGCAATGCTCGGAGAAGTGCCCGACCGCCGCGACAATCCTGCTCGGCGCGTCATAGTCAGCCGGAGGAGTGAGCCCGGCCGCGTGCATCTGGATCGAGCGCACGCGCGCCCGCTCCAGCACCCAGTAGGTTGCAGGCCAATGTGGGTCTGTGGCCGCCACGTTGAAGAGGCCAGCGTAGATCACTGCGGCTGCGATCATGGCGGACAGGACGCCAGCCGACAGCAGAGTGGCGAGGACAATCTTGACGGTTCTCATGCTGTCGTAAAACGCATCTGACGCGACCGCCGTCAAGGGCACCGATGGCACAACCCTTGGTTCGGGGCAGGCTTGATCCAACACTCAGAGCAGGAACTGGCCAGCGAGGTATGCGGCCGCGAGCAGGGCGAGGACGAGCAGAACACGCGCAACATGCGCGGTCCTTGAGCCAGTCCTCTCTTGCCGGGCCTCCTCGTCGCAGTCGTACCAGAGTGGATTATCGCCATTCATGGTTTCATCTCCTGAGTTCTTACTCACCGACTGGCGCATAGGGCTTGTGGCGGCGGCCGTAATCTTGCATAGACGGATGCCTGCGCTGTTACCAGACCTGCCGCGGCTTGACGGCGAACCACTGCCTGCTGGACTGCCGCAGCAACCCATTCATATTCTCGTTCGTCCCCCGCTGCCAGGGTGAGCATGGATCGCAGAACTAGACCTGCAGACCCGCGTCGATCCGCAAGCGTGCATGCTCGGCCATCTCGGCCCCCTGGTCCCAGGTCAATGAGCGCCGCAACTGCTCCGGCAAGCGCGCGGTCGTGCCGGTGATTGCCTCGCGGACCGCCTCGGCCCCATGCCCCGTCAGCGCTGGGCCGTTCTTCGCACGCAGTATCACCCCATAACCGTCCATCAGCTGAAGATGCAGTAGCACCGTGAAGCGTGTAAGCGCTCGGCTAGGATCCCAACCGCCGAGCTCTTCAGACCCAGGATCAGGTCTCCTTCCCAGTGACCCAGCACCGCGCGGTCCTCCACCTCGGGCGGACGCTCGCTGATGAGCACCTTGGGGATGACAAACGACTTGCCTCGGCGCAGGCCGCGGGCCCACGGCACCCGCAAAGCCCGTCCTATGCGAAGACACGTAAGCGCTCGATGACGCTTCCTTTTACCCACATCCTGGCGATGTCCGCGCGAGGGCGGCTCCGAGCGCAATGTCGGTGAGCCGTGCAAAGCCGCGCCGCATGACGAGATTGCCGGGCGGCGGATCACGTGAGCGGGCGAGGTAGCCGCCGAGGCGCGCGACCTTCACCACACTGAGAACTCGTGTTAGTAGCCGGCTGGCTCTGCGACTCGCCCGATTGCGCCGTCAGGGCGGATCCGCAAATGTCGTGTCGCCCGCCGTTCCCCCTCACAATCTGGCCAGGAGGAGAGCGCATGCGACGCGTGATCGGAATGGAGGGCAGCGGGCTCAACTCTGGAGGTCCAAGATGAAGCGCATCGTACTAATGCTCGCCGCGGGGCTCGCTCTCGGTCAGTTGGCGCCATTCACGAGCATCGCTGAGGCCGCGTGGTGGGAGAGCGTTCAGCCAGAGGCACGCGTCTGGATAAAAAAGGTCGACCCCGATTACCAGAAGTACCGCTCCGACGACGAGCGCCCCTGGATTAGCGCCGAGGTCCACGGCGTCGATGTTGAGAATGGGGCATTGACGATTCACCATGACTCGCTGCCCAAGGTGGGCATGCCGGCGATGACGATGAGCTTCCCTGTGCGTGAGTCGGTCCACTTCAACATGCTCAAGCCGGGCGACAAGGTCCAGGTTCAGGTAGCCGATGTCGGCGGCGTGATAAGAATTATCAACTACCGCATGCAGCACTGAAGTCCCGTAATAAGATACGGTTCGGCCGAACCCAGCTTGACGACCCCTTATGGCTTTGGTCCAGCCTGAGTGCGATTTTTCCCGGTTTTGTGAGCCCCTGATAGGAGGAGCGGAGCCGTGACGACGAGCAGGTTTACTGAGGAGCAGATCGCCTTCGCGCCGAAGCAGACCGAGACCGGAACGCCGGTGGCGGAGGTGCTGCGCCGGATGGGGATCTCCGAGCAGACGGTCTACCGCTGGGAAAAGCTCTACGGCGGCCTCGGCACGGGCGAGCTACGGCGTGATCCTCCTCCGCGAAAGCGGGGAAGGATCAGCGCACGATCCGCTTCTTGAGCCGTGCATCCGTCGTCGGCGCTGCCCAGACGCCTTGCAGGTCCGCGGCGAGCGTCTCCAGCGCGACCGGAGGAAGGGCGGGCCGAGGGGCGAGCGCGTCGTGCGCGCCGATGCGCGTCTCGCAGGCGCCGACCCGGGACAGAGCTCGGTTCCAGCGCGCTTCGAGTTCGCCGGTCACCAAACGGTTCTCGGGGTCGGCCGCATCGTACTGCCAGAAGGCCCGGTCGGCCGCGTAGCGCGCCGCCTCCAGGTCTCGCACCATCGCCTCGCGCGCTTCGTCGCGTCGCGTGCTCGCCTGCGCCTCGGCTGCCCGCGCCGCCTCGATCGCGCCCGGCTGCATGACCGCTAGGAGCGCGGCCTCGACCACATCGTCGACGCGCAGACCGCCGAAGGCGATGCAGTTCGGCTCTCCATAGTCGATCCGCCCGCGCACGCAGGCGTAGCGCGGGATCTGTCCCTTGGCTCCAGTGTACTACACGCTGAGCTTGCGCCCGCAGCGCCAGCACCGCAGCAACCCTGCGAGCAGCGCCGCACCGAGCTTGGGCGCGCCGCGGGAACTGGTCGGAACGTTCTCGCTCACCATCGCCCGGATCGCCTCCGCCCGTTCCCACTCCACGTAACCTTCATGCGAGCCCGGCTTCAACGCCAGCCACTCCGAGCGCGGCGTGCGCCTGGCCCGCGCCTTGGCGCCGGCCGCGTCGTAGCTGGCCGTGACGCGGCTGCGGCCGTAGGCGTAGGCGCCGCCATAGGCCGGGTTGGCGATGAACTCGCGAAGCGTCGAGTAGCGGGGGCGGCGCCAGACGACCGGGCCGGCGTTGACACGTGTCGGCAGATCGAGCCCGTGCTCCAGGAACCAGAGCAGGGCCTGGCGCACGCTGCCCAGCTCGGCCACCTTGTCGATGCCGAGGCGGATCGCGGCCTGCACGCGTCGATCGGGATCGATCTCGAGCCGATCCCCGGCCTTGATGAAGCCCACGGGCGCCGCGACCACGAGCTCACCCCGGCGGGCCTTCTCGTAGCGCGCGGCGAGCGAGCGCTGGCGCAGGAGGTCGAGCTCGTACTCGTTGAGGCTGCCCTTGAGCCCGAGGAGCAGGCGGTCGTTGCCGAGACGCGGCGCGTCGATCGTCTTCTGATCGACGAGCAGGGTATCGACGACGCGACACATCTCCACCAGTTGCTGCCAGTCGCGGCTGTTGCGGGCGAAGCGGGAGACCTCGCGGGCGGCGACCGCGCCGACCTTGCCCAGGCAGACCTCGGCGACCATGCGCTCGAAGCCGGCGCGCGGCGTCCCGCCGGCGGCCGAGCAGCCGAGATCCTCATCGATCACCTCGACCTCGGTGAAGCCGAGCCCGACGAGGCGCTCGCGCATGGCGTATTGCAGAGCCTGGCTCTCGCGGTTGTGCTGGACCTGCTGCACCGAGGACTGGCGGACGGAGAAGACGGCCTTGCGAGCCCGGTGCTGCGGGCCGATCTTCTCAGCGCTCATCGGCGCCTCCGGCCCGGACATCCGGCTGTGGCATGCTGTCGGCGTGGGCAACGAGCAGGTGGGTCAGCAGACGGGTGAGGGTCTGCTGTGTCGCCGTCGGCAGGGCGCTCCAGGCCGGCGGCGTGAGCTTCGCCGGTTCTTGCGTCAGGCCGAGGTCGAGCTGCGGATCCGACCGGCGCGGTCGGCGTGGAGGCTGTGGCATGGCGATCTCCCGAGGGCTCGGGCGATGCGAGCGTTGCTCGGCGCGGGACAGGGCCTGCGCCGCCCCTCGCGGCGGCGAGGAGAGCGTGCAAGCTGATGAGTGCGGACAAGGCCGCGACCGGCTGCGCCGCTGCCCGCGTCGCGCCGCACGCGACGGGATCGAGCATCCAGACCGGGATCTCCTGCAAGCGCGCCATGGGCGCATCCGCCAGCGTGCAGCGCGCTGCCGTCCCGGTTGCCCGCTCGATCACGTCGTGGACACGGACCGCGCGTTCGCCACGCCGGTTTTCGATTAGAATCTTGGCAGGATTGTTCGCGACGTACGGAGCTGGGATCGTTGGCGCTGCGCTGAACCCAATGAGCCCTGGAAACGTTGCTCGATAATCACCGACCGAACAGGAGATCATGATGCGTCATACGTCGCTGCTGCCGATCGCCGCCGTCCTTCTCGGCTTTGCACTGCCGGCTTCGGCCCAGCAGGCTCAAACGGGCCAGGGAGGGGGATCAATGCCCGGTATGCAGATGCAAGGAAGTCAGGGCATGTCTGGCATGCAGAACATGACCCCATTCCAGAAGGACACCATGGCCGCGATGGACAAGATGAACAAGGCCATGATGGACGGAATGATGGATTCAGATCCTGGGATGGCGTGGATGAAGAGCATGGCGGCCCATCATCAGGGCGCGATCGACATGTCGGAAATCGTGCTGAAGCACACGAAAGATGCGGACGTGACAAGGGAAGCACGCAAGACCGCCCAGCAGAATGAGAAGGATCTTAAGGAATTGCATGCGAAAATACGGAAAGAAGATAAGAAGAGCTAATTATAACTGAGGGTCGGGGCGCGCCGGGCTGGGCGCTCTCCATAGTGTATTTTCAGATGAAGCCATGAAGTTGCTGGAGGCCCCTCGATGAACCGTCGAGAGTTTATCGCCGTCTCTGGGCCGGGGGCGATGCTTGTCGGGGCGGCTTCGGTTAGCGGCCGCGTGCTGGCCGCCTCGGTACCGGAGGCGGCCAGCATGGCCGAGGTCACGACCCAGCCACCGCTCGTTCCAAAAACCGGGCCCGACTACAACCCAGTTGTAACCCTCAACGGCTGGACCCTGCCCTGGCGGGTCACAGCGGACGGCTGGAAGGAGTTCCACCTTGTGGCCGAACCGGTCGAGCGCGAGATCGCGCCCGGCATGACGGCGCACTTGTGGGGCTACAACGGCCAGTCCCCGGGACCGACGATCGAGGCGGTCGAGGGCGACAAGATCCGCATCTTCGTCACCAACAAGCTGCCCGAGCACACCACGGTGCACTGGCACGGCATGATCCTGCCCTCCGGCATGGATGGGGTCGGCGGGCTCACGCAGCCGACGATCAAGCCCGGTGAGACTTTCGCCTACGAGTATGTGCTCACGAAATCGGGCACCTTCATGTACCATCCGCATGCGGACGAGACGTTTCAGATGGCCATGGGGATGATGGGCTCGTTCGTGGTGCACCCGAAAGATCCTGCCTTCATGCGGGTCGACCGCGACTTCATCTTCCTGACCGCCGCCTACGACATCGATCCAGGTGCCTACGTGCCGAAGGTCGCCACCATGACGGACTTCAACATCTGGGTCTGGAACTCGCGTGCGTTTCCCGGAATCGATCCGTTGGTCGTCGCGAAAGGCGACCGCGTGCGGGTGCGGATGGGCAATTTGTCCATGACGAATCACCCCATTCACATGCACGGCTACGACTTCGAGGTGACGGGAACGGATGGAGGCTGGGTGAAGGAGAGCGCCCGTTGGCCGGAGGTGTCCATCGACCTACCGGTCGGCGCCATGCGCGCGTTCGAGTTCAAGGCTGACAACCCAGGCGACTGGGCCATTCATTGCCACAAAGCGCATCACACCATGAACGCCATGGGGCATTCCGTTCGCACCTACATTGGTGTCGATCAACGCGAGGTCGCCAAGCGGGTCGGGCAGCTCATTCCAGGCTACATGCCGATGGGCTCGACCGGCGGTGCCGCGATGGTTGAGATGGGGATGCCAGGACCTGAGAACACCCTACCTATGATGACAGGCACGGGACCGTTCGGGTCCGTCGAGATGGGCGGCATGTTCTCGGTCGTGAAGGTGCGCGAGGGTTTGGCGCGGGGCGATTACAAGGATCCGGGTTGGTATCAGCATCCTGCTGGTACGGTGGCCTACAAGGTCCAAGATGGAGCAGCTCCTGCGGCTCAGACAGGGACGGCAGCGCCGGACATGAACCCCGCCCGCATCGGGGCGGGAAAGGGCGGGCGCGGGCCCACGCTCGAGGTGCGCGCACGGCAGCGCACGCTTGGCATGCAGGGCATGGCAACAAGCGACCCCATGCCGGCCGCGACACCCACGACCAGCTCGATGCCGGGCACGCCCATGCAGCATGATATGAGCACCATGGGACGCCAGCGCTAATCGGGAGATCGGGAGCTGACCTGACCGGTATTTTGGACCGGGCCGATTGGGAAGCTACTGCATGGCTGCGCCAATGGGTAGCCGGAAGGCCAAATCCGGGAAGGTGACAGGCGCGGGCGGCCGGTAGCCCAAGGCTGATCCTCTCAATCAGCCCGGTCCAAAGCCAGCCGGTCAGGTCAGCCGGGCGACGTAATACGCGGCGGGTTCTATTCCGCCGCCATCCCGCCTGCCAGGCGCGTAGCCTGCGGTAATCTCGCCGAAGGCGCAAGGGCGCGCGTTACCTCTTCGAAGCGGGCCCGGGCGTCCGACCAGGCCTGCGCGAAGTCGAATAATTCGCGCAATGCCGGGGTGATTTCCTTGTAGGCCGTGAGCGCCGCAATCAGCGCGCCGAGGGAGAGGCGGCCTTGGACGACGAGGTACCCGCCGATGCTGAAAAAGAAAAACGGCGTGAGGTTTGATGTGTAGTTGTAGAGACCCTTCGTCCGCCCTTTCAACTCAGCGATCGCGATGCGCAAGCGCTCTAGTTCGGCCGCTTGGCGGGCCGCGCGCCTCGCAGGCGTGCCGCCGTCGGTCGGACCATGATCATGCGTGAGCAGGCCGGTTAGCACGCGTGTGGCGTGCACCCGTTCGCGCGTGCTAGCGTTGAGGCGCCGCTGGAGCCGCGGGAGGAGGACGACCTGCACCGGCAGCATGATGAGCGCGGAGAGCGCGAGGGCCGCGTTCTGGGCAAGCAGGAAGGCGAGGCTGGTGAGCAGAGTGCCTCCTTGGATCAGGGGGACGACGAGCAGGCCACCCGCGAAATAGCCGATTGGCTCGACCTCCTGGACCGCCATGGCGGCCAGCGCCGCCCGCACGGTCGGGTCGCGCTCCCCGCGGGTCCGTCGCACGATGGCCAAGCGCAGGCGGCGCACGGTGCGTTCATTCACGCGCCCGCGCACCCGGTTCGCGGCGTATTTCACGAGCCCGCTGGCGCTAAGCACCCCGAGGTAGCTGGCGCAGAGCGCGAACAGGAGTTCTGTCTTACCCAGGTGCCAGCCCAGGAAGGTCATTCCGCCGTGTCCGTCACCGGCAGCGAGCGCGTGGTTGATGATGTGCTTGGGGATGTCGAGCAGCAGCCACGCCGCGGGCAGCGTCAGGACCGAGAGCAGCGCGAGCCGGACCTGCAACCTGCTGCTATGCCGCAAGAGATAGGGCTCGAGCGCAGTGCCCGGGCGGTCCAGTGTCGCGCCGGACCATCTCAGGAGGCGGAGCGCCGAGACGATGCGGCGGAGGAGCAGCCAAGCCAAGCCGGCTGGCGCGAGGAAGAGGCCGAGCAGGACGACGAGCGCTATCCACCAGTGATCGTGAGGGTAGTCGAGTCCGGCTATGGCATGGGCCACATCGTGCAAGGGGTCCAGAATGGCGATCACGGCGCCGCGCTGCTCCACGTCAGTATGGTTCAAGGAAGATAGCTCTGGCGCAAAAATGGGGAGCGGCTGGGTGGAGTGCACCCTGTTTGACCGGACAAGTGGCAGGGTGGGTTTAGGGGTCGTGTCCCTTGGAGTGGTGTAGCTGACCGAGAGCGGGAGAGCCCGCCTGCGCGCCCTCACAGCGCTGTAGCAGGCGGGATCTCCCGCGGGGGTGGCCATCGGCGGTGACGGGTTAGGATCGGGTTGTGAGCCACCAACCCCGAACCCGAGAGACCCCCGATGACCGACGCCATGATGAGCCTGCGGGCGCTGGCTGAGAAGAGCGCTGACGCAGAGGTACTACGCGAGATGATCGGTTTTGCCGCTCAGCGCCTGATGGAACTGGAAGTGGCCGGCCTGACCGGTGCCGCCCACGGCGAGAAGAACCCGGACAGACCGGCCCAGCGCAACGGGTACCGTGACCGGGACTGGCAGACGCGGGTCGGCATCGTCGAGTTGCGCACCCCGCGACTGAGGACGGGGAGCGACTTCCCCAGCTTCCTGGAGCCACGCCGCATGACCGAGAAGGCGCTGACCGCGGTGATCTAGGAGGCTTACATCCAGGGCATCTCGACCCGCGCGGTCGACGATCTGGTCCAGGAGATCGATGAACGGGTGAACGCCTTCCTCGATCAGCCGATCGAGGGCGAGTGGCCCTACCTCTGGATTGACGCGACCTATGTGAAGGTGCGCCAGAACCACCGCATCGTCTCGGTCGCCGTCATCGTGGCGGTCGGCGTCAACACGGATCGCGAAGAGCCGGGTGCGGGAAAGCCGCACGCCCGGATCTGTGAGGGCAAAGCCGAATGGCCGAGCTATTCGACCACGACCCGCACTGATCCTCGGCTGACCGACGAAACCGTTTCGCTGCTCGATGTTTGTGGCAAGAACCCAACACCGCTGCGGTTTCGCCGTTCGGGGCTCATCAACGGCTTGTTAACGGGTGGGCCGCGTGGAACCCTGGCAGATGTTGAAGGGATCTGTCCGATCTTGCGGTTGCCGCACACCATCGCCGTTCTCCTGCTGGCTGCCGCGGCCCTCGTGCTGATGGTTTGGACGAGCGCCTTCGCGGGCTCGGCCGCCTCAGCCGACGCCGTTGTGATCGGACACACACAGGCCGCAAAAGCGGATCTCGCCGCAGCGGAGGCTGAGGCGCCCCAGATCGGCGCGGTACCCTGCGATCATGCCCGCATAAGTCGCCATGTCCGCACGGGTCACAGGGCCGCGCACAACCCGCGCCAGCCCTGCTGCAATGCAGCTGCCGCACATGGCCTCCAGCCGCGTGGGACAGGATCGCTCCTGGAGCGCGAGGCCCGTCCCGTCGTGGTAGCCCGCCTCGTGGCTGGGCCCCTCGTGCCATCGCCGCACCTGAACAGGATCGAGCGGCCGCCCCGGCAGGGCTGAGCCGCCCTGGCGCTCTCGCGCCTTTCAAGCCGCGACCCCCATCCGTCATGTACGCGCCAAAGCCCACGGCGGGCTTCGGTCAGCCGCCATGCTGCGGATCACCCAGAGACTAAGCCATGCGGATGTTTCTTCCCCTTGCCCTCGCCGGTTCGGCTCTGCTCAGCGGCTGCAGCGATCCGCCCGCCTACCTGGTCCAGCCGGCCGATCCGAGGATCGCCGTGCGCCCGCCCCGCTACACGACCGTAGTCGCCGGCGTGAAGCGCTACGACGTCGTCGACCCAAAGGACTGGCGTGAGCTCAACCGCGCGGTTACGCCCAAGCCCGGCCAGGGCGGCATGGAGGGCATGGACCACTCCAAGATGCCCGGCATGAACGGCAAGTCGGGCCAGAGCGGCATGGATGGGATGCCTGGAATGAGCAAGCCTCAAGGTGGAGGCGCGTCCCAGGACGGCGACAGCATGGACCATTCCAAGATGCCTGGGATGAACATGCCCGGCATGGGCGGCAAACGCGACACGGGAGGGCGGTGATGAGGGCATTTCGTAACCTGACTGCCCCGAACACCAAACAATCTTATGAGAAGGGGCATCCGATGAAGGGTCCGTCACGCCGGGCCGCCGCGCTGGATCATGCGGAAATTTCGATGCGGGGCCGCCGCTTGCGCGCGTGGACGAGCCTCGCGAGCCTCGGCCTGGCTCTCGGCGGTTGCGCCAGCTTCTCGGAAGATGGTGGTCTCTCGGTGGCCAGGAACTATGCCGCGCTGGAACTGCGCAAGGACATCGTCAAGGTCAACGAAGAGGGCGTTGCGCTCACCGCCGAGGCGCGGGTTGAGCAGCTCCTGCGTCGCCCGCTCACGGCCGACAGCGCCGTGCAGGTCGCGCTTCTGAAGAACCGTGCCCTCCAGGCCGCCTTCAACGATCTCGGCATCTCGGAGGCTCAGTTCGTTCAAGCAACCCTGCCGCCCGTGCCCCGCCTCACGCTGTCCCGCGTCGGCGGCGACTTCGCGGTTGAGGTCTCGCGGCAGGTCGTGATTAGCTTGTTCGAGCTCGCCACTCTGCCGGTTCGGGCCGAGGTCGCCCGCGAGCGCTTCCGCTCCGACCAGTACCGCGCGGCCGAGCAGGTGCTGCGGCTCGCCGGCGAGGCCCGGCGCCAATTCTATCGCACCGTGTCGGCCAATCAGTCGACCGCCTACCTGGAGCAGGCGCTCGCCAGCGCGGAGTCCGCCTCGACGTTGGCCAAGCAGCTCGGCGAGACGGGAGCGCTGAACAAATTGGAACAGGCGCGCGAGCATGCCTTCTACAGCGAGCTCGGGGCGCAGCTGGCCAAGGCGCGGGTGCTGCAGCGGGTCGAGCGCGAGCGGCTCGTCCGCCTGCTCGGCCTCTGGGGCCGCGAGATCGACTTCAAACTGCCGAACGGCCTTCCGGCCCTGCCCAAGCATCTGGTCACGGGTACCCAGATCGAGGCGGAGGCGGTCAAGAAGCGCGCCGACATCCAGGTCGCCCGCTTCGAGCTGCAGTCGCTGGCTCTCCAGTACGGCCTCAACCAGGCCAGCGGCTTCATCAGCGTCTTCGATGTCGGCTACTCCGATCTCTACGACCGCACTAAGACCTTCACACCCAACAGCCAGGGTGGCTTCGATGTCAGCCGCGACAAGACGTTCCAGCGCGGCTACTCGATCGACCTCGTCATCCCTATCTATGATTTCGGAACCGTTGCGATCCGCGGTGCCAAGGAGGCTTACTTGGGGGCCGCCAACCGCCTCGCGGAACGCGCCGTCAACGCCCGTTCGGAGGTGCGCGAGGCCTACCAGCGCTACCGCGGCCAGTACGATATCACCCGGCACTACCAGGGCAGCGTGCTGCCCCTGCGCAAGACGATCCAGGACCAGGCGTTGCTGCAGTACAGTGGCATGCTGATCGACGTGACGACCCTGATCATCGACGCCCGCTCCCGGATCCTGAGCAACATTCAGGCCATCGAGGCGCAGCGCGACTTCTGGATCGCGGCGACCGACCTCAAGGCTGCGGTGGTGGGCGGCGGCTTCTCGGGCGGGAACTTCGGCGGCGAGAGCGCGGGCGTCGAGGGGGTGGCCGGCGGCGGCGGCGCGACCCTGGCGGCGGCGACCCCCGGAGGCTGAGAGCGCGGCCGGCGCAATCCGGTCGGAACGTGAGACGAGGACAGGGACGATGACCGATCTATCGCGCAGGGGCCTGCTCGGGGCCGGAGGCTTGATCCTGGCGGGCACCTCGATGATCAGCGGACGCGTGCAGGCGGCCGGTCTGCCCGAGGCACCCTCGATGGACAAGGCGACCATGCAGCCGCCGCTCGTGCCCACCACCGGGCCGGACTACCAGCCGGTGGTGACGCTCAACGGCTGGACCCTGCCGTGGCGCATGCGCGGCGATTGGAAGGAGTTCCACCTTGTGGCCGAGCCGGTCGTGCGCGAGATGGCACCTGGCATGAAGGCCCATCTCTGGGGCTACAACGGGCAGTCGCCCGGGCCGACCATCGAGGCGGTCGAGGGCGACAAGGTCCGCATCTTCGTCACCAACAGGCTGCCGGAGGCCACCGCCGTGCATTGGCACGGGCAGACGTTGCCCAATGGCATGGACGGGGTCGCCGGCCTCAACCAGCCCGGCATCCCGCCGGGCAAAACCTTCGTCTACGAGTTCATCCTCAGGCGCTCCGGCACGTTCATGTACCACCCGCACTCGGACGAGATGATCCAGATGGCGATGGGCATGATGGGCTTCTTCGTCGTGCATCCGCGCGACCCCGCCGAGCGGCGGGTCGACCGTGACTTCGTCTGGCTCCTGAACGCCTACGACATCGAGGCCGGGTCGTACGTGCCAAAGGTCAACACGATGCTCGACATGAACATGTGGTGCTTCAACAGCCGGGTCTGGCCGGGCATCGATCCGGTCGTGGTGCGCCAGGGCGACAAGGTGCGCATGCGCATCGGCAACCTGACCATGACCAACCACCCGATCCACGTTCACGGCGTGGACTTCCACGTCAGCGGTACGGACGGCGGCTGGATCCCGCCGGAACGGCAGTGGCCCGAGGTGTCGGTGGACATAGCCGTCGGGCAGATGCGGGCCATCGAGTTCAACGCCGACGCGCTCGGCGACTGGGCGATGCACTGCCACAAGTCGCATCACACCATGAACGCCATGGGACACTCGGTGCGCACCTATATCGGCGTGAACCTCAAGAGCACCGCCAAGCAGATACAGAAGGTCGCGCCGGGCTACATGCCGATGGGTTCGACCGGCGGCGGCATGATGAGCGAGATGGAGATGCCGCTGCCGGAGAACACGCTGCCGATGATGACTGGGACCGGCCCGTTCGGCTCGGTCGAGATGGGTGGCATGTTCACGGTGATGAAGGTCCGTGCCGGTTTAGCCGCTAACGACTACAGCGACCCGGGCTGGTACCAGCACCCGAAGGGCACGCTGGCCTACGAATGGACGGGCGAGCCCCTTCCTGAGCCGAGCCGTGATCCGAAGACGCCGAGAGGCAAGCGGGCGCGGGAGACCGATCTGCGCGTGGTCGACCCGCGCAAGCGCCGCACCGCCGCAAACACCGGCGGCCACGAGAACCACTGAGCTCTGTGCTCGTTCAAAACCGAGCCGGTCGTACTCCGGGCATGGCCTGGATCGCCGGCTCGACGGTTCGGTAAAGGGGCAAGCCACTTTCCGAAGTTCGCCGCGCGGGTCGTTCACCCCACCCCTCATCGGGAACCCGTGCGCCGGTTCATCTCAGCCTGAGGAGACCCCCATGACGCGCCCCACCGCCCGCGCCGCCGTTCTGACGGCGGCCCTGCTCAGCCTCGCCTCTCCTAGCTTTGCGCCCGTTGCCGAGGCGCAGCCGGCGCGCGGCGCGGCCGGAGAGTTCGAGCGCGTGCGTAGCGTGATATCGGACCGCTTCAAGAACACCAAGCTGACGGGCGACCCAGACCAGGACTTTGCCGCCCTCCTCATTGCCAGCTTCGAGGAGACGCTGTTCCTGGCCAAGGCGCAGCTCAACTACGGCGGTGACCGCGAGCTGCGCGCGGTGGCGCAGAAGATCCAGGATGAGCAGCAGGAGCGGATTGACGCGCTCAAGACCTGGCGGGTGCGCAGCCGCGAGCCAGGCTACCGGGAGCAGCCGAACCAGACGCCCTCCGGCGCGGGCCCGCTCGATCGCCCGGGGCAGGCGAACGCGGCCGAGGCGCGCTCAGCTCAGGCGCAGGCAGCGCCCTCTTCGGCTCAGCCGCCCGCCGCCTCTGCGCCTGCCTCAACTGCAAACACGCCGCTGGTCAAGGGCACGGTGCAGAAGGTGGATGAGGCAGGCGGCAAGGTGACGCTCGATCACGAGCGCATCCCCAACATCGACATGGATGCGATGACGATGGCCTACAAGGTCCAGGATCCTGCCTTGCTGAAGGGGCTGAAGGCGGGCGACACGGTGAAGTTCTCGGCCGACCGGGTCAACGGTCAGCTCGCCATCACTCGGATCCAGACAGCCAAGTGAGCTGATTGCTTCTGTTTGAGCGATGACGCACTCCGGCATCCGCTCAGTCGCCCGTACCCTGATGAAGTACCGGGCTGGGCATGGTGAGGAGCGCATGAGCCAGCGCTCCCTTGCCTACGCCGCTGGGCGCGAGAGCACCTGTCCGCTCTTGGGTCACCGCTGGCGAAAGCCCCTCTGCCGGACGCCTCGCTCAGCCGTGTTGCTCAACGTCCAACAGGTCTGCTGGCAGACCTGAGCCGGCGAGCCGCACTGGCGGTCGTCCGCCGCCTGTGGGCCGAGTATGCGGCGCGTGTGCGCGCGAGCAAGGGCAAGGCCGAGCGGATCATGGACGGCGGATGAGGACCTGCGGGATCTTCTCGCTCGGGGAACTTTCTCTTGAGCGCGAGTCCACCATCAGGATTGGTGAGCCTGGGCGATGAGCAAGAAAATGGGCCGCCTGACAGTACCGTACGGACGCGCGCAGCCCGGGCGGCGGCGGCATGTTCGACCGCACGTGGCGCGCAGGGCGGCGCGGGATTTTCGGCACGCCCTGCTCGCTCTGTTGCTGGCCGGCACTCTGTTCAACCTCTTCAGCATGCTGGCTTCATCCTCTGATGTGCTCCTCAGCGGCAGCGTGATCTTGCACCCTTCCCACTGAGACGATGGGCAGCGGGACAACGAGCAGCGCAGTCCATGCTGCCCTGCTTGCATGTGCCGCATCAGAGTAAGGGGATCCTTCAGGTCATGGCTTTTCTTCCATCCCGTAAAACGCGGTTTAGCGCACAAACCTTGATATTCCCCTAGGTCACCACCGCAGGAGACGGGGCCCGAGCAGGGCGCCGGCGAGGGTGCAGAACGCAATGGTGCCGCCGTACCAGAGCGCCACAAACGGGACCGAGTCGTCCATGCAATTCAGGGCATACCCGATCGCGCTGATCCCGCCAGCGGCCATCCCGACGAGCGCGCCCGTCCGGACAAGGTCGGTCGGCGCGGCAAATCGGCGGACGGCCCAGACCAGGACGGCGAAGGGTAGCACGCCGATGATCGGGATCGACACGAGGCACTCCAGCCACATGTGGCCGACAAGCATCCTGTCCCAGTGCGAGCTCGGCGCCGAAGCCAGGCTGAACGCGGCCAGCAGCATGACCCCGAGGAACGGCGTCGCGGCGACCCAGGGTCGAGCTCTGGTCTCGCCGCCCGGGCGTGCGACCTTCGTCAGCAGCCACCCGGCTAAGACGACGATACCGGCACCGAAGGCGACCTTCAGGAACAGGAAGCCGAGCACCCCGTGATTGTGGAGGTCCGGCCTGACCCCGAGCGACAGGAGCGCGACGCAGAGCGCCGCCCCCGTGCCGAGCGCCGCGGCGAGGCCGAGGCCGCGCTTGAGCCGGCCGTGGTCGGTCGGCTCGATGTTCGTGCTGAGCATCTCGATCAGCTCGTTCGTTCTCATCGTCCCCTTCCTTGGCTGATCGCGGACGCCAGGGCCTTGAGACCCCGGTGGACGCTGACCTTGATGGCGGATTCCGACATGCCGGTCCGGCTGGCGGCCTCAGCGACGCTCAAGCCATCGAGCTTCACGAAGCGAATCGCGCGCCGCATCTTCTCGGGCAGCTTGGCCAGGAGTCGATCCAGGTCATACGTGCTCTCCACGCCGGCATGGTCGTCCTGTGCCTCAAGGTCGCCCGCATCCTCGATGGGCACATTGGACATCGCAGTGCGCGTACGGCGCAGGTGGTCGATCAGCTTGTAGCGGGCGATGGCCTGCGCCCAAGGGGTGAACGGCTGATCTACGTCGTAGGTATGTCGCCGCGTATGGATCGCTATCAGCGTGTCCTGCACGAGGTCTTCGGCCTCGGACGGACTTCGTCCAGCGCGGTGGAGCTTTCCGCGATAATAGGCGCGCAGATACAGGCTCAGCCGGTCGAGAACCGCCCGGTACGCGGCCGCGTCGCCGTCCAGGCTGGCCCTCATCAGGCTCCTGAGCTCAGTCTCACTCGCAATCATCACGCGCTCGTAACTGAGTTCGCGAGGCAGGGCCCGATGGTTACAGCTGCCCGCATGTGCGATGGCAACGGGGACCGGTCAGGAAGGGGTAGGTCGTGATGGGGCTTCGCTCGGCCCCTCGCCCGATGGCTTGGGTCAGGCGTCGGACCGGGGAGGGAATGGTCGCGTGCGTGGGTGCGCGCCGAGGACAGCCGGCCATCGGCCGGGTCAGGGTGAAACGACATCGGTTTCGTTCTGGAATGCTGTAGGGGCCGCCCGATCCCGGGCCGGCCAGGGGCCGTCGCCAGAGGCGCTATCGGGCGGTCCGTGCAGGCTCCGGCCGTCGACATCCGCTAGCGCAAACGCGACCGAGGGCCCGGTGATCCGGGGGCCGGCCGCCGCAGGGCGACGGCGATGAAACCGGCGCACAGCAGCGAGTTGGCCCCGGAGGCTTTCCCTGCCTCGTCGCAGCCGTCGCAGCCGTCCGGCATCGGCCCCTGCAGCGCCGCCACGGGCATGGCCGCCTTCATGTGCGCGGCCTGCACGCCATGCAGCGCGAACCTTGCCACGAGGGCGAGGGTCAGGAACTACGCGCAGACGGGGCGGGACCGGAGCTAGGATATCAAGCCCAGCATACCAGGCCGCCGCACGCCCCGAAAGGGCGCGCATCGGCTGGGCGACCGGTTTGCCGCGCATGAGTTGAGCGGGTGTACCGGCGTCAAACAGGCGTGGTTCGGGCAGCCCACCTTGTAACGAAGCGTTTGCTGCCTCCGAACTTAGCACCATGGATTGGATGTCGCAGGTGGATCGTGCGGGGTTTCGCGGCGGCTTGCACCGCGGGCCTTTGCGGCGGGCGCGGATCGCGCCGGTCGCGCTCCGCAGCGGCGCGGGATACACGGCGCCAACACGCCGTCATCGAGGATCGGAGACACCTGGCCGGACATGGTCAGAGTGGCTTCGAGGCGTATGAGGCCGCCGAGGGGGAGGCGGGCGGACCGCGGAATTCCGGCTTCGCGGGAAGGCCGCACCGGACCTTGGGACCAGAGCGCCAAGCTCGCCGCCGCCCCGGCGAAGACCCCGACGCGCTCCTACGTCGTCTTCGAGTCGCGCTTCGCCCAGGACCTGTTCTGCGCAGTTCCGACAAGCCTCCCGATCCCGGTCTTTCTCACCGATGCGGGCTGGCAGTTCCGGGGTACCCTGGGCAAGCGAGGCTTCAGGCCGCCGGGCTTCAGGGCGGCCGCGGCCCGGAAGGCGGCCAGCCGTGACGGGTTCTACCTGTTCTCTCCGCCCCATTCCGAGGATTGAGGCTGCCCGACCGTGCGAAACCTCTCCTCGGGCGGAGGAGCGGTCCCCGCCGATGGGCGTTCGCGTCGGCTCCTTGCGACGCCGGCGGAACCACTGGGAAAAGTTCGAGGCGCTGTAACGGACTTGGCGGGACATCCGAAATCAAGAACAGAAGTAGCAAGCTTTAGAGCCAGCAAAGAGTTCCACCATGAGTAGCAAGATGATCACTGTCCTCGCCGGCATTGCTATGATGGCCGGGCTGCCGGGATACGCCCTGGCCGGGTGGATCGACAATGTGCCGCTTCGCTTCCGGCCTGGCGTGCACCAAGCGGCGCCCCGCAATCTCGGAGCGCCGGATGCCGTCCGGACAACTGGGTCGGTCAACGTCGTCCCCCGCCGCCCGGCGACCCGTCGGCCGGACTCCCGTCGGCCAAACTTCTGACATGACTCGCGGCGCTTTCAACCCGCCCTTGCAGGAGAAGGGCGAGGGCGAGTGGCAGGACTGGCTCGCCGACGACGGGCCGAGCCAGGAGACGGTGCTCGCCGCCGCGGAAGAGGGCCAGAACCGGCTAGCGGCCCTGCGCGACGCGCTCTCCGTGCTGAACCCGCGCGAGCGGCGCATATTCGAGGCGCGGCGCCTCGCCGACGATCCGATCACCCTTGAGGATCTCTCGGGCGAGTTCGGCGTGTCCCGCGAGCGCGTGCGGCAGATCGAGGTCCGCGCCTTCGAGAAGGTGCAGGACGCGGTCAAGCGCAGTCTCACCGTGCGCGAGCTACCGCAAGTCCGCGCGCAAGCCGCCTGACCGCTGGCCCCTGGCGAGCACGGACAAGCCTCAACCCGAGCGGCCTGCCACCTGGGCGCTCGTCACGGTCCCTGACCCGGATTTCCCGCATCCCACGTACGACCTGACATCTCGACGGAAGATGCCTCGGGCCGACCCGCCAAGCAGACCGACGACATTCAACGCGCTCCGCCAAAGCAAGACGGCGTGTAACCATCGATCTGCCAAACTCAAAGTAACGGCAGTAAATTTGATGATCATGCCTCTGCACATCATCTTCGGGGTGCAATCGTGAATAATTTTTTCGCTGTCGTCTTGGCTCTCGCGGCCTTCGTGGCGCCTGCATCGGCCAATCCTCACTCCGGCACCCGGGATCCTGCCGCGGCATCGATCCTTCAGGCTCGATCCGCCCCCGGCATCGGCCCCCAGGCGACCGGGAGCTTACCCAACGGCTCTCGCTCGGAGCTAGACGCTCGCGGCGGGCTCGGCCGAGATATGCGGAGCAGCACGCGTGACAATGCGCAGTTTCCCGAACGAGCGCCGGAGGCACAGAACCTCGGCGGTACCGCCGGCGGCCCGCAATACTAACGGGACGCTGAGAGGCACCCTCGCGCCAGCAGCGGTCGCAGTCTGAAGGCAACCCGTCGAGTGTAACGAAAAAATCCTGCCCCCCGAACTCGTCAGTAATGGCGCTGAACGGATAGCGCTTTCCAGTCAACGGAGAGGCGTCATGAAGCTCACGGTTGGCATCATCCTTGCCTCACTGATATTGGCCGATCCGGCAATCGCCGCGCCGGGATTACAGGCACGAACCGGCCCGCAGCGACACCACCATGATCGATCTTCGGCTTACGCGCTGCGCGAGCCGGTGACGACCGGAAGCCTCGCTGGCAGCACGGGCCACGTTCGGGTCCCTCGCGACCTGCAGAGGCGGGATTTCCGAAGCAGCACCCGCGGAAACGCGCAGTTCCCGGAGCGTTCGCCTGTTCAGCAGAACCTCGGCAACACGTCGGGCGGGCCTGAGTTTTGAGCGCCCCACCTTGCACGCCTCCGCTGGCCGCAGCACGTGCTGCGGCCCCCCCCGCGCAGCGGCGGCTCTCATTGTGGCGTGCACTCGTGCTGGTGCTGCTTCTCATGGGTGCCGGCGCGACCCTCGCATCTTCCTTCAGCCGCGCCTCTTCGGGCCATTACGCCTTTGAGCTTGTCGAGCGCGAGGTGAAGCAGGGTTACGGCACAACCATTCTGGTCCGGCTCGTCGACGAGCGGACCGGAAAAGTGGTTCCGGATGCGATCCTGTTCATCAGCCGCATCGACATGTCGCCTGACGGCATGAACACGATGACCGCTCCGTTGGAGCTCCAGGCCGACGCGCTGCCCGGCTACTACCGTTTCGAGACCGACCTCTCGATGGAGGGCGGCTGGGCGCTCACGCTCGCGGCCAAGATCCCCGGACTTCCAGACCCGGTCCAAGGCAGGCTCGTCCTGCAGGCAGTGCCATAATGCATCAGAACACGCCCTTTCGCGACTTCGAGGAGTTCGAGACCGCCCCTGGCGGCGGTCGAGCAAGACGGATCGTGGGCATCGCTCTGTTTGCCACGATGCTCCTGGCTGCCATCGGCCTCGGCTACGGCTTGGGGCGTGGGACCTGGGCGGTCCCGAGCGCGATTTCAGACCACGTTCCGGCCGCTCTTGCCGGTTGGCTGCCGCGCCGAGGCACGAACTCCGAGGCGGGTGCACCTGCCGCGCTCAAGGACTACGCCTTCAATCTCGTCGGGAGCCAAGCCAAGCAGGGCGAGGCGACGCTGGCGCTGCGCTTGGTGCATAAGCCAACGGGCAAGCCAGTCCCGGACGCGATCATCTTCGCGCACCGCCTCGACATGGCACCCGCCGGCATGCCGACCATGACGACGGAGCTGGAGTCGCAGCCCGCGACCGAGCCCGGCCTCTACCGGTTCAAGACCAATCTCACGATGGCGGGCGATTGGCAGCTCTCGCTTGCCGCCAAGGTGCAGGGCGAGATCGGCACAGTGCAGAACCAGCTCGCGCTCAAGGTGGTACCGTGATGGACCAGAGGACGCCTTTCCACATCTCCGAAATTCAGGGACGCGGTTACGGTCCCGTGCGCCTTGCCGCCAGGATCGCTGGCTTCACACTCGCGCCAGCCGCTCTCGTGGGCGCACTCGTGCTTGGCCTGAAGGCCGGCGAGGTCCACTGGCCCCTGCCGGCCTGGCTGCCGGGCCCGGTCTCCACGCTCCTCGTCAGGGACGAGGCGGGTCCGGCAGCGGATGCCCCAATCCTGTACTACCGTGATCCCGATGGAAGGGCAGCCTATGCGCTCACGCCGACGAGGACGCCCGATGGCCGCGACTACCGGCCCGTACGCGTCGGCGAGGATGTCGACTTCGAGCCCCGGCCCGCCGCGAAGGAGGCCGAGGCGAACGCCACCTACGCTGCGCCCCCGGGCGGGGCCCGAAAAATCCTCTACTACCGCAACCCGATGGGCCTGCCGGACACCTCGCCGGTGCCGAAGAAGGACTCGATGGGGATGGACTACCTCCCCGTCTACGAAGGCGAGGCCGAGGACGGCAACATCGTCAAGATCTCGCCCGGTAAGGTCCAGCGCACCGGCGTCCGCTCCGAGCGGGCCGAACGTCGCGTCGTCAGCCGAGCCGTGCGGGTGCCCGGCACCGTGACGCTCGACGAGCGCCGCGTCACCGTCGTGGCGACACGCTCGGACGCCTATGTCGACCACGTCGAGAACGTCACGACCGGCGACCGCGTCCGCAAGGGTCAGGCACTGGTCCACGTCTACTCGCCCGAGATCAACGCGGCGGCGGCCCAGCTCATCGCCAACCCGGGCTTCGACGGCTCCCGGCGGCGCCTGCAGAACCTGAACGTCTCGGAAGCCGTCATCGACGAGATGGAGCGCACCCGGAAGGTGCCGATGGCCATCACCTGGTCGTCCCCGCGCGACGGGGTCGTCCTGGAACGCAACGCCATCGAGGGCATGAAGGCGTCGGCCGGAGACACCCTGTTCCGGATCGGCGACATCTCGACGATGTGGGTGCTGGCCGAGGTACCCGAGTACGACCTCGGCAGCGTCAAGGTCGGCCAGCCCGTCATTGTGCGCGTGCGCTCGCTGCCCGGGCGCAGCTTCAGCGGCAAGGTCGGGCTGATCTACCCGCAGGTGAACACGCAAACCCGCACCACCCGCGTGCGCATCGAGTTGCCGAACCCCGACGGGGTGCTCCTGCCCGACATGTACGCCGACGTCGAGATCGGGACTGGCGCGGCCAAGCCCGTGGTGGCGGTCCCGAACGATGCCGTCATCGACACGGGCGCGCGCCAGATCGTGCTCGTCGATAAGGGCGAGGGCCGCTTCGAGCCGCGCGAGGTCAAGGTCGGCGCCCGCGGCGAGGGCTACACCGAGATCCGCGAGGGTGTGCAGGCCGGCGAGCAGGTCGTGACCGCGGCCAACTTCCTGATCGACGCCGAGAGCAACCTGAAGGCGGCGCTGCAGAGCATGGCGGCGCCCAAGTCCGCCGCCGAGTCGCAGGCGCAGGCCACGGAGGCCACCCGATGATCGCACGCCTGATCGCCTGGTCGGCCCGCAACCTCGTCCTGGTGCTGATCGGCACCGTCTTCGTGGTGGCGGCTGGTCTCTACAGCGTGCGCACCCTGCCGCTCGACGCCATCCCGGACCTCTCGGACGTGCAGACCATCGTCTACACCGAGTACCCGGGGCAGGCCCCGCAGGTGGTCGAGGACCAGGTCACCTATCCGCTCACCACCGCCATGCTGACGGTGCCGAAGTCGAAGGTGGTACGCGGCTTCTCCTTCTTCGGGGTCTCGTTCGTTTACGTCATCTTCGAGGACGGCACCGACCCGTACTGGGCCCGCTCGCGCGTGCTCGAATACCTGAGCGCGGCCGGCAAACGCCTGCCGGCCGGCGTGACGCCGACGCTCGGGCCCGACGCGACGGGCGTGGGCTGGGTCTACCAGTACGCCATCGTGGCCAAGCAGCAGACGCTTGCCGAGCTGCGCTCGCTGCAGGACTGGGTCGTGCGCTTCGGGGCCTCGCGCGCCGAGGGGGTGGCCGAGGTCGCCGGCGTCGGTGGTTTCGTGAAGCAGTACAACGTCGTCGTCGACCCGAACCGGCTGCGTGCGCAAGGGATTTCGCTGAAGGCGCTCCGCGACGCAATCCGGTCGAGCAACGCGGATGTCGGCGGCCGCACGGTCGAGCTCTCCGAGTTCGAGTTCATGGTGCGCGGGCGCGGCTACCTGAAGAGCATCGCCGACATCGAAAACATCGTGCTGAAGACCGAGGCCGGCACCCCGCTGCGGGTGCGCGACATCGCCCGGGTCGAACTCGGGCCGGACGAGCGGCGCGGCATCACCGAGATGAACGGCGAGGGCGAGGTCGCGGGCGGCATCATCCTGCAGCGCTTCGGCGCCAACGCCCTCAACGTCATCGAGGGCGCCAAGGCGCACCTCGCCGAGGTCGCCGCGAGCCTGCCGAAGGGCACCGAGATCCTGCCGGTCTACGACCGCTCGCAGCTCATCGACGCCGCCATCGAGACGCTCAAGGGCACGCTCGTCGAGGAGAGCGTCATCGTGGCGCTCGTCTGCATCGTGTTCCTGCTGCACCTGCGCAGTGCGCTCGTAGCCATCCTGATGCTGCCGGTCGGCATCCTGATGGCGCTCGGCGCCATGCATCTCCTCGGGATCGGCGCTAACATCATGTCGCTGGGCGGCATCGCCATCGCGGTCGGCGCCATGATCGACGCGGCCATCGTCATGATCGAGAACGCCCACAAGCACTTGGAGCGGGCGCCCTCGGGCAAGCCGCGGGTCGAGATCCTGGTCGAGGCGGCCGCGGAGGTGGGTCCGTCGCTGTTCTTCTCCCTCCTCGTGATCACGGTCAGCTTCCTGCCGATCTTCACCCTGGAGAGCCAGGAAGGGCGCCTGTTCGGGCCGCTCGCCTTTACCAAGACCTTCGCCATGGCGGCGGCGGCGCTCCTGTCGGTGACCCTGGTGCCGGCCCTGATGGTGCTGTTCGTGCGCGGGCGCATCATCCCCGAGCATCGCAACCCGCTGAACCGGCTGCTGATCTGGGTCTACCGCCCGGTCATCAGGGTTGTGCTCAGGGCCAAGGTGCTGACCATCCTGCTGGCGGTGGCGGCGCTCGGCCTGACCATCTGGCCGGCCCGCCAGCTCGGCTCCGAGTTCATGCCGGACCTGAACGAGGGCACCCTGATGTACATGCCCACGACCTTGCCGGGCATCTCTGTGACCCAGGCCGGGGAGCTGCTGGCGACGCAGGACCGCATCATCAAGTCCTTTCCCGAGGTCGCCTCGGTCTACGGCAAGGCGGGGCGTGCCTCGACGGCGACGGACCCGGCCCCAACCGAGATGTTCGAGACCATCATCGCCCTGAAGCCGAAGGCGGATTGGCGTCCCGGCGTGACGCTGGCGAGCCTCAAGGCCGAGATGGACAAGGCCCTGCAGTTCCCCGGCGTGTCGAACGCCTGGACGCAGCCGATCCGCGCCCGCATCGACATGCTCTCGACCGGCATCCGCACGCCGGTGGGCATCAAGGTCTACGGCACCGACCTCACTGAGATGGAGAAGGTCTCTCGCGAGGTCGAGGCCGTGGTGCGGAACGTGCCGGGTACGTCCAGCGCCTACGCCGAGCGGGTCATCGGCGGCTACTTCCTCGACATCACGCCGGACCGGGAGGCGCTCGGGCGCTACGGCCTGATGGTCGGGGACGTGCAGGACGTCATCGCGACGGCGCTGGGAGGCGAGAGCGTCACGAACACGGTCGAAGGGCGCGAGCGCTACACCGTCAACGTGCGCTACCCCCGCGCCTTCCGTTCGGATCCGCAATCCATCGCCACCGAGGTGCAGGTGCCGTTGCCGGCCGGCGGCACGGTGCCGCTGGGCGAGGTGGCCAAGGTCCAGCTGACCCGGGGGCCGACCTCGATCCGCACCGAGAACGGGCAGCTCGCCGTCTACATCTTCGTCGACCTGGCCGGGCGCGATCTCGGCGGCTACGTCGCCGAGGCCCGGGACGCGGTCAACAGGGAGGTCCAGCTTCCGCAGGGCATGAGCGTCCAGTGGAGCGGCCAGTTCGAGTACCTGGAGCGGGCGGAGGCCAGGCTGAAGATCGTGGTGCCCGTGACGCTGCTCGTCATCTTCCTGCTGCTCTACCTGAACTTCCGGCGCCTGACCGAGACGCTCATCGTCATGCTGTCACTCCCGTTCTCGCTGGTGGGCGGGGTCTGGCTGCTCTGGTGGATGGGCTTCAACATATCGGTCGCGGTGGCCGTCGGCTTCATTGCCCTGGCGGGCGTGGCGGCCGAGACCGGGGTGATCATGCTGATCTACCTCGACCATGCCTGGGACGAGCAGCGGGCCGCGGTTGCCGCCGCGGGCCGCGAGGCGACACGTGCGGACCTGTACCAAGCCATCATGGTGGGGGCGGTCGAGCGCGTGCGCCCGAAGATGATGACGGTGGTCGCCATCATGGCCGGGCTCGTGCCGATCCTGTGGAGCACGGGTGCCGGGTCCGAGGTCATGCAGCGCATCGCGGTGCCGATGATCGGCGGCATGGTGTCCTCGACCGTGCTGACGCTCGTCGTGATCCCGGCCATCTATGGCCTAGTGAAGGCGCGTGGGCTTCCGCACCGAAGCCCTCCTCGCACCGGCACTCCGAAGCCTGGTAAGGCTCTGGTCCGCGTGCAGCCGCGCCTGGTCAATCCCGCCGAGTGAGTGCGGGGCGGCGTCGCCCCGACCATCGGGAAAAGTTTTCATCACACGCCACGAGAGGAAGCCGGAACCATGCCGCAGAGTGTATTGGATTGCCTCGTGATCGGCGGTGGACCGGCAGGCCTTACGGCCGCGATCTACCTGGCCCGCTTCCGCCGGCGCTTCCAGGTCTTCGATGCCGGTGCAAGCCGTGCGGCCCTGATCCCGACCTCGCACAATCACGCGGGCTTTCCCGAAGGCATTCACGGCCGGGCGCTTCTGGGCCGGATGACGGAACAGGCGCGCAAGTACGGTGCCCATATCGTCCCGGGGTCCGTCACGCGCCTGGAGCGCCGGCCGGACGGCGTCTTCCTGGCCACGCTGGACGGGGAGCCGATCCCGGCCCATACCATCCTGCTGGCGACCGGGGTTGTCGACCGCGAGCCGGACCTGCCCGACGTGCCGGACGCGATCCGGCGCGGGCTGGTGCGCCATTGCGGGATCTGCGACGGCTACGAGGCTATGGGCAAGCGGGTCGCGGTGATCGGGCACGGCAGCAGCGGGCTGCACGAAGCGCTGTTTCTGCGGACCTACACCGCCGACATCACTCTGCTGTCGCTGGGTCGGTCCCTGGTGCTGACGAAGGAGGAGCGTCGGCAAGCGGCACAGGCCGAGATCGTGATCGTCGAGGAGCCGGTCAGGCGCGTGGTCGTCGAGGGGGATCAGGTCCGTGCGCTCGACATGCTCGGCGGGGCGTGCCGGTCGTTCGATGTGCTCTACGCGGCGCTGGGCAGCGACGCCCGGTCCGACCTTGTGCACGGTCTGGGCACCCGTCTGGATGACAAGGGCTGCGTGGTGACAGACGAGCACCAGCGCAGTTCGACCGACGGCCTGTTCGCCGCCGGCGACGTGGTGCGCAGCCTCGACCAGATCAGCGTCGCGATGGGCCAGGCCGCCATCGCCGCGACGGCGATCCACAACCGCCTGCGCGGGGTGCCGTCGCCGAGGGGAGCTCCGGACGACACGCTGTCGTTCTCACCCCAGGACCTGTGCACCTGCTGTTCGCCGCCTGACGCAAGACGGCACTGAGCCCCGGCACCGGCGACGTTGCGATGCGACCGGCCGGACGCGAAATCCCGCAGCGTCCGCGATCCCGCGGCGGCGGCACACTCGGCTGGGCGTCCGCTCTTGACCTCGGGACTTGTCCTCGCATGCTGAACGCTTTCCGAGTGGGCCCTTGCGACCGCGCACGCTCTCGTCAAGAGGCCCTCCGCGTCGGCCACCCGCGTCAGCTCGGTCTGATCCGCTTGGCCGCCCTGCCGCTCACTCGAAAGACATTCCCACTATAATCGTTCGCCTGCCATTCCGAGTTTATACAAGACGCACCAAGATCCAGTCAAATCCGGAGAATATCTTGTCATGTGACGCAGCTTTTCTGTGCTGCTCCCCGGAGTTTTTGTGAATTCGACTACGGCGCGCTACGCCTCTGCGGGTTGAATGGATAACGTCCCGGACTGTTTCCGTCTGGGCGCGAACCGGAACCCGCCCCGGACATCGGAACCGACCGATGGCGTCCTGGTGATCGGCTCGGTCGACAAGACACCTGCCCGCTCCAGGCGTCCCCCCCGGTCGGGTCGGGCCGGGAAGCCGTAGGACGACGTCGGTGCCGCGGCTTGTATTCTGTGGCAGCCGGCGGCGAATTGTAACCTTTCCTGCGCCGGGTCCGAATGTTCGATGTGAAGGGGCCGCAACGCGCGCGCCCTCCGCCTCGAAGGAGCGTCCGGGCTCTCGCCAGGGCGGCGCCTAAGCCGTCCCGGCCAGCCGGATCAGAAAGAAGGACCACCGATGTCTGATCTTGGCCAATCGAGCCGAAAGAGCGCGCTCACTGCGGCTGTCGCCGCGCTGTTGCTCGCGGGTGGCGTGCAGGCGCAGGCCGCGCCGATGGGCGACATGACTGGTATGAGCGGCAAGGCTGGCGCGGAGAGCGGAAAGCAGCAGACGGCCAGCACCACTGGGACCGTCGCGGCCGTGAACACGGGCCAGCACAAGGTGACCTTCGACCACGAGCCGATCCCGGCGATCAACTGGCCCGCCATGCACATGGAGTTCCCGGCGGCCTCCTCGGTCGATCTCTCGAAGGTCAAGCCGGGCGAGAAGGTCAAGTTTACTCTGAGTGGGAGCAAGGGCTCCTACACCGTTCAGTCGATCACCCCGGCCCAGTAGGGCAGACGGGCCGGAAGGGCATGCCATGATCCACCGCCGTGCACTCGTCGGCGTTCTTCTTGCGGTGACCGTGCCGTCCATGGCCGCGGCGCAGGGCGCCCAAACCGCCATTCTCTACAAGAACCCGCAATGCCAGTGCTGCGACGCCTACGCGAAGGTGCTCCAGCGCAACGGGATTGCGGTTACCGTCGAGGAGACTCCCGCGCTCGCGGCACTCAAGCGCGAGCACGGCGTGCCCGAGCCGCTCCAGGGCTGCCATACGCTGCTCATCGACGGCTACGTCGTCGAGGCACACGTGCCGGTCGCCGCGGTCAAGAGGCTGCTGGCTGAGCGGCCCGCCATCAGGGGCATATCGCTGCCGGGCATGCCGGCGGGCTCGCCGGGCATGGACGGGGAGAAGACGGCGCCGTTCACGGTCTACGAGATCAGCGACGGCGCCCCGAAGGTCTTCGCACGCGAGTAGCGCGAAGGCAGGACTACTTCGAAACGCACGGACGACAGGAGAAATTTATGTCCAAGATCTCGCAGCTCGCACCCGCCGCTCTCGGCTTTGCTCTGTTCGCCGGCATCGCCGCTGCCTCGGCCGAAACTGCCACGAACCCCGCACCCTCGGACAAGGGGGTGATGGGCGGCATGATGCAGGGTGACGGCATAATGCCGATGATGCAGGAGATGTCGAAGATGATGGGTAACTGCAACAAGATGATGCAGACCATGATGGACCGGCAGAACCAGGGCGGGTCCGGCCAGCAGAACCCAGACAAGCGCGGCTGAGCCGGAGACGCGCGCTGACCCGCTGACCGCGAGGGCCGCGCGCAGTCGGACCTCCCGCGGTGGTGGCCGGGCCGTCGGTGGGCGAGCTCCAATTGTAGCTAAGCTTCCCAACGCCTTCGTGGAGTCGTTCAACGGCAGGCTCCGGGACGAGTGCTTGAACGAGACCCTGTTCCGCAGCCTCGGCCACGCACGGGCCGTGCTGAGCGCGTGGCGGGACGATTACAACTGCTCATCAGAACGCACATCTCGCTATGTTATTGAGGCGAAGAGGGATTGTTGCGCCGGATGCGGTACCGCGCGGTGTTTGCCGCGGTTCGATGCCTCCTGCGCGAGGGCTTTGGCGCCCGGGCCGTCGAGAGCGGCGCGGCTGAACACCCAAGGTCCGTCGGCGAGCGGATGCATGGCATCGACCTCGCCCCGTTCCGCCGCCAGACGAAGCGTGCGCGCGGCGACGCCGACACGAGCGGCGGCTTGGGTCAGGGTCAGCCAGGGCTCGTCGCCCGCCGCGGCCTCGCGGAACACCGGGATGCGGTATTGCGAGCGCAACGCCGTGACGCGCTCGCGCGTGAAAGCGGTTGCCGTGCCCCGTCCTGACGCCGTTGCGGTTGAGCACGCCCGCAATCACGTCGTCACGCGCGATCAGCGCCAGCGCGCGCACGGCCTCCACCACATCGGCAGGCGTACTGGTCCGCTGGCCGCGTCGCCGACGCGGGAGGCGATGCTCGGTGTGAGCACCGCCGATCCAGTGCAGGGTGAGCACGATCTCGGCCCGCGCCTCGTCGAGGTCCGCGACCGCTTCGTGGATCAGGGTGCGCACGATCCGCTTCTTGAGCCGTGCATCCGTCGTCGGCGCTGCCCAGACGCCTTGCAGGTCCGCGGCGAGCGTCTCCAGCGCGACCGGAGGAAGGGCGGGCCGAGGGGCGAGCGCGTCGTGCGCGCCGATGCGCGTCTCGCAGGCGCCGACCCGGGACAGAGCTCGGTTCCAGCGCGCTTCGAGTTCGCCGGTCACCAAACGGTTCTCGGGGTCGGCCGCATCGTACTGCCAGAAGGCCCGGTCGGCCGCGTAGCGCGCCGCCTCCAGGTCTCGCACCATCGCCTCGCGCGCTTCGTCGCGTCGCGTGCTCGCCTGCGCCTCGGCTGCCCGCGCCGCCTCGATCGCGCCCGGCTGCATGACCGCTAGGAGCGCGGCCTCGACCACATCGTCGACGCGCAGACCGCCGAAGGCGATGCAGTTCGGCTCTCCATAGTCGATCCGCCCGCGCACGCAGGCGTAGCGCGGGATCTGTCCCTTGGCTCCAGTGTACTACACGCTGAGCTTGCGCCCGCAGCGCCAGCACCGCAGCAACCCTGCGAGCAGCGCCGCACCGAGCTTGGGCGCGCCGCGGGAACTGGTCGGAACGTTCTCGCTCACCATCGCCCGGATCGCCTCCGCCGTTCCCACTCCACGTAACCTTCATGCGAGCCCGGCTTCAACGCCAGCCACTCCGAGCGCGGCGTGCGCCTGGCCCGCGCCTTGGCGCCGGCCGCGTCGTAGCTGGCCGTGACGCGGCTGCGGCCGTAGGCGTAGGCGCCGCCATAGGCCGGGTTGGCGATGAACTCGCGAAGCGTCGAGTAGCGGGGCGGCGCCAGACGACCGGGCCGGCGTTGACACGTGTCGGCAGATCGAGCCCGTGCTCCAGGAACCAGAGCAGGGCCTGGCGCACGCTGCCCAGCTCGGCCACCTTGTCGATGCCGAGGCGGATCGCGGCCTGCACGCGTCGATCGGGATCGATCTCGAGCCGATCCGATGCACATCGCGCTACCTCCCCTTGCCTGAACGGCATCTTTCGGACCTCGATCAATCCGAGCCGTCCGCGCGCCCGCGACACCCGGCAGGGCGGCCGCGCGTCGGTGCATGGCCCTGGGGCTGCCGGGTGAGCGCGGATCGAAGGCCGACCGAGACCGGGCCGGATCGGAGATCCTGGGCCGGTGGATTCACGACCATGCCGCTAGAGCGTACCGGCCCGCATCGCGTTCGGCTATCGCAGCAGCGTCGCGCCGAGCTGCGCCACGCCGCGCAGCACGCTCGGTGCGATGCCGAAGGCCAGCGTCGCCGCCGAGCACAGGCCGAGCGCGAAGGCGTACCCGACGCCGGGCGCCACCCCCTCGGGGCGCTCGGGCTCCCGGAAGTACATCTCGGCGATGACGGCGACATAGTAGGAGAGCGCCACCGCCATGTTGGCGGCCGCGAGCACGGCGAGCCAGGCGAGGTCGCCGTCGATGGCGGCCAACAGCAGGAACACCTTGCCGGCGAAGCCCGCCAGCGGCGGGACGCCGGCCAGCGACAGGAGGGCGAGGGTCAGCGCCGCCGCCGACCACGGCGCGCGCCGACCGAGGCCGCGCACCGTCGCGAGGCCGTCGCTGCCGGACATGCGCTCGACTTGCGCGACCACCGTGAACGCCGCGAGGTTCATCAGGAGATAGGCCACGACATAGTATCCGATGGCCGGCAGCGCCTGGGGGACGCGACCGGCGACCGCGACCGCCATCAGCATATAGCCGGCCTGGGCGATGCTGGAATAGGCCAGCAGCCGCTTCAGGCTTGCTTGGCGGAGCGCACCAGATTGCCGAAGGTCATCGTCGCGGCCGCCATGAGGGCGAGCACGGAGGGCCAAGCAGCTAGAGCCCCCGGCATCGCCTCCAGCAGAAGGCGGAGGAGACCGGCGAAGGCGGCCGCCTTCGGCACGACCGAGACGAAACCGGAGATCGGGGCCGTGCCGCCCTGGAACACGTCGGGGGCCCAGACGTGGAACGGCACCAGCGTCATCTCGAAGCCGTAGCCGACGACGACCAGGCCAAAGGCCAGCGCGACCCAGGCCCGGTCGGCGCCGGCGAGGCCGGCACCAATGGCGCGCAGGTTCAGGCTGCCGGTGAGGCCGAACAGGAACGTGAGCCCGTAGGCCATCACCGCCAGCGCGGCGGCACGTAGAGGAAATATTTGAGCGTCGCCTCCTGGGCGGGCCCGTCGCTCCGGACGAGCAGCACGAGCAGGTAGGAGGGGAAGCTCACCATCTGCAAGAACAGGACGATCAGGCCAAGGTCGGTGGCCGCCGCGAGCCCCATGCCCCCGACGGTCGCCATGAGCAGTGCGACCGGATGGTGCGGCTCCTGCTCGCTCGCCCGGAAGTGGGAGGCGAGCGACAGCAAGCTCACCACGGCGCCGGCCTCGATGACGAGTTGGTAGAAGGCCCGGAACGGGTCGACGGCGTAGGTGCCGCAGAAGGCCTCCCGCGGCGTGGCCGTCAGCATCGGCACGGTCAGGCCCATCGCGGCGAGGAGGGCGAGGAGCGCGAGCGCGGCGGGTAGGCGGCGCCACCGGCCGCGGGCCCAGCCGGCGGCCGGGACCAGGGCCAGGGCGGTTCCGGCCAGGACCATCTCGGGCGCGACCGCCCCGAGATCCATGCAGCCGCCCATCGCCACCCCGCCGGTCACGGGAGGTGCGCCAGGGCGGCGGTCGTGCCGTCGAGCAACGCGACCAGGGTAGCGGGCAGGATCCCGACCGCGACCGACAGGGCCGCGAGCGCGGCCGCCGACCAGACCTCCCCGCAGTCAGGGGTGGCAGGGCCGGTGCATCCGCCGGCGCCCGCCCCATCAGCAGGCCGGTCACCAGCCGGAGGTAGACCGCGGTCGTGACGACGAGCGCGAGGACGGCCAACCCGGCGACCCAGGCGGAGAGCTGCAGGGCGGCGCCGACGGCCTGGAACTCGGCGATAAAGCCGGACAGGCCCGGGAGCCCGAGGGAGCCGAAGGCGAGCAGGCCGAACAGGCCGCTGAAGACCGGCATCGAGCCGATCAGGCCGCCGAAGCGGTCGAGATCCCGCGTGCC